>DVDU01000184.1 GCA_015296065.1 Oscillatoriaceae cyanobacterium M33_DOE_052 | reverse complement strand
CCCCCCACCTCCCACACTCCCCACACCTCCCACACTTCCCACACCTCCCACCCTCCCCCCACTCCCCACACTCCCCACACTCCCCCTAGTCCCCCTAGTCCCCCAGTCCCCTAGTCCCCCCGTCTCCCAGTCCCAGCAGAGGAAGCATAATTACAGGTAGCCAGCAGGCAAATCAATGATATAATGACAAGTCTAGCTAGGGGTGCCCGGGTTATTTGGGCTGAGATGATACCCTTAGAACCTGAAATGAAGGTGGATAGGGCAGTGTAGCCGCTCCACCTTCACCGGGTAATACCGGCGGAGGAAAGCTCTTAATAGAGGAAACCAAATATGCGAGCAGAATGGGTTGCTAAGCGGCGAGGGCAGAGTAATGTTACTCAAATGCACTACGCCCGTCAGGGTGTAATTACCGAAGAAATGCACTATGTGGCGGCGCGGGAAAACCTGCCACCAGACCTAATTCGGGAAGAAGTAGCGCGGGGACGGATGATTATCCCCGCCAACATCAACCACATCAATTTAGAACCGATGTCCATTGGCATTGCGTCTAAATGCAAAGTCAACGCCAACATCGGCGCCTCGCCCAACTCCTCAGACATCCAAGAGGAATTGCAGAAACTGCGGACATCCATTAAATATGGTGCCGATACAGTGATGGACTTGTCCACTGGCGGCGGCAATTTAGACGAAATTCGCACCGCCATCATCAACGCCTCTCCCGTTCCCATTGGCACAGTGCCCATCTATCAAGCACTAGAGAGCGTTTACGGACGGATGGAGAACCTCACGGCGGATGACTTTCTGCACGTGATTGAAAAACACGCCCAGCAAGGTGTGGATTACATGACCATCCACGCCGGGATTTTAATTCAGTACCTGCCTTTGGTGAAAAACCGCATCACCGGTATCGTATCTCGCGGTGGCGGTATCATTGCCAAATGGATGCTGCACCACCATAAGCAAAATCCCCTATATACCCATTTCCAAGACATCATAGAAATCTTTAAAAAGTATGATGTCTCTTTTAGTTTAGGGGATTCTCTGCGTCCCGGCTGTACCCACGACGCCTCCGATGACGCTCAGCTATCAGAGCTGAAAACCCTCGGCGAGCTTACCCGCAAAGCCTGGGAACATAACGTGCAGGTGATGGTGGAAGGTCCCGGACACGTGCCGATGGACCAAATCGAGTTTAACGTCAAAAAGCAGATGGAAGAATGCTCCGAGGCGCCTTTCTACGTCCTCGGTCCTTTGGTGACGGATATTGCCCCTGGTTATGACCATATTACTTCCGCCATTGGGGCCGCGATGGCGGGGTGGTATGGGACGGCGATGCTTTGCTATGTGACGCCGAAAGAGCATTTGGGCTTACCCAATGAGGAAGATGTGCGCAATGGTTTGATTGCATATAAGATTGCGGCCCATGCGGCGGATATTGCGCGTCACCGTCCGGGTGCGCGCGATCGGGACGACGAACTCTCCCACGCCCGGTATAATTTCGACTGGAACCGCCAGTTTGAACTATCCCTCGACCCCGATCGAGCGCGGGAATACCACGACGAAACCCTCCCCGCAGACATCTACAAAACCGCCGAATTCTGCTCCATGTGCGGCCCCAAATTCTGCCCCATGCAGACCAAAGTAGATGCTGACGCCCTCATAGAACTGGAAAAATTCCTCGCCAAAGAACCAGTTCCCCAAAGTTAACCCTCTTGATGAAAAACTAGCATCCTGAGAGGCACGGCGTCATCCATGACGCCGTGCCTTTACATATATCATGTAGAGGCGAGCCCCCGTGGCGGCCCCATTCCAGATGACATACAGCACTTAGCGAAATGATGCGGTATTATCAAAACCCCTCTCCCTTTTTGGCTCTTGGGGTTTGGGGTGAGGGACTGTACCGCATAGACGGGCAAAACGCTGTAAATCATCCACATTAGCTATCAATCAATCTAGATGCAACACAAGACCAGCCTCAGCTTCCCATAATAAAAATAATCTTCTGGCTGCTATTGACAGATTAGAAAAAATATTATATAATCCCAAAGATATGGAATTTTTCAACAACAACGGCTCCCAAAGGAGGCAGTTTCTCCAACTAGCTTTACTGGCCGCCGCCACCGCCATTTTACACTCATGCTCCCCCAATAATAGTATGGCAAAATTGACCGAAAAAAATATTCTCATTATCGGCGCCGGTATCGCTGGCATCGCTGCCGCCAGAAAATTAATCAAAAATGGTTTTGCCGTGAAAATATTAGAAGGAAGAAACCGCATTGGGGGCAGAATTAATACAAATAGAAGCCTAGGATTAGCTGTGGATTTAGGAGCAGCTTGGATTCACGGTATCACAGATAATCCCCTCACCAGCCTAGCCACAGAATTTAAAATTAACATTAAAGAGACAGATTATGAAAATATCCAGGTTTATAACAGTACAGGTAAATCATTGTCGGAAACAATTTTAGATGATGCGTATGAATTGTATGATAACATCATAGAAGAAGTAGAAAACTTAGCCGATAAACTAGATGAGGATATATCTGTGGGAGAAGGGTGGCGCCGGGTAATTCGCCAGCAAAAGCCATCACCAAAAATGGAAAAAATCCTCAAATGGTATATGAACTATGAGATAGAACTGGACAACGGCACTGACTTAGATAATCTTTCCCTGTGGTATGTGGATGATGATGAGGCTTTTGATGGAGAAGACTACATTTTTCCCGACGGTTACGACCAAATTATCCAGGGATTGGCAGCGGGATTAGAGATTGAGTTATCGCAAAAAGTCACGGAAGTAATCTGGAGTGAAAGCGGCGTAGAGGTAAAAACCGCCACCGGCGAACAATATACAGCCGATGGGGCATTACTCACATTACCCCTAGGCGTATTAAAATCTAATCAGGTGAAGTTTTCGCCCAACCTCCCCCTAGGAAAACGCCATGCGATTGAAAATCTGAGTATGGGCGTATATAATAAAGTAGTCTTGAAATTCCCCGAAATCTTCTGGCCGGAAAATCGGGATTTTTTAGGTTATGTGAGCGATAAACAGCCGGATTTTGGATTATTCCTCAACCTCAGTCGTCACGGGGGAGAGCCCGTCTTAGTCGCATTGACGGCGGGGAGTTTTGCCAAATCTTTGGAAAGTTTATCTGATGAGGAATTGCAAGCCAAAGTGATGGAGGTGCTGCGGCGGTTGTATGGCACCAATATCCCAGAACCAGTCCAAATGCTGAGAACTAGCTGGAGTCAAGACCCGTTTTCCTTCGGTTCCTATTCTTATATTCCCGTGGGCGCTACAACGGAAGACCGGGAGACCCTCGCCGCACCGGTGGGGAAACGGTTATTTTTCGCCGGGGAAGCCACATCAACCCAATATCCGGCGACAGTTCACGGCGCCTTGCTATCCGGTCTTCGGGCGGCGAAAGAAATCAAGCGGCGGTTTAAATCTTAGTCATTTGTCCTTGGTGATTTGTCCTTGGTCATTTGTCATTTGTCATTTGGTAGGGGCGAAGCATCCGCGCCGTCAACCTATATATCTTAACCGCAGACTCTGTACGCGGATGCTTCGCCCTCTGGCAATGCCCACCCTACAAATGGATTAACTGACAACCATAATTTCTCGCCGCCGCTGTTGAATGTCGGTAATGGTAAAGACTGGTTGAAACTGTAGTCCTTGCTGGGCATAAAATTCGGCTCCACCTTGGAGCCGATCGACCAAAGCAATGATCCGCTCTACAGAATAACCAGCATCGCGCAGACGTTCCACCGCTTTCATCGCCGAGGCGCCAGTAGTCACCACATCCTCTAAAACCACCACTTTCGCCCCTGGTGCCAGTGTTGGTCCTTCAATATAAGCCCTGGTGCCATGACCTTTAGCCTCTTTGCGCACGATGAGGGCAAATACCGGGTGCTGTTCCCCAGCGGAGACCACGCTAACCGCAGTAACTAAGGGGTCGGCGCCCAAAGTCAACCCGGCTACAGCGTCCGTGTCTGGGGGGAGCATGGAGAGGATTAACTGACCCGCAGCTAAGGCACCTTTGGGGTGGAGGGTGACTTCCTTGCTGTTGATATAGTAGGAGGAGCGATTGCCCGAAGAGAGGACGAAATCTCCTTCGCGATAAGCCCGATCGCAGAATAAATCCAGAAGTTCGGCGCGGAGGGCAGCAAGGTTAGTGGGAAGAGGAGAGGTTGGAGGGGTCATAAATACAATTTCGCTAGATGATACCTAGTTGGCGGCGTCAGACGCGGATCTGCCTTCGCCATATTAGCGGAAAATTTCGGCTAAGATAGGCATAAAATTTATTGGTGCCGAACCATGACCAGCAATTGTAAAACTTTCCTCGCCGGGGCAGTCTTGCTCGCCTGCATCTTCGGGGTGACGGAAACTGCCCGCGCCCAAAGCAGTGGATCTTCCGAGCCAACGATTCCAGAACGGTTTGATAGTGCGTTTTATGGCTTGACCGGTACTTTTGGCTGGAGGACATCCCTTTGGGGGCAAGTATTGGAGCGCTTTGTCCTCTACCCAGACCGGGAAATGGTGGGAGCAGGGAACCGGGTAGAAGACCTTTACAGAGAACTGATGCAGCAGCAATCGATGAGCGATCGGACTATTCGCACTCCCGACTTGGAGAACCCCTTCAACTCCTCCCTCCTGCTCAGTCCGCCATCACGATAGATATTTGTCATTTGTCACTTGTCACTTGTCCCTTGTCACCAAAGAACCAAGGACAAATGACCAAGGACAAATGACAAATCACTAAATGCGCCCTAGTGGAGTTGAACCACTCTGAGGCGAATTATGAGTTCGCTGCCTCATCCGCTCGGCCAAGGGCGCAGGATAGATTCCAGGGAAAACCACTGGTAATCACTAGCAATGGATTAATTATAGACTAACGCCCCCACCCCTGTCAAGGTAATGCTCCTAGTATCCTGGTTAGGCACAGTTGCCTGTGCATGCGGATTGATGAACTGGGGAGAGGTAATTACAATCTAGGCAGGATATTCGCGGACCAATAACCAACCAGTAATAACTATGAAGATAAATCCAACCGTAATCCTAACCTTAGCGCTTTTGGGTATGATGTTTGGGGCTGGGAGCGTCAGCGCCAGATGGGGATTAAAATTGGGCACAGACGCCCTGAAAGAAATTACCCAACCAGAAATCAGTCCTACGAGCAAGCGAGACGCGGCACAAAAAGGGCTGATTCGGGGACAGGGGATAGTATTTTTGCAGGAGCAAAATATTGTCAAAAATATTAAGGCGGTCATGGAAGGGAAGGCGCCAGCGGAACCAGCGAAACCCAAACAGCCGCCCAAACCAGTAGAAACCAAGGCTCCTGAGACGGCGGCGAAACCAGCTCCAGCTCAGAATCAACCGCCCGCTGTTGACCCCCGGTTTCCCATTCAAAACCGGGATGATGATGTGACGATGACGGTACGATCGGTCAAAAAAGAGGGGGATAACCTGGTGCTAGATGTCACCTTAAAGAACAATGGGACGAGAGCGGTACAGTTTCTTTACAGTTTCTTGAACGTCACCGACGACGGGGGTAAAACTCTGAGCGCTACTACTCAGGGACTACCCTCAGAGGTGCCGTCAGATGGCAAGGTTTATGGCGGGAAAGTAAACCTCCCCATATCTTTGGTAGAGGAAGCGAAAAAGCTCTCCTTGAGCCTGACCGACTATCCCGATCGACAAGTGGAATTAAAAATTGACGAAATCCCAGTGACAATTGATAATTGACAATTATCAATTATCAATTATCAATTGTCAATTATCAATTATCAATTGGTCAAGGTGGAGGCGGCTTTGGATTGGGCAGATGTTTTATTAGGCTTAGTTGCGGTGTTGGGACTGATTGCCATCAACGCCTTTTTTGTGACAGCAGAATTTGCAATGGTGTGGGTGCGGCGATCGCGCATCAACCACCTAGTGGAAGAAGGCGCCACCCAAACGCAACGCCTACAGGCCAAAAGGGTGCAAATCTTGCAGCGGAATATCGATCGCCTGCTGTCCGCCACCCAATTAGGCATCACCCTATCCAGTCTAGCTTTGGGATGGATTGGCGAAAAAACGATGGCTGCTTTGGTCGCTACAGCTTTTAAGCAGCTACCCCTACCCGGAGATATCAGTGACATCATGGTTCATTCCCTAGCTATCCCGGTAGCATTTTTCGGAGTAGCTTATTTGCAAATCGTCTTGGGAGAACTCTGTCCCAAGTCTGTGGCTCTGCTCTATCCCGAACAATTAGCTCTGGCTCTCGGTCCGCCGAGTCTAGCTATTGCCCGCTTTTTCAACCCCTTTATCTGGATCCTCAACCAATCAACCCAGATGTTGCTGCGTTTAGCGGGCATTCGCTACGCTGGTCAAGGCTGGTATAACCGCATCACTCCCGAAGAACTGCGCACGATCGTCGCCACCGAGAGAGAGTCCAGCGGCTTAGAAGCCGAAGAGCGACAGCTACTCACCAACGTGTTTGAGTTTGGAGAAGTCACCGCCGGGGAAGTAATGATTCCCCGTACCAGCATCCGGGCGATTTCCAGCGATACGACCTTACACGATCTAATCGCGGAAGTCGCCGCTAACGGTCATTCCCGCTATCCAGTCATGGGAGAATCCCTCGACGACATTCGCGGCATTATTGATTTTAAAGAATTGGCCAATGTCATCGCCCAAGCCATGAGCCCTACTCAGCCCACAGGGACGAGCAACAGTGATTCTAGTCCATCCTCATCCCTGGGAAACGTCAGCACAGAAGCCGCCAGCTCCCCGGATACCAGCATCATACCCTGGATGCGTCCAGCTCGCTTCGTACCGGAGTATATGCTTTTGAGTGAACTACTGCCCCTGATGCAGCGATCGCGCCGCCCAATGGTGATGGTAGTAGATGAATTCGGGGGAACCGCCGGTTTAGTCACGATCAACGACCTCATCGCCCAAATCATCGGCGACACCCACGAACCAGAAAACCAGGACAGTCCCGAGATCGTCCCGATCGACGATTTCACCTTCCTAGTGCAAGCCCAGATCGACTTGGAAGAACTCAACGAGTTTCTTAACTTAGAACTACCCCTCATCGACGAATACCAAACCCTCGGCGGCTTCATCCTCTACCATTTCCAAAAAATCCCCGCCGTTGGCGAAACCCTCTACCACGACAACCTAGAATTCACTGTTGTTTCCGCTGATGGACCGAGATTAGACCAGATTCGCCTCCACTTGGGCAAGGGAGCTTTTGGACGGGGGGACCAGATAGAAAGAGTCACCCCAGAATGGGAATCAATGGAGAGAGAAGGGGAGGAAAAATCACCACCGCTAGAAGGACAAGCCAAAGAACAGTCCCTACTGGATACATCACCACCCCTAGAAATCACTCTAGATACATCACCGCCGCTAGAAATCACTCTGGATACATCAGAGCCGATCGAGCCATCACCAAAAGCACCTTTAACAGATCCAGACTTGGGGCTGAATGAAGAAGGTTCTTAGTAGGGCTTTAACTCAATCAGAGGTTTGTAGTAGGGCTTTAGCCCAAAAAAATCTCCGTTTCAGAGGGCTAAAGCCCTACTACGAACCTGGTTTAGAGCGCTTCAGCCCAATCAGAGGTTTGTAGTTGGGCTTCAGCCCAAAAAAATCTCAGTTTAAGAGGGCTAAAGCCATTCCTCGAACCCCCATCACCGCCGAGGCAAGGTGACGCAGAACTCTGTCCCCTTGCCCAGTTCACTTTTCACCTCCACTGTACCCCCCTGTAAATCCACACATTTTTTCACCACGGTTAGTCCCAGTCCCGAACCGGGGATATCAATCACATTTTCGCCCCGATAGAAAGCCTCAAATAAGCGCTGTTGCTCTTCTGGAGAAATCCCCATACCTTCATCACCCACGCGGATGATCACCCGTTCTGATTCCACGACCACAGAGCAGGAAATCGTACCGCCGCCGGGAGAATATTTAATGGCATTAGAGAGCAAATTGGTAAAAATTGACCGGAGTAATTTTTCATCGAGAAATACAGACACATCATGGGATGTATCTTTTTCAGGTTCCACAGGATTCGGTGAACTGTCTTCACTAGACTGATGTTCTGGCGGCAGACCCTGGGATTTTTCCCCAAGTGTTTCGGGGCTAGTAAATTCAGGGTTAGCCAAATAATTATAATCAATATTTAACCGAATATTGTGTTTTTTGTCGGGCAAGAAGATTTGCATTTCTTCTACTATTTGCCGACAAAAAGGAGTCAAATTGATAGATTGAGGATGAAATTCTAAGCGGCGGGTTTCTGCTTGATTAATGGTCAAAATATCTTCCATCAAGTGGAGGGAACGCTTGACAGAGATTTCTATCCGCTCCAAGTTCTTCAAAGTTTTGGCGTTCAACCACTGGGGGTTACTGTTTTGCAGGATTTGCGCCGACATCAAAATCGTACTCAGGGGGGTGCGGAATTCGTGGGACACCATTGAGAAAAAGCGCCGCTGTAGCTCACCGAGTTCTCGCTCTCGTTCTAGGGAGGCTTGGATTTGGGCGGTGCGCTCTCGATCGCTGATATCCATCCCCGCCGCGATAATATACTTCAGGTGTCCCCCACGAGAATGAATATCCATCGCGTTAGCATCATTCCCCAAAGCCGTCAGAGACCAAGATATCAGGATCCGGTTGCCCGTCTGGGCACGCCAGTAAGTTTCCAAGTTCGCAGTTTCCCCAGTAGCTGCTACTTGCGCGCAAGCCGCCTTCACGGATGCCAATCCTTCATCTGAAGATAAAAAATCCCAAAAATAACTATTTTGCAATTCCGCTTCTCCCTGACCCAGAATCGCACCAGTGGCAGGGTTTGCGCGCAGAATTTGGCCAGAAGAGTCCAGAACCAGCACCAAAGCGCCCACAGTCTCTAGGATGGCACTAATGAAGTTGCGCTCCTCCACCAACGCCTCCTCAGCACGTTTGATGTCAGTTATATCCCGAGTCACGCTGAGGACAGATTCTACCTGACCATTGGGGGCAAATTCCGCCACTAAGCGAGATTGGTAGCGATGAATGTCTGTAGGATTGCCCGTAGGATTGGCAAAATCAAATTCTATGACTTCAGGATTGCCGGTTTGGAAGACTTTTTCGATCGCCCTCCCCCAGTAGGATGACAAGTGCGGCGACATTCCCAACTCCTGATTAGTTTTGCCAAGAAATGCCCCAGGCGCTATCCCGGTGGCAGATTCGATCGCCGGACTGATGTACAGGTGGCGCATCTGAGTATCAAACCGGGCGATAATATCTGGGGAATTTTCCACCAGAGTGCGGAATTCTTGCTTATGTCGGTATAGTTCCAATTCCGCCTGCTTGCGACTGTGGATATCGAGCAACACCCCATCCGCAATCACTCGCTCCCCTCCCATATAGCGGGAAAAGCGGGTGGTGTGGCGCACCCACTTCCACTCACATGATGGGCTGAGGATCCGGTATTCAATGGGGACTGGTTCGAGATTCTCCTGAGTCGTTCGCAGGTGTGCCAAGAAGAGGTTGCGGTCTTCTGGATGAATTGCCTGCAACACCAAATCTGGATTGGCAAAAGCCGCCGCTGGTTCTATTCCCATCAGTTCTGTCAAACCGTCGCTGATGTAGAGTAACGAGATGGCGCCATCTTTTTGCACAGACCAACGAAAGATGACGCCGGGAATGTTGGCAGCGATCGCTGCGAGCAGTTCGTCCCGCTCCCGCAGAGCCCGCTCCGCTTGCACCCGATCGGTCACATCCCTGCCCACAGACTGAAACTCAACCACATTGCCCGCTTCGTCAAACAGAGCCCGATCGATCCATTGCTGAATTCGCACCTCTGAACTAGGCAGAATCACCTCATGCTCGATTTTTCCCACGGGAGATTCCACCGTCAACTCTGCCAAATGCTCTAACACGCGCTCTACTTCTCCTGGAGCAACTATAGTTAAAAAGCTATTACCGATTTCTGCCTCTGCCTGCGTCTGGAAATAGCGACAGTAAGCATCATTAACAAAAGTCAGCGTTCCATCAGGTTTGAAACGACAAACCAGCTCTGTTTGGTCTTCCACGATCGCACGATAACGCGCCGAACTATGCCGCAGAGCCTGCAAAGCCAGAATCTTCTCCGTCACATCCCGCATCACACCCAAATGCTTACCCGGCAGAAAATAGGCCGTAGCCGCATACTCTACAATCCGCTGCGTACCGTCTGGACGGCATAACACACATTCCCTGAGCGTCTCATCCCCTTGGAGGAAACATTGCCACATCGGCTCTGCCGCCTCAGAAAACCATAACTCCTTCAAATGCCGCCCCCGCAGCGCCCCCAGTTCCAAGCCAAACATCCCACAAGCCGCAGGATTTGCATCCAAACAAATACCCTCATCATCCAAAATCACGATGCCATCGAGAGTTCCCATAAACATCGCTTCTAGCTGGCTGCTCCGGGTGCGCATTTCCGTCACATCCACCGCCGTGCCCACAATACCCACAATTTCCCCACACACATTGCGCTTAGGATGTACCGTCAAGTCCCAGTAGCAAATCTGGCCGTTAATTTCTACAAAAGTCTCCTGCTTCACCGCTGCCCCCGTTGCCAACACCCGCCGCTTAATTGCCGCCAGCCGTTCCGCATCTTCCGGGGCAAAAATTTCCCACTCGGATTTCCACGCCACATCCGTCGCCGTCAGCCCGCAAATGCTATTCAAACTCCAGCGGTAGTACAAATTCAGGTCTTGGTGAAAGATAAACGCCGGAGAACAGCACAAAGCTAATTCACAATCATCATCGTAATCATTTGCCCCATATAAGGGCGATTCGCTCTTCGCCCCTATATGGGCATCGCTCTGATCCGGAATGCGTAAACGAGCCGCTGTGCAAACCCAGTCGGAACCTTGCCAATGCCATAACTGAGCAGTTATGGCTACCGCCAAGGGCTTCCCATTATGGCAGCGGTAAGTTGTCTGGTAAGTAACGGGATTATAGCTCTGGTTCGGCGCCTCAAACCTCTGTGGCTGCTGGATTTGCCGCCACCGAGCCCGCCACGATTCCTCGTCCAAGTCTAGTTCCACATCCCACACCTGGGTCACCGGAAGGTCCAGCCCCCCGACGCGGAAAAGGCAGGAGGGAACTACACCCAACATTTGACATGCCGCCCGATTGGCATAGAGCAGGCTCCCGTCCTCCCCCCACCACATCAGGGCATCCCCCACAGCGTCAGCCACTGCGAATGGGGACTCTGATGGGGAGTGTGGGGAGTGTGGGGAGTGTGGGGAGTGTGGGGAGTGTGGGGAGTGTGGGGAGTGTGGGGAGTGTGGGCTCTTCCCCATCTTCCCCCTCTTCCCCTTCCCCCAGTCGCCCCATCTCCCCGTCCCCGGCTCCGGCTCTGCCTTTCTTCTATCGATCGCTCCCATTAGTAGCCATAACCAGGCCCAACCGCCTGAGATAACTTTTGCGAAAAACCATTTCATCGGGTTTTCTTGCTCAAAAGAAGCCCCTCTCGGGGTTTACTGATATCTTCGGTTGAGCTTCCCCAGAAGCTATTTTCAACCGCAAACAATATATGTGCCTTACCGGATATTTCGCCTCAAATTTTTGGGGAAATATCCGGTCAGAACTATTTTGCTAAAACCGATCTACGCACACCCCTCTCTTTGCCAAACCGATAATTTATCTGGTTGTTATGCTTCCACACCTGGGAGGGGGTGCTACCACTGAGTAATTAAATTATACACCAAAGTTTGTCATTTGGGGGAGGGTGACAGTAAATATACTACCTAACCCCAGTTGACTTTCTACAGTGATGGTGCCTCTATGTAAATCTACGCATTTTTTGACCACGGTCAACCCCAGTCCCGATCCGGGCAGCTTGAGGGCTTCTTCCGTGCGATAGAATGCCTCAAACAAACGCGATAGGTCGGCGGGGGCAATGCCCATCCCGGTATCGGTGATGCGCAAAACTACTTGGAATGGTTCTACCAAAGCGAGCATTTCCACTTTGGCACCGGCTGGGGAATATTTTAAGCCATTGGAAAGGAGATTGCACAGAATGGAGCGGAGCAATTTTTCATCCAAAAATACCATCACTGGCTGGGGCACATTTTCCGCCTTTACTGCCCAATCAATCTTCGTTGCCCCATCTCCGAGCATTTCCATTTCCTCAACTACCTGGCGGCAGAAATCCCAGAGGTCGATCGGGTGGGGTTGGCACTTCAAACGTCCGGTTTCCGCCTGATTAATAGTCATAATGTCATCGAGCAAACGTAGGGCTCGCAACACAGAGGTTTCAATCCGCAGCAGATTACGAATGGCTTTGGGATTTAGCCACTGAGAACTACTATTTTGCAGGATTTGTGTGGACATCAAAATCGTACTTAGGGGGGTGCGGAATTCGTGGGACACCATTGAGAAAAAGCGCCTTTGTAGCTGGCTGAGTTCTCGCTCTCGTTCTAGGGAGGCTTGGATTTGGGCGGTGCGCTCTCGATCGCTGATATCCATTCCAGCGGCGATGATATGTTGAATTTGCCCATTCGCATCGGGCAACAAGGTGAGAAACCAAGATATCAGGTGCTGCTCCCCATCTGCACCCAGCCAGTAATTTTCTAACTGCAGGGGCACCATCTCGGAGGTGAGCTGTCCCCAAATTGCCCTCACCTCCGCCCCATCGCCTACAGAAATATCCCAGAAGTAGCGCCCCTCCAGTAGCGGCGTTTGATTGAGGGGATAGTCAAAACCACTCTTGTGGCTGTCTCGGATATGTGGCGGCGAGTCCACATATTCAGGTTGCCACAGGGAAACCCTTTCTACCTCCTGGGAGTTATCCCCATCTTCCTTTAAACCCAGTAGTTCTAAGCAAGCGCGGTTAGCACTTTCAATCCGTCCCTGGGTGTCAAGTACCAGCACTAGAGCCCCCACACTATCCAAAATCGTGCTGATGAAGTTGCGCTCTTTGCGCAATTCCTGTTCGCTACGGCGTAAGGCGGCTTCTACCTGTCGCAGTTCGGTGATATCCCGGAATACGGCTATGGCTCCTATTGCCTCCCCTTGGGCATTGCATAGGGGTACTGCCCAACAAACGATCGTTTTGCGCAAGCCGTCAGGCGTCGCCTGTGGGGAATTTTCTTCCCCTGTCCCTACACCCTCAAGGGTTGTGTTGGCATCGTGATTAAAACATTGGATTTCCAGGATTTCGCCGGAGCTGCTTTCTCCTCGCGCCACCGCCCGGGCGATCGTCCATTCATCGGGGGCGATCGGTTTTCCAATAGGGGCGAAAAGCTCTTCGCCCCGACGCCAAGCCTTGTATTGCGCCAAATCTGGGGTAAATTCGGCCCTAGTCTGACCCCAAATTTCCTTAGCGGCGGGATTGGCTTGGACAATGCGACACATTCCATCCACCACCCAGACTCCTACCGGTAATGTATCAAGGATATTTTGCAGCAGTAGGCCATTTAGGTGCAGTTTTTCGATATTTTGCCACAGGGCGTCCTCGATCACGCTGCGGATTCTAATTTCCGCTTTGAGGAATTGGTTGATTCTGGTCAGCTCGGTGGTGCTAGCTGTGACATTTTTTTCTAGGTTTTCCCTGGTTTGCCGCTCAATTTCTTCTATCGATTTGCGGTAGTTGATGCTGATGAGGGGACCGACCATGCGGGTGGGTTTTCCGGCAGCATCCCAGATGGCTTTGCCTTTAACCATAAACCAGCCGTAGCTGCCATCAGCCATCTGCAAGCGCAACTCAACTCGGAATAGTTCTCCTGTGCGCAAGTGTTGGCGCAGGGAGCAGACGAAGTGCTTTCGGTCTTTTGGATGTATCAGCCGGGAGATGTTTTTGTAGTTCCACTCATAGGCTCCTGGTTTTATGCCTAATAGTTGGTGGGCTCGATCGGAGCCAAAAAAGGTTCCGCCTTTGATGTCCCAATCCCAGATGCCATCGTTAGCCGCCTCGATCGCCAAACGCGATCGCTCTTCATTAATGTTGTCACTTGTCCCTTGTTCCCTTTGACTTCGCTCATCGCAGGCTTTTTCACTGGTAGGGGGGGGTTTGAAACCCGCCCCTACCAAACGACTTTTGACCCATATCCCTGGGGGATGACGCCGCCACACCATTGCCACTCCCGCCAGCAGTCCCAAGGTGACAGCCACCACTACTATCCCCCATTGAAGAGCTGGGGGGCTATGGAGCGGGGAGGCTGGGAAGCCGGAGCGTGCCCCAAGATTGAGCGGATGAGGCACCCATATTACTGTTGATGCCCGCAACAAGCTCCGGGCAATGATTTTTCCTATCTGAAACCACTCCATAAGGCGTTTCCCCTGAAATGACCACCATCCCCGTTGCCCGATCGCTGTCTTTTCCTCATCAGGTTGAATGAGTAATTACTCTCATTCACCGTACATTTCCCTATAATCAATTATAAAATACAGACAATTTGGTTAACATCTCATGTGTGGGGTGGTTCAGACGATGCTAACGTGACGCCTTACGGTGTGCGGAAATCTTTTTGAGCTGCACCATAGTTAACGATCGTGACTAACATTCAGAGAATCAGTCATATGGGACTGACCTAGTGACGGCTATTTCTCTGTGAGATGGTCCTAGGGTTGGCTCTCAATCAGTCGTTGATGGGTGATTGATCACAACGGCTAATCATGGCATGGAATCTGGCGTAGGGGCGAAGAGCTTTTCGCCCCTACCATGAAGCTCGCGGCCCTGGGAAGACCGGGAGACGCGGTTCGGCTTCGCCCTTCGACTTCGCCCTTCGACTTCCCCTTCGGCTTCGCTCAGGGCAGGGCTCAGGGCAAGCTCACCGACCGGGGTGACGGGGTGACGGGGTGACGGGGCGATTCGCGAATCCCCCTGACCCTACCTTTAATTGTCAATATTACCTCACATTAATCAGATGAGAATTTTGCTTGTGGAAGATGACCTACTTTTGGCGGAAGCCCTGGCGGAAGCTCTGGGCGACCAGCAATATATGGTAGATGTGGTTGGTGACGGAGAAAGCGCTTGGTCTCAAGTGAAAATGGTGGAATACGACTTGATGGTACTGGATGTGATGCTCCCTAAGCTGGATGGGATTAGCCTTTGCCGCCGCCTGCGGTCTTTTGGCTACAGCCAACCCATCCTCATGCTCACGGCTCGGGACACCAGTATGGATAAAGTCGGCGGTTTGGATGCGGGAGCGGATGATTATGTGGTGAAACCAGTAGATTTTTTTGAGTTGTCGGCTCGGTTGCGGGCTCTCCTCAGACGTGGTAACTCTTCAGGAATGCCGGTTTTGGAGTGGGGGGGGTTGTCTCTGGATCCTAGCACTTACGATGTGAGTTATGAAGGCGAGATGGTTCAGCTCACCCCGAAGGAGTATTCTATTCTGGAACTGCTGATGCGCAATGGTCGCCGGGTACTCAGCCGCAGTGCGATCGTCGAGCGCATTTGGTCTTTGGCAGACCCTCCCTCCGAGGATACGGTCAAAACCCACATTAAAAGCCTGCGCCAAAAACTCAGAGCCGCTGGGGCGCCTAACGATATTGTGGAAACTGTTCAGGGTTTCGGCTACCGCCTCAAACACCTGCCTTAATTCTTCTTTAGCCGAAAATTTACCCGATTTTTCCCATTATTTCCCCTTCTCTTACCCAAAATTTTCACATTCGCCCGATATCTTACATTCAGATACACGGGTTATGGGCTTTCCGGCGAGTCCAGCTCCCTAAGTTGCCTCCCCCTCCTTGGGGGATTACTTCTTTAGTAATGACTTGTTTATCCTCTACTGGTGCCTCCGGCAAATGGCCAGGGCTAGCTCGCCATAGAGTTGAGAACCGCTGATATTCAATCCAGTGATGACATACATCATCATTCAAACTTGGCGGTGATTCCCGCTGACGCGGGACTCCATTTTCTGAAAATAATCTGCTTTAGGACTATTGGCTAGGAATTTATCTGAAAACCTGTTTGGAGCAGTTTTAACATCATATGAAACCCCATATGAAACCCCGGTTTTTTCTCAATTCAGAGACATCTCGATATTGCTTAAATTGCTGGAATCCAGACTACTGGGAATCCACCCAAAACCCCATAGGCTCTGCGCCAGGGAAAGGGAGGATTTTTTTTCCTCCAATCCCCCCATTTGCTCCCTCCTGTGAAACTCCAGAAATGGTGCAAACCTGGCTTTACCAAATCGCATCACATAATTTGAACTAGGCCAGCATTTTTTACATAATGACTGGGAATTAATTAAGAAAAGAGCCAGCTAAACTATTGGCTCACCACCAGAAAATTATCTTCAATTTCAAAATTTGATCAGGTTTTTGCCATGTCACACCTCAATTTGTGTTATTATGCCAATCGGACAGCCCAGATCCAGATTTTAAGGGTGAAACAAGGTCAAAAAATTTATTGGGAGCGGGTGGTATTTCCCCAGGAGCGAATTTTTTTTGCCGCCCACCATTTTGACCATTTAGAAATTTATGAAAAAACTGAATACGGAGTAACAAAATTTGAAAATATTTCATGCAAATATCTCATGGTTGTTGATGAGGCGCTGGCCGAAGTTGTGAAATAAGTTCAATTTCTAATGAAAAGAGGATTGACCATTGATTAGACCACCATAAATCAGTTTTTTTCTGACCATTTTGGGCATATACCAGTTGAGCAAAATTAGACTTTGGGTAAATTTTATGAATTATCATGGAAAAAACATCATAAAAAATGCGTGGGGATGGTGGGTGGAAATAGTCACGGTTGAAGAGCCTTGTACTTACTATTTTGGCGAATTTGAAACTAAGCAGGAAGCTGAAATGGCTAAGCATGGCTATATGGAAGACCTCCTAGCAGAAGGACATCATAATATGTTGGTGCAGATTAGGTTATGCCTCCCAGAGAATCTAACAGTTTGGCAACAGGAATTATCGGGAGAGGAACTCTTCCCCGATCGTCCGGGGATGGAGGAGATGCGAATTGCTTCTTGAACAGTCGATTATTCCCAGCTCAATTTTCACCATATGGATTGATTTTCACCACTGAAAAAACCCCGGAGGGCACAGAAGCACGAGGGAGCTAACTGTTTTTCTTTCATCTCTTCAGCGATGGGATGTGGCGAAAATGTCTGGTTGGCAATCTGCGATAAAGCAATGTCTGTCCCAGATAAAAGGTCTCATATCAAGTCCGGGGACATCCCAAGCTGGTTTTTTGAGGCAGTTCTCCCCATCTCCCCGTCTCCCCGTCTCCCCGTCTCCCCGTCTCCCCGTCTCCCCGTCTCCCCGTCTCCCCGTCTCCCCGTCTCCCCGTCTCGATTATTTATTCACCAACGAAGCCAATAGGAGTTGTATATCATCGGAAAAATGCTTTTTCCCCAGGGGTAGGTAATCATTCTCCCCCTGCAACAATCTTCTATTCCGGATATTCCCCAACTATCTACCCAAGATTTTCACAATTGCCATCTAAGCTGGGATTAGAGGCGATGTCTGTCAAGGAATCGGGGTGATTACTCTTGGCACATCAGCTCAAAAGGCGCAGTGCATATGCAGGGGGGGAGATTATGTCCACCAAAATAATTAATTTAACATTTTCAGTGGTGACTTCGACTATCGAAAGCATTCTCTCGGGTTATCCAGAGGAGCCGTATCAAAAAGCATTTGATAATGGGACTTTGCGCCAACAGTTAATCGCTTATGTCCTGAATCGGGTTCCTAACAAATATACCATCGAGGAAGAAGGTAAAAATATCGCGCCGATTCATAGTCACATTTCGTGGGAAGTGCAGGTGCCGATCGAGCTTATGGTGCATCAGGGAATACAGGAAGTTTTAGATGAATATGCTTTGATGCAGGCATCGTAGGTTTACGGCTGCTCCTGGTAGGGGAGGGGGTCAGTGAGACCTAAATCAGCGAAAGCCGCTAGGCGTAAGCGACAGGCGTCGCAGGTGCCGCAAGCTAACTCGCCGCCAGCGTAGCAGGACCAGGTTTGTGCCCAGGGGACATTGAGACGATCGCCGAGTTGGATGATTTCGGTTTTTCTGAGGTGGAGGAGCGGGGTGGTGATCACGATCGGGTCTCCCTCGCGTCCTTGTTTCGTCCCCAAACGGAAGACTTCCTGCATTCCTTGGATAAAGTCGGGGCGACAGTCGGGATAGCCGGAGTAGTCTAAAGCGTTGACACCAATATACACCCGCTGTGCGCCAATAACTTCGGCGTAGGCGAGGGCAAAGCTGAGAAAAATGGTGTTGCGAGCGGGAACGTAGGTAATAGGGATGTTGGTAGCCATTTCGGCGAAGGAGCGATCGCCCGGTAAGTCGATAGCGCGATCGGTGAGGGCAGAACCCCCCCAGAGCGTCAGGTCGAAATTGACGATTTGATGTTCTATGACTGCAGCGGCGGCGGCGATCGCTTTTGCCGCTTCCAGTTCCCGGCGGTGACGCTGGCGGTAGTCAAAAGAGATGGCATAACATTGCCACCCATCCGCCTTGGCTTGATATAGCACGGTTGTAGAGTCCATGCCACCTGATAACAAGACAACAGCTTTCACGGTTTGACCTTCTAGGGTACTACCCCCATCTTCCCCCATATGTAGGTACTTTTTGCCATTGATGTCCATTGGGGGGTGTGGAGGCGGGTTTAAATTTCTTTACATTTCCCCCAGAGCTATCGCTGATGGGGGTGGCGCCTTTTTTGGGGGGATTAGCTTAACAAATCTTCACCAAAAAAGGCGCTTTGGCTATACTTTCTGTGTTTATTTGCAAAGATACTTCATGTTTTTTCGCCCAGATGTTCGCTAAGGTAGAAATATAAGGCAAAAATAAGTTTGTGCCCCGGCGGGGTGATACAGAGGTAATCATCATGTCACAATTTACCAGCAATCATATTCAAGCAAAAAAACCCATGTGGCAGACAGTGGCGGCGGTGAGCCTGGGCTTTTGGCTCAGCAGTTGCCTACTGTTAGATTTAGTGATTATGCCTACCATGTATGGGGCGGGGATGATGGGCGAACCAGGTTTCGTCTCAGCGGGTTACAGCATTTTCTCTACATTTAATCGCATCGAGTTGCTCTGCGCGGCTTTGGTACTGACGGGACTGCTAGTAACGGTAAAAATGCAATCTCCTGTAAGCGGTAACTGGGGTAGATGGGCAGTGTTAGCAGCGGTGATGTTGCTAGGGATAGTATGTGTGGATACTTACGGTTTAACCCCTCAGATGAGCGCTTTGGGAATGCAGTTAAACTTGTTCGATGCGGCGGCGGAAGTGCCAGTAGCAATGGACAGAATGCACGAAAGTTATTGGGTTTTGGAAGTAATCAAGGTGTTGGGTGGCGGTATGGTATTGTATTGGTTTAGCCGCCAGCAACAAATGGTTGCGGAATAGGTGATAATAGGGACGTTTGAGCCCCCAGCCCCATCATCGGGGTTGGGGGTTTTGTTATGGTTCCGCCTCGGGGTTCTCAGATGTTGGCCAGAGGAGGCGTACTGCCATCACCAAAAATCCGACGGCGGCGATCGCCTTGACCAACCGTGATGGGAGCAGCATGGCCGTTCCCCCTCCCACGATGACGCCGAGAAAACTGGCGACGATGAGAGCCGCTGCGGTGCCGAAAAATACAGCGCGGGGGTGGCGGGAACTGCCCCCAAGAGCGATCGCGGCTAATTGACTCTTATCGCCCAACTCCGCCAGAAACACAGTAATAAAACTCAGTCCCAAAAGTTGCCAGTCCATAATCTTCAGCTTATTGATGAATCGATAATTACAGGCTCAAGCCAGCACATCCCAAAACAGACTAGCGGCGATGAACAGCAACACCACAGCGGCGGCTCGTTCCAGGGTTTTGGGAGAGACGCGACTGGCCAACCACTGGCCCACCAAAACTCCCAGCAAGCTGGTAGCCACCAAAGCCGCCGCCGCGCCAGCAAACACCACCCAAGGTTCCTGGGATTCAGCACTCATCAACAGGGTAGCGACTTGGGTTTTATCTCCCAACTCGCATAAAAAGATGGTGCCGAAAGTGGAGGCAAACACGGTCCAGGCTTCATAGCTGGGCTTTTGCCCGCCTTGGGGGGACTCCTGGACTTCTGAAGTGGGAGACTCTGGCGAGAAAGGTTCGGAAGGGGTTGCCATTGGCGATCGGGAATCGGTCTTCACTGGGGTTTTTTCCCTGGTTGTGTGTTCTGATTCCATACTCCCAGATATCCCCCGGAAAAAGCAACCCACACCATCTGCCCTGGAAACACCAGGGGGGCCGCCGCGCTGAGGTTAATTTTTGCTTCATTTTCTTGTAATTTTGTAAACTTCCTTAAAAAAAACGGGCCTAACTCGGATAGAATTAGATCCGAATTTTGTAATCAGCCACTAAAACTGTTGGTACAGCTAGGGAGGAACGATGGACTTTGTAATGAATCTTTTCGGCAACCTGAACTTTGAAGTGATTTTTCAGCTCACCTTTGTGTCCTTGATTATGATTGCCGGTCCGATCGTCATCTTTTTGCTGGCCCTGCGCGGCGGCAACATGTAATCAGTTCCCGGAACTGTGGGCGTCCCCACCCTTCGTGGGGAGACAGGGAGACGGGGAGATGGGGAGCAAGGGAGCAGGGGGGCAGGGGGAGTGTGGGGAGTGTGGGGAGTGTGGGGAGTGTGGG
>DVDU01000186.1 GCA_015296065.1 Oscillatoriaceae cyanobacterium M33_DOE_052 | reverse complement strand
TATACTACCCCCATTCTCTATGTACTCTATGACTCGTTTTCTCAAGTCCAGACTATAAGCCATTCTGACCCCTCCCTCATGATTCTTCTCAATTTTAGCACATCTGGATTCCCTCTCACTCTTATTTGAAATGACTATATACTTAATTTCACCCAAATTTACTCCTCTCTTTCCCCCAATAACTCTTGCCCTACTCCCCCAAAAATACCACAGCCCCGGAACCGATGAGATCGGCGCCGGAGCTGTGGCGGTAAGGTAAAGTCTATCCCTAAAGCAGAGAGTTTTTAGGTGAATTGCTGACTCAAAGCTACGGGATTGTGGACAGTAATCTTTTTCTTGTGAATCGAAATCATCTGTTCTTCGCGCAGCTCACCGAGGAGTCGCGTCACCGTCACCCGCGTAGAACCGATCGCCTCCGCGATCGCCTGATGGGACAACTTCAAATCAATCGTAATCCCATCCATACTCGGCACCCCGAAATCGCGACATAAAATCAGCAAAAAGCTGACCAAACGTGACCCCATATCGCGATGCGCCAAAGTCTCAATCATCATCTCGGTTTGCAAAATCCGAGACGATAAACCCCGCAACATAAACATCGATAACTCCGGGTCATTTGCCAAAGCCTTCTCCACTTGGTCGATCGGCACCGAGAGCAACTCCACCGGAGTAAACGCTACCGCATGGTAAAATCGGTCAGAGCGGTGTCCCGTAATCAGAGACAACACCCCAAACACCGTATTCTCCCGCAACAGCGCCACAGTAATTTCCTCTCCCGCCTCATAAACCCGCGAGAGCTTCACCGCACCTTTAATCAAAAAGTAAACCCTTTCCGCCGGGTCCCCCGGAAAAAATATGGTCTTCCCCCGCTCGAAGTTTTCCACTACCGGCGGAAAAGAACCCGTCCCCATTTGCCGCAGGATAGCCGCTAGCGGTTTATCTTGAGCCATCATATCCATTCTGTTAATGCGAGCTTTGATAGTTTTTTGTCAACACCAGCTAGGTTTGTGTAGCCGATGCTAAGGCGACACCGGAAGGCGATCGCGCACCGATTATAAGTTTGTTATCACCTTTACACTTCAAAAAACTTAACCTCAATTCAAGTTGTTTTTTTGTGCCAGTAGATACAGAATCTAGAGGGTTCCGTCTTTTTCAGACGCTCCACCTCGGGGAGGGGGAGACCAGGTGACTGGGAGACTAGGGGAAGTGTGGGGAGTGTGGTCAGGGTGGGGAGTGTGGGGAGTGTGGGGAGTGTGGGAAGCAATCTTCCTCCCCCTCCTCCCCCTCCTCCCACCCCTCCGAGTCACCCCGTCTCCCCATCTCCCCGTCTCCCCGTCCCCAACGGTTGGCAGTAAGCTAAGTCAAGCAAGCCCGATCGCCGATGGATTACTTATAGGATAGAACCCAATGATAGATTTGACAGGAAAAAATGCTCTCGTCACCGGAATCGCCAACAACCGCTCGATCGCCTGGGGCATAGCCCAACAGCTACACCAAGCAGGCGCCAACCTTGGCATCACCTATCTCCCAGACGATAAAGGACGGTTCGAGAAAAAAGTTTGGGAAGTGGTAGAACCCATCAAACCCAGCCTTTTCCTCCCCTGCAACGTCGAAGACGACGCCCAGATTCAATCCGTGTTTGAAAGCATTCGCGAAAAATGGGACAAACTCGACATCCTCATCCACTGTCTCGCCTTTGCCGATAAAGACGGGCTCAGCGGCGACTTTTCCACCTCGCCGCGCCAAACCTTCAGCAAAGCTCTCGACATCAGCGCCTACTCCCTAGTCGCTCTCAGCGGCGCCGCCAAACCCCTAATGACCCAAGGAGGCAGCATCGTCACCCTCTCCTACCTCGGTGGCGTCCGCGTCATTCCCAACTACAACGTCATGGGAATCGCCAAAGCCGCCCTAGAAATGAACGTTCGCTATCTTGCCTCCGAATTCGGACCCCTGAACGTGCGGGTAAACGGCATTTCCGCCGGTCCCATTCGCACCCTGGCGTCCTCCGCCGTCGGCGGGATCCTCGACATGATCCACCACGTAGAAAAAACCGCCCCCCTGCGCCGCACCGTCACCCAAACCGAAGTCGGAAACGCCGCCGCCTTCCTCTGCAGCGATTTAGCCACCGGTATCACCGGACAAGTGCTATACGTTGATTCCGGCTACTCCATTATGGGGATGTAATTTCATAGTCATTTGTCCTTGGTCATTTGTCCTTGGTCATTTGTCATTTGTCCTTTGTCATTGGTAAAGGAGCAAATGACAAGGGACTAGGGACTAGGGACTCTTGGACAAATGACTCAGGCAATAGGCTGGATTTAGAGGCGCTGCGTCTCTACCCATAAATCTTCCTGCCAGAAGTATCTCTCTGCTGCCTTCTCATCTTCATCGTCATCAGGCAATTTATCCAGTTCAGCCGAAATAAGTCCCTGAAATTTGGCATTACAATGGACATTCAAATGGATTGCTGCTGCCAGCAATTGCGCCAGAATATCAGTTTGTTGTTTACCAGTGATTGCTGGTGACTTAAGCTGCTCTATTAGAGCCGTGACATTTTGGCATTCTTCTCCTAACTCAGCAATTAATACACTCAGAGTGGAACTGGCCACGGTGAGAGAGTTTTGAGAGAGAGAGCTTTGTTGGATTTCCATAATTATTTCCTCAATCGTTTTAGGGCTTGCTGAATGCTTTTTTCAAATGCCCTTGGTCATTTGTAATTTATCATTTGTCCTTGGTAGGGGCACGGCATCATAGAGATTCTGGTTTAACGAGAAATCTTGATGATGCCGTGCCCCTCCAGATTATCTTGGTCATTTCTAACTAGCAAACAAATCATACGCCCCAGTGTCCGTAACCGCGAAAGGGTTAGCATTGCCCGTAATCAAATCCTCAACTTGAGCAGGGGTCAAATTGGGATTAGCACTTAAAATCAAAGCCGCCACCCCCGATACTAACCCCGTCGCCATAGAAGTACCTTCCCAAAAACTATAAGTATCAATAGGCAAAGCCGAGTAAATATCCACCCCAGGAGCCGCCACATAATCTATAGGGGTAGTGCCAGCACGATTGGAAAACTCCCCTAATTCGCCCTTACTGTTGACTGCTCCCACGGAGATGCCAAATTCAGAAGCAAAACCGGCAGGATATTTGACATTACTAAAGCGTTTGCCACCGGCGAAGTTAGTCAAACCGTCATTACCCGCAGCCATCACCACTACCGCGCCTTTTTCCACCGCATAGCGAATCGCTTCTTCTTCCGGTTCGCTAGGAAGGGAACCACCTAAACTGAGGTTGATAATATCAGCACCATTGTCGGCGGCGTAACGGATCCCAGCGATGATGGGCTCTTCCGCACCGCGAAACACGCCGATCGTCCGTACCGGCATAATTTTCGCACCTGGTGCCACACCCGTCACCCCCACACCATTATTTTCCCCCGCGATCGCCCCCGCCACATGGGTCGAGTGACCCGCCAACTCCTCAAAATTGCGCGGGTCGTTATCCTCATCCCAAAAATCCCATCCCCGCACATCATCGATAAACCCATTGCCATCATCATCAATGCCATTTCCGGGAATCTCATCCTCATTCACCCAGATATTATTATCCAAATCCGGGTGAGAATAATCTGTACCATCATCCACCACCGCCACCACTATCCCATCACCAGTATAACCCTGACTCCAAACCGCTGGCGCCTTAATGGCATTCAAAGCCCAATCTTTCCCCGCCAAAGGTGCCACCGCTGGAAATTCTGACTGACCCACCGCCTGCGCCACCGCCGCCGCCGCATTCACCAAACCATAACCAGAAGCGCGGCTAAAATTCCCTGGAATTACGCTTAAATCATAATGGGTATTCCCCACCGCTTGCGCCACCCAAACGTAATATTCCCCTGCAGGTAAACCGGGCAAAGAGATTTCCTCCGCCGTCGCTCCTCCTTCCACCGACAGCGCCAAAATCTCCTCCGGTTCAATTTGGCCATTGCCATTATCATCCCGAATTAACCGCAAATCAGCATTACCGCTCATGCCATCTAAAAATAGGCTCAAATCTCCAGGAGTTTCTAACCGGAATTTATAGATATCGTGAGGGTCAGCCGGATCCACAACCCCGCTGGCGGTTTGAGGAGTATTCAAAGCTCCCAGGTCGAGAGCTACGGGTAAGGCATTACCCGCCTCTGGCGATGGCGCCACAGGAGCCGCCTCCAACCAGATACTGTAGTCAGTATCCGCCACAGCGTGGGTAGCTGCCAGAAAATAGTTACCCGGTAACAAGACCCGATCGAGCTGCTCCAACTGCGCCCCTTTATTCTGAGAAGCCGCAATCCTTTCCTCCGGTTCCACCAACCCATTGCCATTCATATCCTGAATCAGCTCTAGTTGGGCATTCCCCGTCATATCATAGAGAAAAGCGCTGATTTTACTGGTTTCATTCAACTGAAAACGATAAAAATCTGCCTGGTCATCCTCGCTCACCCAGTCTCGCCGAATTATCGGCTCACTACCAGGAATTCCCAAATCTGTAGCTCCACTCAGACCATTGCCCGCATTATCTGGAGGTTCATCATTATTCAGGAAATCCACCTCTAGAGTATAAGCCGTGTTATCTTTTACCTTCAGCACCCCCACATAGTAAATACCCTCGCCAAAAAACCGGGTAACTTCCTGATTAGCACTCCTTTCCGAGGGCGGAAAAGCAATAATTTCGTCAGAGGTGAAACCATCATCCTCATTCAAATCCCGCACCACAACCAAATCCGCATCAGCATTATGTCCCTGCAGGCGAATCGTGAGATTTTTACCCCGACCCAGCTCGATCGCATAAAAATCATAAGGGTTAGCGTGACCCACAAAATCTGTCACATTCACATCTGTATTCGTAATCTCACCCAAATAACCCCAAGCAAAAGGAGTGCGATTCCCCGCTCCCGCCGCTGGAGCCGCCGGAGCCAGAGTTTCCATATGGAGCGTATAACCCGTATCCTGATTCACCCGGGCAACTTCAATCAAATAATTGCCGGGGAATACTTGGGGAGCCAGAATCGCATCCGGGTGCGGAATATCTGGGATAGTGCCATTAAACCAATCCACAGTTTCCGAGAAATCAATGATACCATTCCCATTACTATCCACCGGTTCTTGAGGATTAGGACGGGTAGCCACCTCTTCCCCCGCATCCACCAAACCATTCCCATTCATATCGTGAAACAACCGCAAATCAGTCACCGCACTTGCCCCAGCCAAGCTAACGCGGACTTCTGACGGATAAACCAGTTGCACCTGGTATAAATGGCGCGGACTAGCAGCAGTAATCGCATCCCGAATCGCTGCGGTAGTCCCCACTTGACCCAGATTAACATTTCCGGCCAAATCGCGAGCCGGATTAGGAATTTCCGCCGCCCCAGCGAATAAACTCAACTCATAACTGCTATCTGCCTCTTCCCGTGACACCTTGACAAAATAGCGACCGGGTGCCAGACCAAAGGTTTCTAAAGCGGTAATATGTTCCTTGTCGGCAACCAAGCCAGATTGTGCGGTCAACTCATCGGGTAAACCGTTATTATTCTCATCGCGAATTAACCCCAAAACAGTATTGCCAGCATCACCTTTCACCGTCACGCTCACATCACTGAGAGAGGCAATACCAAAGGGGAAGAAATCCTCCCGATCGCTCTGTCCCACAAACTCCGATAATCGGATTGGTGATGGGGGGTTAACCCGATCGAACCCCACCACCCCCAAATCTGCGCTCAGAAAAGTCCGCCCCTCGGGAATTCCCCACAACAGCAAATGATTGAGCAGCGAGCTACCGTCACCGCCAAACACCGCCTGCAAGTCTGGGTTAGCGGTGAGATAATAGTTTAAATCGATAACTTGGGAAAAAGAGCGCTTTTCCGCAATACCATTAGTTTGCAGATGTTGCCACCCCAGTTCTTTGTCACCCCCAGTCGCCAAAGCCACATCAGGGTTTTGGCTGAAGTAAAAATCCAAATCCACCACAGGAGAGAACGGGCGTCCCTCCTTCACCCCATATCTGCGCAAATGTTCGAACAAGTCCGCATTGGAGGTTAACCCAGCCCCCGCCAAGTCGCTGTTACTGCGGCGGTAAAAATCTAAATCTACCAGAGGAGAGAATTTCCTCCCCTCCGACAATCCCGCTGTGCGGAAGTGTTCCCACAGTTGCTGGGCAGTATTTATTCCTGCTGCCGCCAAGTCAGGATTAGCAGTAGCATAGAACCTAGCATCAAATAAATCTACAGACATCGCAAGTAACTCCAGATTTAGGGACGTATGGGGCAGGGGAGACGGGGAGCGGGGGAGGGTGTCTTACCCCCCATTCTCAAGGTAGGGTGGGGGGGACTTGGACCTGATATTGGTTCACGAGTTTATTTTGATTATGTCATCTGTTTTTGATCATGCCCTTACCTGGGGACGAGAACCAAGCCGCCTCACCAGTATAAATACCCTGGACTCAAGACCGGGACAACTCCCGCATCTCTCCTCACCCGGTCACAATTCAGGGCAGGTAAATTAATTTTAAAAAAAATATATGTAATGGTTGGTTAAGTATATTTAATATTGTTAAGCAGAAATTGCCAAAATTAGGGGTGACACCCTGGATCGGGGGGAAAGCAAATTAAGTGATGTTAAGTAAAAATCCCGATCGCACGATGGGACTATGGGATGGAAACTATTGTAAAGATTCGGTAAAGATAGGGGTAAATACTTGCCTCAGCCGAAGCGGAATGTAAGAATATATGTGGATATACAGAAACTTGCCTCTGGTCAACCGCTGGGAAAGGCAACCCATATGGGACGCCGAGAGAGCGTGAGGGCACAGAGGTAAATATCGTAAACGCCAACAGGCATTCAGGAGCCCCCCGTTCCTGCAGGGAAGTTATCGACCCCAGCAGAAAGTACCAAAAAACCGCGTCTTAGTAGTTTTGACAGGCATAAACTAACCCTAAGTTAGATTTAGACAAAGCTACCCGAAGTCGTTGGAAACAGAAAATTGGTAAAGATGTGGAAGAATAACAAAAAAGCTGCAACAGGGAAAATAGGGTGATTCGGGAATCTTACTGGCCACAGATCCAGCTTCTGATAGCCTGGAAAATTAAAAGGATTTTAACAATCCTTCATAATCAGGGGTTTGCCACAAACAAGCAAAAAATGTCATAAATAGGGATGAGAATAATGCTTGCAAAATCCAGCGCTAACAACAATGAAACATTACCTCCTAGATTGGGCAACGCCAGTCCGAGAGAAATCAGGAATATGGCTGTGATGTTTTCCGAGGAGCAAGCATCTGGCAGAACCGGAGTAGCTAAGGTTAAGTTCGGAGCCTCTGTAGGAATAGCTATAGCGGCGGCGATCGGCTTGGGCTCCCCGTCTTTAGCAGCGACTTTCAAATTTGAATACCTACCAGGCACCTCTTTGCAAGAGATGGTGGGCTTTGAAATGGCAGGAGCAATTTGGTCGCAATTCCTCACGGATGATGTCACGGTGAACCTCAAAGTGGGGGGGGTAAATTTTAGTAGCCAGTTCGGTAGCGACTACAATAAAGTCATCAGTATGGCGTCGCCAGAAAAAATGTTGGTTGACGCTGCTGCTGTGGCGGCATTGGGCAATCTGCAACTAGATGGCAATGGCTATTTTGATATCAATGTTGATGGCCAAACTGTGAAGCAAAACCAAGTCACCCTCTCTACAGCCAATGCGAAAGCATTGGGTATTGGTGGTTTGGGGAACAGCTTTGATGGCACCATCCTGACGAACAATGCGGTGGGCTGGGACCTGGATTACATTGGCACGGCTCCTGACGACAGCAGCAAATTTGATTTTCTCAGTGTGGTTGTCCATGAAATCGGTCACGCTTTGGGCTTTATCAGCGCTGTGGACGATAACCAATGGTATGCGAGTAACGTTAATTCTGACCCCGACAGTAACGATAACGGCAACACGATCGTCACAGCCCTGGATTTATTCCGCTTTTCTGCTGAAAGCAGCAATCAAGGGATCCAGGACTTGTCTGCAGGGGGAGAGAAATACTTTTCCCTTGATGGCGGACGCACGGTAGCGGCCAAATTTGCCACAGGACTGGAAGGGGATGGTTTTCAAGGCAGCCACTGGAAAGAAGCCGACGCCAACCAAGCGATCGGCATTATGGATCCTGCCATAGCCAAAGGCGAAAAAAGCCAAATTTCTCAGTTCGACCTCCTCGCCTTAGACGCTCTCGGCTGGAACCTAAAGCGCAAAGGCAATGGCAACCTGCATTCATGGAATGACCTCAACCTCAACACCATCAAGCAGCAGGCACAGAACCGAGTCTTCAGCTCCTTAATGGCTCAAATTTTAGGAGACTTTGACGAGAGTCGAACCTACCATCGTTGGGCGAACACCAACCGATCGAGGTTTTGGCAAGTAGGATATTTTGCCACCGCTGATGACGAGGAACTATTCAACCAAATCGCCGCCGCTGGATACTTTCAGACAGCCGATACCGACCCGAACCAGCCCCAACCCGCCTCGGTTCCCGAACCAGGTGTGACTCTGGGACTGGCCAGCTTAGGTTTGTTTGGTCTAGTTTCCCGGCGGCGTCGCCCTCAAGCATAATTGCTATGTTCGTAGTAGGGCTTCAGCCCGATTTCATCAGTTCTTAGTAGGGCTTCAGCCCTCTAAAACTTAGATTTTTTTTGGGCTTCAGCCCAACTACAAACCCCCCCTTTATCCCCCCCTACCCCCCCTTTGAAAGGGGGGAGTTAGAGTCATAAATGTTTTGTTCACGCTTGGTAGGGGGGATGGGCTGAAGCCCTAGGCAGAACGTTTGGAGTTATAGAATTGGATGAGAAACCCAGTTTCGATTAGTATTTGCCTTAGCCTTCTCGCCACCACTCCGGCTGTAGGGCAAATCCTACCCGATGCCACTTTGCCAGTAAATTCGGTGATTACCGAGAATGGCAACATCACCACCATCAACGGCGGCACTACTTCCGGCTCTTACCTATTCCACAGCTTCCAGGAGTTTTCTCTCCCTACCGGGGCATCAGCATTCTTCAACAATGCTCCCGATATCCAAAACATCATTACTCGCATCACTGGCGGGGGAATCTCTAATATTGATGGCATCATCAGTGCCAATGGCAGCGCCAATCTATTCCTCCTCAACCCGGCGGGCATTATCTTTGGTGCCAATGCTCAGCTCAATATTGGCGGCTCGTTTCTGGCTACCACTGCCACAAGTATCAAATGGGCGGATGGGAGCGAGTTCAGCGCCACTGACCCCACCAGAGATAATGGGGGTGTGCCCCTACTCACGATTAATGTGCCTGTAGGTCTTCAGCTTGGCTCTAGTTCGGGAAATATTTTGGTAGCAGGGCCGGGAAATAATTTGAGCATTGACCCAGAAACCTCTGCCACGATCGGGGATTTGCGCCCATTGGGACTGGAAGTTACCCCCGGTCAAACTCTGGCGCTCATCGGTGGGGATATTACCCTTAATGGGGGCAACCTCACGGCTCCGGGGGGGACGATCGAACTCCACGCCATTGCTACCGGAGAGCTAGTGGCGGAAAGTAGCACCGGCCCAATTACCATTAACCCCCCAATTACCCCATCTGGGGCTAACATCCAACTCCTCGAAGCCGCTTCTATTGATGCCAGCGGCGCCGGGGGCGGCCAGATCCGGCTCCAGGGACGCCGCATTGAAATGCGCGACGGTGCCGCCATCTTAACCGATACCCTCGCCGACGAGCCCGGAGGCAATCTCACTCTCCGTGCCACTGAAAGCGTGGAATTGACTGGCATCAATGCTGATGGCACATTTTTTACTGGCTTATTTGCCGATGTCGCCCCAGATGCCACGGGAGCTGGAGGCAGTTTATTGGTAGAAACCGGCAGTCTGCTGATGGCCGACGGCGCCCAAATCATTGCGGGCACCTTCGGAGAGGGGGATGGGGGGGAATTGACCGTGAGAGCCAATGCTGTAGAAATCAAGGGCAGCAGCCCCGACATCCCCTTTCCCACCGGCTTGTTTGTTTCCTCGTTAGCTACCGGGAATGGCGGCAACCTGACCGTGGAAGCCCAAAACCTGCTGGTGACAGAAGGCGCCCAAATTGTTGCTAGCACTTTTGGGGAGGGTAATGCGGGTAATATCACTTTGCGGGCTAACTCCTTTCAGCTAGATGGCATCTCGCCTACGGCTGAGTTTGTCACCGGTGTTTTTGCTGATGTGGGTATCGGTGCCACTGGTAACGGCGGCAATATCACGATCGAAGCTCAGAGCCTCCGCCTCACTGCAGGCGCCCAAATTATTGGTAGCACCTTTGGTGAGGGCAAAGCAGGGGATATCTCTGTGGTGGCGAATTCCGTAGAAGTGACGGGCGCTTCCCCTCTTGGTCCGAGCGGCTTATTTACTTCTTCGGAAGACACAGGCTCTGGGGGCAATTTAACTTTACAAGCAGATTTCCTGCGCTTGAGTGAAGCGGCGCAGATCGCAGCGGGTACGTTTGGCTCTGGTAATGGTGGCTCTTTGGTGATATCGGCTCGCACTATAGAATTGACTGGCGCATCAGCGGCTGGTCGGACTGGTTTGTTTGCTAGCGCGGTATTCGGGACTGGTAATGGTGGGGATATTGTCGTGATGAGCGATCGATTAACGGTTAGAAATGGTGCCCTCATCAGTGCCAGCAACTTCTCGAGTAATAATCCCGATATTCCCCCTGGTTCTGGCGCTGCGGGTAACATCAATATCCAGGCGGCAGAGTTGCTTTTAGACCGGGGTGGGACTATCTCAGCCGACACCGCCGGAGGCGATCGGGGCAACATCTCCCTCACTGGGTCCAATATTCAAATGCGCCGGGGCTCTCAAATCACCACTAATGCCACTGGAACTGCAACCGGGGGTAATATCGCGATCGACACCGAAACTTTATCTGCCCTAGAAAACAGCGATATCACCGCCAACGCCGAAGCCAGTTTCGGGGGGCGCGTAGTCATTAGCGCTCAAGGCATCTTTGGCACCGCCTTCCGCCCAGACTTGACTCCCCAGAGCGATATCACCGCCAGTTCCCAACTAGGTGCCGAATTCAGTGGCACTGTGGAGATAAAAACCCCTGATGCTGACCCCAGTTCTGGGTTAGTGCCTTTACCAGATAATGCCGTTGATGTGGAAAATTTAGTTGCCCGGAATTTGTGCGCTAAACCCGAGTTAGCACGCAGTTTCTTTGCCATCACCGGGCGCGGTGGTTTACCCCCCAATCCCTCCGCCCCCCTCACCTCTGTGCCAGAGACTCTCGATTGGTCTTCGGCTGGGAGAGGAGACGGGGTGACGGGGAGACGGGGTGATGGGGGGACGGAGGAGAGAGGGGGAAGAGGGGGAAGAGGGGGAGGGGTGGGAGGAGGGGGAAGATGGGGAGGGGTGGGAGGAGAGGGAGGAAGATTGCTTCCCACACTTCCCACACTTCCCACACTTCCCACACTCCCC
>DVDU01000001.1 GCA_015296065.1 Oscillatoriaceae cyanobacterium M33_DOE_052 | reverse complement strand
CCCACACTCCCCACACTCCCCACACTCCCCACACTCCCCGTCTCCCCGTCTCCTGGTCCCCCCGTCTCCTGGTCTCCCCATCCACTCATCTCCGAGAGCTTGGCGGTTAGCTTGTCTTGAAGTTCCGCCAATTGCTCCCGCCGCTGTTGCTGGGTTTCTTGCAGCTTTTGGAGCTGGAATTGCAGTTTGTCTCGTTCTAGGCGCAGGCTGCGCTCGCTGGCTTCGGCAGCATCCCGTGCCTCTTTGACTTCTTTGAGCTGTCCTTCTACCTCCTGTAGTGCGGCTTTCGTGGTTTCTATCTCTTCGGCGGCTACTTCTTTGAGTTCTGCAATCCGAGCGGCTGCCTCTTTGGTGGATAATTGCTGCAGATGCAGTTCTTCGATCCGCCGCCGTCCTTCGCGAATTTTGTCCTGGCAGCGCTCCTGATTGGAAATGAGGTTTTGGCGGCGCAAATTGGCTTCGCCGATCGCGCCATCCCATGAAGCACTCAAAGCCTCTAACTCCCGTTGCTTTCCCATATGTGATTGCCACTGGCTGTTTTTTCCCGATGCCTCCAGATCAGCCAACTCGGAGCGGAGCTGGTTGAGCTGGGCATCAAGAGCGAGGATGTTGGCTTCCTGTGCCTGTAGTTGCGCTTGACTGTCGCGCAATTCTGATTCATTCTTGACGATCGCTTCCGCCGTCGTCTGCAACAGCGCCACCAGTCTCGATCGTTCCTGGCGCCGCTGTTCCTGCTGCAAATGCAGAGCGCTGGCAAGTTGTTTCACCTCCATCAAGGACTTAGAATCCTTCACCAGCGCCGCTGATAATTGCTCTATGGCCATAGCCAAGCCGTCGAGCATCCCCTGCAGCTCATACAACCGGGATTTCAGCTCCTCTAGCTCTGCCGACTCCGCCGCATCCGCCGTGCCAAAATGCAGCCGCCCACCTGGGGAAAAACTGCCCCCCGTCATCGCTCCGGCAGTTTCCAGGATATCCCCTTCTAGGGTGACGATTCTAATTTTCCCTAATAGCTGGCGGGCAGTTTCCAGGTTTTCAAACACCAAAGTGCTGCCGAAAACGTAGGTGAATAAATCGCGGAACTCCGGGGCACATTCGATGAGGTTGACGGCATAATCGATAAAACCGGGCAGTTTTTTCAGGTTGTCATTAACAGTAAACTGCGGCGGTTTAATTTTATTCAAAGGCAGGAAAGTGGCGCGCCCTGCCCGTTTTTGCTTCAGCAATTCTATCCCCGCTGCTGCTACCGCATCATCCGTGACCACAATATTTGTCAACCGGGAACCAGCGGCGGTTTCCAGGGCGAGCTGGTATTCGGGGCGCACCCGCCCCAGTTGGGAGACTAAGCCCAAAACTCCTTGCAGCTTGGCTTGCAGCACGACTTTGGTGGCGCCGCCGCCGGTGGCTTCCTGTATGGCTTGGGCTTTGGCTTCTAGCTGGTCTAAACGCCGCTGTTTCTGCTGGAATTCTTCCAAAAGGCGTTTGTGGGTTTGCTGTTGGGTTTGCCGTTGGTTTTCTGCCGCTGCCACCAGTTGTTCTAGTTCTACGGTGCGCCGATCGGCGGTGGCGGTTTCGGTTTCGCTACTTTGGATTTGGGTATCAATAGTTTCCCGGAGCGTCTGTGTGGCGGCTAAAGATTGGCGATCGGATGCAATTTTTGCCGCCGAAGCGGAAATCCGTTCGGCGAGCCGTCCCACATCTGTACTGGCAATTTCCCTGGTTGATTGGAGCTGGTCAATTTGCCGGTGGAGCTGGGTTTGTCTTTCTAAGGTTGCTCCCGCCTCTGCTGCCATCTTGTTTACTTCTTGGCGGCACCGCTCCAAAGCCACTTCCGCATCTTGTTTGGAAATATGCAGCCCCGCCAGTTTTTCATCACATAAATGCTGCTCTAATTTGAGCAATTCCAAATCTTCTTCATTAACCTTGATTTGTTTCTCGGTTTGTGCTATGGTGCCAGCAATTTCTCGCCCGGAGGTTTGCAGTTCTAGGAGCCGCAGTTCTTGCTGGCCGAGGTTCGCTTGTTGGGTGGCGAGGGTGGATTGAAGGGCAATTAATCTATCTTCTCCCAATGCTTTTACTTGCCCTGATAGCTCACTTAGATGAATAACGGCATTGCCAATCTCGCCACTAAGGGCAACAATGCGTTTTTCATATGAATCAGCTAAAAATTGGTCGGATTCTAGATGGGTGAGCAGTTGGGATTGGAGCTGCTGGAGTTGGTGGTATTCCAGGATGGTATAGAGCTGTTGTTTCTCTACTAATTCCTGGCGCAGGGTTTGATAGGCTTGGGCTTTGGTGCGGTCTTTGGCGAGACGAGAAGCGTCTCGCATCAACTCGGTTTCGATGATGCGGGAACGTTCCGATCGTTCTTTGACTTCATCGAGCTTTTCTTTCGCCTGGGCAATCTTGCGATCGAACGCCGCCACCCCCGCCAGTTCATCAATCAGCAGGCGCCGCTCTTTGGCGTTCATCGAGATAATATTGGTAACATCCCCCTGCTGGACGATATTGTAACCTTCGGGATAAACTCGCATTTGGTTGAGGCGATCGTGGAGTTCAAACAGGGTGCAGGGCTCCCCGTTCATATAATAGGTAGAAGTATAAGTTCCCTGGCGCGTCACCCGCAACCGGCGGGTAATACTCCATTCCCCCGGTTCGTAGTTGGGCTTCAGCCCATCCGGCGGCGCCTCTCCCGGTTCGTAGTTGGGCTTCAGCTCATCTTCTGAGGGTTGTGGTTTTGGCTTCAGCCCATCCCCCGGTTCTTCTTTGGGCTTCAGCTCAGAATCAGATAAATCGAAAGTCACCGTCACACTAGCTTCTACCGTAGTGCGGCGGTTAGATTGATTCTGGTTCACCAAATCTGGCAACCGTTCGGCCCGCATCCCTTTGGAAGTGGAAATCCCCAAACAAAACAGCAGCGCGTCCAAAATATTGGATTTGCCAGAACCATTGGGACCAGAAACCACAGTAAAACCGGGCAGCACCGGAATCACCGTGGTGCCCCCAAAAGATTTGAAGTTTTTCAGCTCTAGGCGCTTAATGTGAACCATCCATCACCCACACAGGCTGTTTCCTGGCAGGGGCTGTTATGCTGATGCCCCTAGTATTAACCGATTAGTGTAGCATCCCCCCTGCCCCCCTGTTTTAAGGGAGGGCTCACAGATGCCGTTTGTCCCGTCTGTGCCTCAAAGTGGTTTACCCCCATCCGCTTTTCCCATATTCGAGAAATCATGGCGACTAACAACGAATTTATTAATCAAGTTATCACCCTCGTCAACGAGGAAAGGGTCAAAGTCGGCTTACTGCCGCTGGCGGCTGATTCCCATCTAATCTTCACTGCCCAGACCCACAGTCAGGATATGGCGGAAAATGACTTTTTCAGTCATATCGGCTCTAATGGCTCCACTGCCGCCAGTCGGCTCCGGGCAACTGGTTATGTGGCGGCCACTTTTGAGGAAAGTATCGCTGCTGGTTCTCCCACCCCCCGGGAAGTCGTTAACAATTGGCTCAGCGACCCAGGCGATGCGGCCAACTTGTTCAAACCGGACGTGCTGCATATTGGGGTAGGCTATTTCTTCCAAGAAAACGACACGGGCAATTTTAATGCCAGCCACTACTGGACTCTGGTAACGGGGACTCGCGCTCCTGTGGCTGGGATAATTAGTGGCGTTTTCAACATTGGCAACATTTTCCAAGGTTCTGAGGCAGACGATACTATCCTTGGTGGTCTGGAAAACGATACTTTCTTCGGCAATGGCGGTAATGACAGTTTGCTGGGGAGTAATGCTAATGATATCCTCCAAGGTGGCCCCGGCAATGATATCGCTAGAGGGGAAAATGGCGCTGATACCGTATTTGGCGGTCTGGACGCGGATTTGCTCTTTGGTGGCAATGATGGAGATTCTTTGATTGGGGGTAAGGGAGACGATACCCTCTTGGGAGACGATCCCTTCTTGGGAGAGGTGGGCAATGATACCCTGACTGGTGAAGAAGGTAACGACCAGCTTTTTGGTGGTGATGGGGATAATGTGCTAAGCGGTGGCACGGAAAATGATTTCCTCCAAGCAGGAACTGGTAGCGATTTCTTTGACGGTGGCGAAGGTGACGATACGCTCATCGCTGGGGAAGGGAATAACACTATCAATGGGGGTGATGGCAATGATATCGTCTCTAGTGGTAATGGTGCGGATTCTTTATCCGGTGGTAAAGGTGATGATTTCCTGGTGTCGGAAGCCGGAGCGGATACCATCGATGGGGGGGAAGGTAACGACTACCTCCAAGGTGGGGCTGATAATGATATTTTATTAGGCGGCTCTGAGAGCGATCCTCTGTTGGGTAACGATACGCTGCTGGGAAATGCGGGCAGTGATGTCATCCTTGGTGGTGCTGGGATAGATTTGATTTTTGGTGGCCAAGATGGTGATAGTCTCCTGGGAGACGATGGTGATGACATTATCTTGGGGGATTTGGGTACTGATACGATCGATGGCGGCACCGGGAATGACCAGCTTTTCGGCGGTGATGATGATGACGTGATTACTGATGAGGATGGGGATAATATCCTGGTGGGCAACCGGGGGAACGATCGCCTCACAGCCGGGAATGGTAATGACCAGCTTTTCGGCGGCAAAGATGATGATTTGCTCTTTGGCAATGGTGGCCTAGATACCATGTTTGGCGACTTGGGGAGCGATCGGGTATTCGGCGGCGACGACGACGACGAAATCTATGGCGGTGCTGGTAATGACCTGCTGTTTGGCGAATCTGGCAACGATACCCTCTCCGGCAACCAAGACCAAGATTTCCTCAACGGCGGTAATGATGACGACTTGCTCAACGGCGGTAAAGGCAACGATACTTTATTAGGCGAGGTTGGCAATGATACTCTCAACGGTGATGCTGACAGCGACAGTATCGAAGGCGGTTTGGGAGATGATTTAATCGTTGGCGGCACCGAGGATGATTTGCTCTTTGGCAATAACGGCAATGACACCCTCCAAGGTGAAGCTGGCGCCGACTTGCTCGACGGCGGCGATGGCAGAGATGTCCTCGAAGGCGGTGATGGCAATGATCAACTATTGGGAGCTGCTGGGGAGGACTCCCTGGCTGGCGGTGACGGTAGCGACAGTCTCGAAGGTGGCACGGAGGATGATGTCCTCGATGGTGGTGCTGGTAGTGATACTTTGCGTGGTCAACTTGGCAGCGACAGTCTCTCGGGGGGAAGTCGCGATGACTTGCTCGATGGTGGCGAAGGTGACGACATCCTGAATGGTGATGCTGGCGATGATAATCTCATCGGCGGTGTTGGCAATGACGAGCTTAATGGTGGCGAAGGCAACGACATCCTCACGGGTAATGATGGTGATGACCAGCTCCAAGGCGGTGCTGGAGAAGACCAGCTCAGTGCCGGTACTGGTAATGACACTCTCGACGGCGGCACGGAAGACGATATTTTAGTCGGTGAAGCTGGCAACGATTTTCTCGACGGTGGCGCCGGTGAAGATGAAATCGACGGCGGCGAAGGTAACGACGGCCTCAACGGTGGCACGGAGGATGATATTGTCGTCGGTGGCGGCGGTAGCGATACCATTGATGGCGGCGCTGGTGCCGACCAGGTGCGGGGTGGGGAGGGTAATGATATCCTCTCTGGCAGTGCTGGTGCCGATATCCTCTCTGGCGAAGCTGGCAACGATACCCTGGAAGGCGGCGAAGATGCCGACCAAATCAGTGGCTCTGAAGGTAATGATTTCCTTGATGGCGGCGCTGGTGGTGACTTCCTCTTGGGTGGTGTGGGGGAAGATACGATTATCGGTGCTGAGGGTAGCGATACTATCTCCGGCGGTGCGGGTAATGATGTCCTCACTGGTGGTGATGGACGGGATGTGTTTGAGTTGCAAACGGGTAATGGCACGGAGTTGATTACTGATTTTGAGGATGGGAGCGATCGGATTCGTCTGGCAGGCGGTCTCACCTTAAGTCAAATCCGCATCGTCCCTATTCCCGTACCCCCAGACCCCGGTGCTGACCCGGACACCCCACCAGAGCAACCCACTGACTCGATGATTTTGCTCGGGCAGGATACCATAGCTATTCTCCCAGAGGTGCGGGCTTTCCAGCTCAATAGCAGCGACTTTATTTGAATTGACAATTGATAATTGATAATTGATAATTGATAATCAACAGGTATCAATTATCAATTGTTAATTGTTAATTATCAATTTCATCGCATTCGCGTCCGGCGATCGGCATTTTTTCTATCTAATTCTATCCAGTCAGCTATGGACATTTTTTTTACCCGTTGCAGCCGCTCGATCGCCCATTGATTATACTCATAACTCAGCTCGCACCCCATCCACTTTCGTCCCAACTGCTCCGCCACTACCAGGGTTGTCCCCGAACCCGAAAAAGGGTCGAGTACCAGTTGCCCCTCATCTGATGCCGCCAAAACCAATTTTCTCAATAACTCCTCCGGTTTTTGCGTCGGATGCGGCGTTTTTTCCGCCATCCCGTTGCAAATAGTCGGGATTTCTATCACATCTTTCGGCTTCGCTCCCAAAGGATTTGGCTGCCAGTCTTCTCGGTCTTTTTGCCCCCTAGCAAACTGGCTAGTTTCCGCTTGGGGATGCTGGGGATACTTCAAAGTATGCTTTCCATAAGGAATGCGGATATTGTCCAGACGTAAATTAAATTGGGATGACTTTCTCAAATGCAAAATACTCTCATGGGAACGCCCCCAATCCTGCCCTAAATTGGCTTTATTCCGATAATGCCACACCAGCCATCGGCAAGAATGAAAATGTCTCAATAGCGGTTGTTTCAGTTCCGCTAATATTTCAGAAAATCCACAAAAATACATAGAACCGCTGGGTTTTAAAATTCGGGCGGCCTCTCCCACCCATTCCAAACACCAATTGAGATAATCATCCTGGCTGTGAAAATCATCCCAATCAGTTTTTTTGATATTGTATGGTGGGTCAGCAAAAATCAGGTCGGCACATTCGCTATCCTGCGATTTCAGCCATATTACCGAATTTCCCAGAAATAATCTGCCCGTGGCCTGTTCATACTGCAATTGAAAATCACGCTGATTTTCTGAGTCTGGCATAACCAAACAGTTAAAATAATTAACCTATTATAGCATTTGCGGCGGCCAATTACACGAATTTATCCATTTTTTTCTGATTTCATCAATTGTTGACAGCCAAAATAGTCTTGCTAAATAGCACCTTTGTATCTACTCTAGATATGGTAGAGGCCATTCATAAATTGCCTCTACAGCAATAAAGGGTTCTGTGGAGATCTAAATTTAATGACAGAAGCTAGTAACGTTATGGGTGGAAAACTGGAGATTTGCTGCCAGTCGCCGATGACAGGATTTTATCGTGATGGCAAATGCCGCACCGGTGGGGGTGACATTGGGATGCACGTGGTATGTGCCAAAGTTACCCCAGAGTTTTTGAGCTTCACTAAGTCTCGGGGTAATGATTTGATTACCCCCGCGCCGATGTTTAGCTTTCCTGGGTTACAACCAGGAGATTGTTGGTGTTTGTGCGCTTCTCGCTGGAAAGAGGCTCTGGATGCAGGCGTGGCCCCACCAGTAGTTTTAGCCGCTACCCACGCCTCGGCTTTAGAATATGTTTCTCTGGATGAGCTAAAGCAGCACGCGGTTGATATATAGAGGGTACTAAACCGGGGTATAGAACCCGGGTTTCTTCACCAAGTTTTGGCTGAAAAATCCAAATTGCTGGAGAAAACCGGTTTCTGCCTCCGCAATTACCGGGTTTCCTTCTTCTGATTTAAACTCTCCACAAATTCTTGATGCTCCGGCGTCTGTAAACCTTGCTGGAAAATGGCGAGTAGTTGTTGTAGATTTCGCTCTCGCAGTGATTCTACGGCTAACCATAAACCGGGGAATACTTGAGAGCGAATCACGCCGCTAGTATCTGGTTGTAAAGGAATGTATAGGCTGTTTTGGATGCTAAACCAATCAACTTTGTTTTCATAAATTTGCCAAACTATGTATTCTTTGACGCCGTTGCGTCGATAGGCATTGAGTTTGGCATTCATATCATAACTGGCACTGGATGCGGCAATTTCCACCACCAGTTCTGGCGCGCCTTCTATATAGTCATCGGCGCTGATGATAGAATTGCCTATGGCTTCTGATTCGATGCGCAATAAGGCGTCGGGTTGCGGTTCGTTATCTTCATCTAGACGCACGGTGGTGTTGTCATAAAGACCGACACCGGGGGTGGCGGTCCAGTAACCAGTCAGCCAAGCCATGATGATGGCATGAGGTTGTCCATGTCTGGTAGCTCGTACAGGTGAAGCCACGTAAACTACTCTTTCGATTAGTTCGGCTTTGTGAATTTCTGGGTGATTGGTATAGCGCCGCTCAAATTCGGAGCGCGTCAGCCGATCGCCACTTTCCAGCGGTGGTGTATTCACTGCTAAATTTACCGTCATAATCCCTCAGTAATCGGTTATATGATGATAATCTAACTATATCCACTCTGACTGATGGTGGAGGCGAAGGGGTTCTCCTTTTCAAGGGGTCATGGGGGATAAGCTACAGGGTTGTCGGCTCTACAGCGAAAATTCCTTCGCTGGCATACCGAGTGAAATCAGCGGTATTAAATGTAAGAATATGTGTCAACCCGTGTACTTTCATTGCCGCAACCAGCCTCGCATCATGTACTTGAACTCCTGACACCGCAAAGGTCACGACCAGTCGGCGCCACTCAGGATACAGCATTGGTGTATCTGGTAAAACCGGGAAAAGGCGTTCAATCAAACGCAACAGCCTCTCGGCATCGGTAGGACTCAAGCCAAATCCATTTCTCACCACTGGTCGGGTGGCGACATTCCAGAACTCAACGCAGTTTTGGGATATGATTTGTAGCTGATGTCCGTTTTGTTTTATGTTTCTCACGGCGGTGCGGACGATCGCGTGTTGCGGGTCGTGGCGATGAGCAAACCGAATTAAAATGTTAGTGTCAACGAGGTAAATCATAGCTAAGGATGCTCTTCATAGATTCCCGCCCGACTTACTGCATCATCAGATAGCGGTAGTACATTCGCTCCGAGGCACGCCGCCAACTCATCAGCTAAATGCTCTGCTACTACATCAAATTCGCTATCAGTTTCAATGGGTTTATCAAGGTTTTGAGCTAACCAATTCTCTACCGTAGGTGCGAAAGCATCAGCCAACAATTCCCGCAGCGCAGCCCGATCTCCCAAGGCTATACTCTCGCGCAGTTTTTCCTCCAATTCCGGTAACAATTTTAAGGTTATGCTGATCATATTTTCCTCTTGATTCGGCTTTTGTCTCGATTATATCCCAGACAGCTAGATAAAATTACCCCTAATTAAGCAATTATGTAGAATTAATTGCACATCACTCGGCATGGCGGTCTTCCATGCTGGCTAGTTGCATGCAGCAGGCGGGGATGCCCTCCTGCAAATATTAATCTGGGCAATTTTTGAGCGCCAAATTTAACATATCCATATGATACCATAATAAATATAGCGTTTCAGGTTTCTTTCATCCCTGGGGTCGAATTATGAGAGGTTGAGATGTATTTGGGATTCCGTGGTGGAGGCCCATCTCTTCCCCTGTTGTAAAAGCTGCTGCAAAAAATCCTCTCGAATTCACCCAAAACCCTTGACAAAAAAATGATTAAGCAGTAAAATAGAATCGTATTCAAGGAAGCCCAATTTTATGACGGTGATAACTCAACGCTTGACTGTAGAAGAGTATCTGCACTATGATGACGGCACAGATACGCTCTATGAATTAGTTAACGGAGAATTATGCGCTATGGCATTGGGAACTGGACGGCATGGTGAAATAGCTGATTTTATTAATACTCAGTTGCGGGGGGAAATTTCTAGAGTGGGACGGGAATGGGTATCTAAACAAATGGCGATTGGCGTTCAATCTCCACGGGGCGATCGCTGGGATACCGTTCGCATTCCCGATGTGGTGGTGATTGCTAAAGAACAATGGCGAAACTTACAAAACCGCGAAGCTGTAATTCGCCTTGATGAAGCGCCGCCGCTTTTAGTTGTGGAAGTAATCAGCGAATCAACTAAACGGGTTGATTATCGGGCGAAACGAGCCGAATATTCTGTGTTAAATATACCTGAATATTGGATTGTGGATTCATTTGAAGGGAAAATTACGATTTTTACGCTGGCGGAAGGTTGGTATGATGAAGCGGTTTTTACTGAGAGCGATCGGCTCATTTCTCCTACCTTCACGGAACTGAATTTAACGGTTAATCAAATTTTTCAAGGTGAGATTTAAGAACAGGCATTAATTAGGGGTTAAACAGGGGTCGGAACGGTTAAACAGGGGTCGGAAGGGGTTTCTACTCTAAAATTGAGAGCAGCGATATATCTTTATCGGTGGGTGAATATTGGGTTTTGATATACTGCTTCACCAGTGGTTTAATGGTAAAAAGGGTAGCTTGATTTGATTGTTGTTTATCAATCAAGTACCGTCGGATCAAAGATTGGAGCGAGTCGGGTAGATGACCGGGCAATAAGGGGATATACTGTCGCAATTTGGCGAGGGCAACTGGCTCGGACTCGCGAGCTAGGACAGACATAACCTGTTTTTCCAGCACCGACAAGCGATCGAATTGGCGATCGAGCTGACATTTGAGGTCATCGCACAAAAGCAGCGGCTCGTATTCCAATAGTTCGCCAACACAGCCACCAAATAAATCGTTAATCATGGTGGCGGCTATTTTTAACCAGGATGGGTTGCCGTGGTAGTAGTCAATTAGGGGGTTCCAGAAATCGCTTTCTGCTAAACCGTGCTGTTTCAGGAGGTTGGCAGCCGCTGCGGGTTCTAGTCCCGCCAAGTGAAGCGATCGACAGTGGTGGGTAGCGCTTTCTTGGTGGGCAATTTCCCTCGGTTGCTCGGAGCTAATTAGCACAAAGCAACTCTGATGAGAGACTTCTCCTATACTTCTGAAGAGTTCGGCATAATTTTCCGCTCCAGTTTGGTAGCGACCGGCAAATTCCCCCCGTCCGAACAACATCTGAATGTCATCGAGAACTACCAAACAACGATACTGGCGCAACAATTCCACGAGTTCGGAAAAGAGGTCATCTGGGTTGAGTTGGCGTAAGTCGCGAGATAAATTGCGATCGCGCTGGCTCCCCCTGGTGTCAACGCCACAGTTAGACAAAAACTGAATTAGCTTGGTTTCCAGTGCTGTCCGGGGTGGGGAAGTACGCAAACTCCGCCAGATAATACAGTCAAATTGATTTTTAACTCGTTCTACCAGCTTCCTTGCTAGGGTCGTTTTACCAATACCGCTACTCCCCAAAAGTGCCACAAGGCGACAGCGCTCCTGTACGAGCAATTTTTCTAACACTGTTAGTTCCTCAGTGCGTCCGTGGAAAACAGAGATATCCGGTGCTGCTCCTAAATCTTGAACTGCCGCCGCTGATAAGGCAGCACGAGATAGGATTGACGCATCTTGAAACTCTCCAGACATTTCATCATCAAATTGGTCTGGTAGTGCTGGGGGATGTAAATTTTTTGGGGAAATTTTGTTAGACTTTCCAAAAATTTTGCCTAAGTTCAGGACAAAAGAAAATCGCCATTTCCGTTCTAATGCCGATCGAAAATTGGCTTTATTCACTTCCTCCCCTAGGATACCTGAGAGTAAATGCCACAATTTGAAGCCAACTTCCTTAACGTATTTCTCAGAACGATGGTGGCGTTGTGCGATTTGCCGATATCGTTCATTTTCCCAAGCACCTCGCAATATAGCCTGTTGCAGGCTATCCAGGTGTTTGCCCGTCATCTTGAACACCAAATGGTCCGCAAACTCCAAGACTTCTTCAACATCCATAAGGTCAATAAAAGTCAGTATTCTAGCCTATTATAAACGAGCTAAACCTGACTTTTTCGGGCCGAGCCAGCCAAATCCAACTTTTTCGGGCCAAGTCGGACTGTAGAAATACGTACTTTATCCAACTTTTTCGGCCTAGACTAACCGGGCGGTTCTGCTTACTATAGAGTTGATGACCTCTAGTGCGGGACTTTGCATCTGGGGAGCTTCTATAGGCGAACCGTTTTGCCGCCCACCGCTCCTAAAAATCGCTTCTGCACGAGGGTCCGTAACCCGAGACAGATAACAGCCGCTTACTCATATTACTCGCGGCAGTCTCTTCCGAGACGGTAATAAACTCTGCCACAGCTTTCAACAACTTAATCTTAACCAGGAACTGAGAAAAGCTATATCTCTAGTCCCCAAGTTCACAACATCTTAGGTCGGGTGATTGGGGGGTCTCAGTCCTAGGTAGGCTCACTCCTTTCGTGGCAGACAATTGAATCAAACATCTGTCAGGGTAAATTCCATATCACCTGACAAAGGGAAACCTACCATGCCTATAATCTGGATAATCATAATCGGAGGAATAGTTTATTTTGGAACAACTGGTCAATTAAATGTTGGTTCCGAAACGTCTAAACCTCCCTCTCCAACTCCGACTCCAACTTCGTCTCCGACTCCGCCTCCGCCTTCCGATAATCCCTATCCCGATGCTCCCGGTGGTCCCGAACCTTTGACAACATTAGGCGCAGTTATGGGAGCAGGCGGTCTAGTTTTGCTCAAAAAACGCCGGAGCGAAAAAGATAAGTTAGCGTAACAGGCAAACTCCATATCACCTGACAAGGGGAAACCTACTATGCAGTTTATACTCCCACTCATCCCAATCGTAGTAATTTGGCTTCTAACAACTACCCAATTAAATGACGGTTCCGAACCGTCTAAACCTCCCTCTCCAACTCCGACTCCAACTTCGTCTCCGACTCCGCCTCCGCCTTCCAATGATCCCTATCCCGATGCTCCCGGTGGTCCCGAACCTTTGACAACATTAGGCTCAGTTATAGGAGCAGGCGGTCTAGTTTTGCTCAAAAAACGCCGGAGCGAAAAAGATAAGTTTTCAAAAGGGGAAAGCCTACCATGAAAACCAGAAAAATCAAAACTAAATCCACCGGAAAAGCTGTGGCTAAAGTTGCTGGATTGCTTTTTTGTACTAGCCTTTTTGGGCTGACGTTGGCGGCTCCATCTAAAGCGCAACAGTTTGTTCTAGGTGACTCATCGACATCAAGCCATATAATGTATCTCAGTTCCGGAGGATATAGAATAAGTAGGGTTAGATCCGGAGCAATAAATAGGAATTATTGGGCTTGGATTAGTTACCCAGGAACAAGTAAGAATTATTGGGCTGTTCCCGAACCTTTGACAACATTAGGCTCGGTTATGGGAGCAGGCGGCTTAGTCTGGCTCAAAAAACGCCGGAGCGAAAAAGATAAGTTAGCGTAACGCTAAAACCCTAGAAATGAGACTTCCTATCAAGCTGTGATGCACTGGCAGAAAACGCCGGTGCATTCTTTTGCGCAAGGCGGGACAAATTCGAGATTATTGAGCTATCTCATTTTTAATCAAATTGCAAAAATCAATAAAAACCTTAAAACTCGGTAAATGCGGTGATTCATCTACTCTTTTTATAAGCTGCTGAAGATAATATTTTTCCTGCACATCACCAGGATGGTTTTTTGTATATCTTCTCCCTTTTGCCTCAAATATTGCTTTTAGATAAATTTGATGAAATTCGGCGTGATTATAATCAGATTTGTAATTACCCATTAGCTCTGGGTCGTTTAACGAAACATCATAATACTTAACATAGTCCGATAAATCTCCTGCCAGAGGCTGTCTAGAGTCGAATATTTTCCGATTCCCCAGAAACCAGGTTTCAATACAACGATTTTGAATAATCAAAATTAACTTAGTCTGCCCTAAATTTTGCCATAAGCCTTCCCGACTGATAAAATCGTTAATTTCTTGTTTTTTGCTGGATACATCATCTTCCTCTGCATCAATACAAACCACCAAATATCCATATTTGCCCGTTTTCTGAATTCTTTCTATAGCATCAGGAATATACTCATAGATAATCGAAGGATATCCATGAGCGCTAATTAAAAAATAGTTTTTCTCCTGAGCTTGCTCATATTGCTTTACTTCTTGAAGTTCAGGGAGCAGATGCTGCAACCAAGACCGATAAACTTTTTTCTCTGTACTTCTTCCTTCCAGCAGAAAATAAATATTCATTCCTCTTCTAGCCCTTCAGGATAATCTTCCAGAATATTGATTAAATCAATAAAAGCCTTATGGCGTGATTTGGAAATTCCAAAATCTTCAGCTTCTTTCACCTTAACCACACCACCCTTGCGAGTGACGATTTTCCAGTGCTGGGGGGGGATATTGTTAATAATATAAGGATGATGACTGGTTATAATGAATTGCACATTGTCTTGATTCTCTAAAATTATTTCTGTCATGCTTTCAATGCAATTCACTCCCAGACTATTTTCAAATTCATCTAGGAGAATCACGCTTCCTGGCGGACATAAATAAAGTTCGCTGATATACATCAAGGTTTTCATCATCCCTGAAGATATATTAGGCTGTTGAATGGGTTCGTTGATTCCTTTTTCCTTGATGTTTACCCAGAGAAGTTGAGAATCCATGAAATTAGAGGTAAAAAAATCATACCAGTTTCTCGGATGCTCGATTCTAACATCTTCTATTAAATTAAATATTTCAATAAATCGCTTTTTGATTTTTTGAAATATCTCAGGAAAATATCTATATACCAAAACCAGTTTAATTAACAAATGAAGTTGACTATTTTGAATTTCAGTTAACGATAGATTTTTATACCTGTTAATTACATCGTTGGATAGCAATGGATAGGCTCTAATTTGTTCATCATTAAAAAAATCAGATGGCGGTTTGGCTCTGATAATTTTCTCAATTTCCGCCGCCGCCATACCAATATCTTCTTCTTGCTTCAGCAAATAAATTGCACTGGTATCTGGGGATAATTTGGGTGTTTTTGTGCCTTTAAAAACTATTTGTTCTGCTGTCCTATTTACCAGCAAAACATCATCTTTATAGAGCTTTTCAAACAAAATGTGAAATCGCTGTTTAGGCGACTCTAATTTAAAGTCACCAAAACTCAATGATTTTTGGGGTTCAAATTCCCCCTCCCAGCGATATAAGATTCCCTCGTTGTTCAAAAACTCTACATTCCATTTAACTCCATTTAAAGAATGACCTTGGGCAATTAGTTTTAAAGCATAAATTGCCCGTAAAATTTGAGTTTTTCCGGCTCCAGATATGCCCACGAGTAAAGTGGGATTATCTGTCAAATAAAAAGGTTCTAGTTTCCACTCAGAATTATCTTGACACTCTAATCTTTTAATTTTCATAATTTATGGGTTTTTCCATATTGTAGCCAGGGACGAATTGAGGACATTTGGGTAGTCACTTTCGGACAAAAGGCAGGCAATTGCTAAATTATGACTTGGGCAGGATTACCTTAAAATGTCAAGGTATAACAGTGATTAGAGCAAAGTCAATTAATTGCAACAATTCTTAATCTTTGGCTCTGGCGGCGGACTATTCGTAATCGCCCCTAAAGGGTTTACTATAAACTCTTGTTCTTTGTCCGACTGAAACCGGGGACGAAGCGGCTCAGAAACCGGGTTTCTTGCGGGATACCTCCGTTGAGGTACGAGATATCTCGTTTAAGAAACCCGGTTTCTCTCCCCCGGTTTCTGGACTAAAAACCAATTAGTGATTGTTGTCGGTGACATTTACAACCAATACTTAAGGTAATCCGAAACTTCTTCAAAGTCCCTCTCCCGCTCTGGGAGAGGGATTTAGGGTGAGGGCTGTATTGCCTCTGGGTGAAAAAGGCTGTACCTTATCAACAACCTGGTCGCAATTATTCAAATACCGCAACATAAACAACCCTAGCATTTTCTAAAATTTCTTGCCGCCGCAGCCAATTATGGCTTGGCTCTATGGATTTCTTGGTGACTAAATCTACTGAGCGTCCAAAAATTGTTTCTAACTCCCGCTTCATGCGCACGAATTCCAGCAATCCCCAAGGAGCATTATGGAGAAAATTTACCTTACCATCACATCCACATCGCTATCAACCCGGAAATCTGGGCGCAAGACTGAACCAAATAAATAAAACTCTGCCATTTGCTAGCGGAGGCAAAAATCGGCTATTTGTGGTTTGGTTGTGAAAGTTGAATTTGTATTGGTTGTTGCAATTCTTCATCACCTCACTTATTGGGCAACAAGAAAGGACGCGGCCCAGCCGCGTCCTCGGGGTTAACTAACGATCGCTATCAATGAACGGATTAGCGATTTAAGGATTCTTCCAGCTTGGCGATGTCGAGCAGGGTCTTCATCACGGAGTCTGGGTTCAAGCTGATGGAGTCGATACCCAGTTCCACCAAGAAACGAGCGAATTCGGGATAGTCGGAAGGTGCTTGTCCGCAGATACCAATCTTGCGGCCAGTTTTCTTCGCGGTCTCGATAACCATCTTGACCATCGTCTTGACGGCTTCGTTACGTTCGTCGAAGATGTGAGCGACCAGAGCGGAGTCACGATCGAGCCCGAGGGTGAGCTGAGTCAAGTCATTAGAACCGATGGAGAAACCATCAAAGACTTGGGCGAATTCTTCAGCCAGAATCACGTTGCTGGGAATTTCGCACATTACGTAAACTTCCAAGCCATTTTCGCCACGCTTCAGGCCATATTTTTCCATTGTGGCCAACACTTTGCGACCTTCTTCGGGAGTGCGGCAGAAAGGAATCATGGGAATCACGTTAACCAGACCCATTTCATCACGTACCCGCTTCAGGGCCACACATTCTAACCCGTAGGCTTCGGCGTATTTTTCATCATAGTAACGAGAAGCACCACGCCAGCCAATCATCGGGTTTTCTTCTTTGGGCTCGAAAGTTTTGCCACCGAGGAGGTTGGCATATTCGTTGCTCTTGAAGTCGGACATCCGCACCACAACTGGGTTGGGATAGAAAGCCGCCGCGATCGTGCCGATACCTTGGGCCAACTTATCTACAAAGAAGTCGGGCTTATTGGTATAAAGTTTGGTCAGTTCGGCGATTTCCTTCTTCACCGATTGATCTTCCAGGCTGTCGAAATTCAACAGCGCCAAGGGGTGAGCCTTAATGTGGTTGGCGATGATGAACTCAAAGCGGGCCAAGCCAACGCCATCGCAAGGAATAGCTGACAGACCGAAGGCTTCTTCTGGGTTGCCCACGTTCATCAAAATCTTGGTCTTAGTGCGGGGCAAATTATCGATTTGGGTTTCGAGGATTTCAAAAGGCACCAAACCTTCATAAATTTTCCCTTCTTCCCCTTCTGAGCAGGAAACGGTCACATCTTGACCATTTTTGATATCATCTGTGGCTGTACCGCAACCGACGATCGCGGGGATACCCATTTCGCGAGCGATGATCGCTGCGTGGCAAGTCCGTCCGCCTTGGTTAGTGACGATCGCGCTCGCCTTCTTCATAATCGGTTCCCAGTCCGGGTCAGTCTTGTTCGTCACCAAGACTTCGCCTTCTTGGAACTCATCGATTTTCTGCACTTCCATAATCACGCGGGCTTTGCCTTGGCCAATCATTTCGCCCACGGCGCGACCTGTCACCAGCACATTTCCAGTGCCTTGCAGTTTGTAGTTGCGGATGACGCTGCCAGATTTTTGAGATTGTACAGTTTCTGGACGAGCTTGGACGATAAAGAGGTCGCCACTCTGACCATCTTTTGCCCATTCGATGTCCATCGGAGTGGGAACGCCACGCACTTGGGTGTAGTGGTCTTCAATAATGCAAGCCCACTCGCCCAGCTTCAGAATTTCATCATCAGTGATGCAATATTTATTCCGTTCCGGTTCTGACACGGGGACGTTTTTCGTCAGTTTGCCGCCGCCCACATCATAAATCATCTTGATTTCTTTGCTGCCCAGGCGCTTTTCCAAAATGGGGCGCTTGCCTTCTTTCAGAGTGGGCTTGAACACAAAATATTCATCCGGGTTGACAGCGCCTTGCACCACGTTTTCGCCCAAACCGTAGGCGCCGGTAATCAAAGCCGCATTTTTGAACCCGCTTTCCGTGTCGATGGAGAACATCACGCCGGAGCTAGCCAAATCGGAACGTACCATCTTTTGTACGCCCACAGATAGAGCTACCTCAAAGTGGTCGAAACCTTTGATGGTGCGGTAAGAAATAGCGCGGTCTGTGAAGATAGAGGCGAAGCACTTGTGGCAAGAATCCAGAACGCTCTTGACACCGTGGACGTTCAGGTAGGTTTCTTGCTGTCCCGCAAAACTGGCATCTGGCAGGTCTTCGGCGGTAGCGGAAGAACGCACGGCTACGTCTAGGTCACTGCTGTAGCGTTTGCATTCTTCTTGATACTCGGCACCGAGGCGCATGCAGAATTCTGCATCATTACCGTAGCGCTCGCACAGCTTTAAGTAGGCAGCGGCGATCGCATCATCCAATTCTTTCGGGAATGGCGTATTGAGAACTAAACTACGCGCCTGCTTGCCCCGCTGCCGTAAGTTGTCCAGATTCTCTACATCCAGGTCAGCAAATAGTGCCCGCAGTTTCGGCTGTAATCCAGCTTTTTCTATAAAGTAGCGGTACGCATAGGCTGTGGTCGCAAAACCGGTGGGGACGCTTACTCCTTTAGGAGTGAGCTGCTGAATCATTTCACCCAACGATGCGTTTTTGCCGCCCACTAGAGGGATATCCGCGATTCCTACTTCCTCGAACCACAGGACAAATGCTTTTTCTTTGGCGCTTTGAGGGGTTTTTTCAGGTGCTGTCGTAACCATAATTTCTGTCCTTGTCAACCTTTCGGTTTTTTCTATTCAGCATTTACCTTCTAATACTCTACCAAGTTTTTTGCGATTAGCTCCGTTCTTTAGATTTTTTTATGATTTCTCCCCAGAGATTGATTCCTTTTTCCCCCTTTGTTTAGATATTTATCTCAATCATTAAAACAATATATATTTTGCCCAATTTGGACTTTTATTCTTGTTATAATAGAAAGTCTGTATAAAAATAGCTAGATGCAGATTTAGCTGGTTAGTCAACAAAATAGTTGTTTATTTCCGGAAGTTTAAAACCACAAATTTGTTGTTTATTGGCAGGGAATTATCCCGATGCCAAGGGCAGAAGAAAAAATAAGTTTGGGGTGGACCGCCACCAGTGCTGGCCCAGTCATCTAACCCTCTTTAGTTCAGCCTCAGCTCATATTACCCCAGCCCGGAGGCAAGGCGCGGTAGTCTAGCCTACAATCAAATCTCAGTTGCTCAAATTCATTGCTAACCCATTCGTCAATCAAGAGGATTGCCACGTGACCCCAGAAACCCTTGTGAAAAACCCATCGGGCTCCGAGAATGCTCTGAGCGGTGAGCCCTTTAACCGGGATGAGTTCGACGCCGCCGTAATGTCCACCTATGGGCGCTTTCCCATCGCCCTGGAAAAAGGGGACCTGTGTCGCGTCTGGGATACGGAAGGAAAAGAATATCTGGATTTCGTTGCGGGAATCGCTACCTGCACTTTAGGGCACGCTCACCCCGCCTTGGTAGCAGCGGTGACGCGGCAAATTCAGACCCTGCACCATGTTTCTAATCTCTACTACATCCGCCCCCAAGGCGACCTCGCCAAGTGGCTGGTGGACCATTCCTGTGCCGATCGGGTGTTCTTCTGCAACTCCGGCGCCGAAGCCAACGAAGGGGCCATTAAACTCGCCCGCAAATATGCCCATACAGTATTAAATATAGAAGAGCCTGTCATCTTAACCGCTCACGCCAGTTTCCACGGACGCACCCTGGCGGCAATTACGGCTACGGGCCAACCCAAGTATCACAAGAACTTTCACCCCCTGGTCCCCGGATTTAACTACGTACCTTATAACGATATCGAGGCAGTGAAAGCCACCATTGCCGAACTCGATGGCGGTGGCAAACGGCGGGTAGCCGCAATTATCCTAGAACCTCTACAAGGAGAAGGCGGCGTCCGTCCGGGGGACCCCAGCTATTTCCAGGAATTGCGCCGCCTGTGCGACCAAACCGGCATCCTCCTGATGCTCGATGAAGTGCAAATCGGGATGGGCCGCAGTGGCAAAATGTGGGGATATGAAAATTTGGGCATAGAGCCAGATGTGTTCACCTCCGCCAAAGGTTTGGGGGGAGGCATCCCCATTGGCGCCCTCCTGTGCAAATCTTTTTGTGACGTATTCCAGCCAGGAGACCACGCCAGCACCTTTGGCGGCAATCCTTTTGCCTGTGCTACCGCTCTCACCGTGTGCCAAACTGTGGAAAAAGATAATTTGGTGGCAAATGCAGCGGACCGAGGAGAGCAGTTGCGCGCCGGTTTGCGGGCCATAGGTGCCAAATACCCCGACCAAATTACTGATGTGCGGGGGTGGGGACTGTTGTCCGGCTTGGAATTAAACGCCGATATGGAGATAGGGGCGATCGATATTGTCAAAGCCGCCATGAATCAAGGCTTGCTCCTCGTCCCCGCCGGTCCCAAAGTGATTCGCTTCGTCCCCCCCCTAGTCGTCACCGCCGCCGAAATTGACCAAGCTCTGACTCTTTTTGAAGCAGCAGTAGCCAGTCTGTTGTAACAGATAGCGTTCCTAGTTGGGCTTTAGCCAAAAAAACCACACCAAGACTGGAGGCAGTTACCCGGTTTCTCTGCCGCCGGTTAGTCCAGAAACCGGGTTTCTTCACCAGGTCTCGGTTAACATACCAAGATTGGAGGCAGAAACCCGGTTTTTAGGTCGCAAAATATCTGCCAAATTGGCCACACCTCAGCCAAATTAATTGCTCTGAAATATAGGATGGAGATATCTCAAGTGAAAGCCCGTGGGGCGTGGAAATAGCTTGGCCATCTCCGGGCGCCAGTGAGGGCAATTTCAGGAAGGTGTGATGAGAATAACAGAGGTGTGATGAAAGGGAACGTAGGGAGCAAGGAAGGTGCGGAACCAAACGCCTCAGCGGACTGGCTGGCTGTCGCCCAGCTTTTGACTGCTAGTCAGAGTGATATCAGTCAGGCTGCAGAACTAAGCCAAGCATTTGAACCCCTTAGTTTTCATTTAGGGGACGTGCTGAGTGATGTGGGGTCTGACCCATCAGATAAAAACACTCAATCCCAATCTATTAAGAGTGATTTTTATATCATCTGCTCTGGGCGGGTGCGGCTGGTTGTATTTGATGCCGAAAGACAGCAAGAAGTGACAGCCTTAGTGTTGGAAGCAGGCGATACCTTTGGCGCGGACTCTCTATTCTGCCATCATCCCCTCCCTTACCGCGCCGTAGCAGCCACAGCCGTTGCGGTGGCTCGGATAGAACCGGGCAAACTCCAGCAGTATTTGCAGCGACTGCCAAATCTGCAAAATCACCTGCTCTCAGTTGTCAGCAAGCGACAGTATTTGATATTCTTCAAAACCCTAACAGATTTGCGCCGCTGCTCCAGCCTCCAACTGGAGGGACTTTTGCCTTATTTGACGCCGCTGCGTATTTCCGCTGGCGAATTTCTGTCAGTGCGGACTCCAGCGGAAAAAGGCAGGTTTTGGCTGGTTAGTGGGCAAATCTCGCACCAGGGGGAAAACTCCCAACCGCTAGCGTCGGGAACTCGCTGGGGCTATCCAGACAGTACACCAAGAGACTGGGTGGCGGCCACAGATTTGCTCGTCGTTTCCATCCCTGCTTCCATCCCTGCTTCCATCCCGGAAAGGGTTGGGGGTGAATTTCCTGGACACCAGCCGCCTCACTATCAATTTTCCCACAACCCAGAAACCGGGGTTCCCATCCAACCACCTCGAGTAGAAAACCCGCCTTCTGTTGACTTTCCCAAACCGGCTATCCGACGTTTCCTAGATTTTCTGGCGAGATATCCCTTTCTTGAGCAGCAGAGTTCTTCTGATTGTGGTGCGGCTTGTTTGGCGATGATTAGCCAATATTGGGGAAAGCGATTTACCCTCAACTACCTGCGGGAGCTGGCGGGTGTGGGCCGATCGGGCGCTTCCCTCACCGGAGGGCTCGCCAAAGCCGCAGAAAGCCTGGGATTCCACGCCGTACCGGTGCGAGCAACTCTTCCCAAACTAGAAGAGCGGCACAACCCCTGGATAGCTCACTGGGAGGGCGTTCACTATATCGTTGTTTACCGCTGTTTTGGTCAGCGCCTCCTCATTGCTGACCCAGCCATAGGCAGACGCTCCATCTCGCGGCAAGAATTTGTGGCCAAGTGGAGCGGCTACGCGCTGCTGCTCGATCCCACGGATCGCCTGCAAGAGGCTGAATCTCAGAAAATCTCCCTGAGCCGGTTTGCCAGCGCCCTTGCGCCTTACCGCTCCCTGATTGGGCAAATTATCTTTGCCTCCCTGCTGATTCAGGCTTTTGGCGTCGTCACCCCCCTATTCACCCAAATCATTCTCGATAAAGTGGTGGTCAACAAAAGTTTGACCACCTTAAATGTTTTTGCCCTGGGGTTGGTGCTGTTTGGGGTGTGGAGTACCGGCTTAACCGCCACCCGACAGTACCTGCTGGACTATTTCTCCAACCGCTTTGACCTCACCCTGATTGGCGGCTTTATCAGCCACACTCTGACTCTACCTCTGAAGTTTTTTGAATCCCGCCGGGTGGGAGACATCATCACCCGTGTTCAGGAAAACCAGAAAATCCAGCAATTTCTCACTCGCCAAGTGGTTCTGGCTTGGCTGGATATGCTGATGGGGGCGGCTTATCTGGGGCTGATGGCTTACTACAACTGGCAACTGACTGTGCTGGTGTTGGCTCTGATTCCTCCGATCGCCATCTTAACTTTGGTGGCGACTCCCCTGTTGCGGCGGGTGTCCCGGGATGTTTTTAATGAAGAAGCCAGTCAAAACTCCTTGCTGGTGGAGATGCTCACCGGCGTTAGCACGGTGAAGGCGGCGGCTGCAGAGCGAGAAATCCGCTGGCGCTGGGAACATCAATTTACCAGCGCCCTGAATGCACGGTTTCGCGGCCAAAAACTGGCCAACTTCCTGCAAGCCGCTGGCGGCTCGATCAATAGCTTGGGGAGTACGGCTTTGCTGTGGTACGGAGCCACCCTGGTGATTCAAGACCAGCTCACCATTGGCCAGTTTGTGGCCTTCAACATGATGATTAGCAAGGTCATCAGCCCCGTGCTGTCGGTGGTGAATCTGTGGGACCAAATGCAAGAAGTGTCGATTTCGGTGGAGCGGCTGAATGATGTTTTTGAAGCGCAGCCGGAAGAGATTCCCGGACAGCCGATGCTGAATTTGCCCCGGTTGCGGGGGGAAGTGCGGTTCGAGAATGTCACCTTCAGCTATAGCCCACAGCAGGAGCGCAATACGTTACAAAATATTTCCTTTACGGCGCTGCCGGGACAAACCATTGCTATTGTCGGTCGCAGCGGTTCGGGAAAGAGTACCTTGGTCAGCATGCTGCAAATTCTGTACCGCCCAGATTCGGGCCGCATCCAGATTGATGGGCACGATATCCGCCTGGTTTCTCCCCAATCCCTGCGATCGCAAATGGGTGTGGTGCCGCAAGAATGCTTCTTGTTTTCTGGAACGGTTCTGGAGAATATTACCTTATACCGGCCTGAATTCACCCTGGAGCAAGTCACCGAGGTGGCCAAACTGGCGGAGGCGCACGCTTTTATTCAGGATATGCCTTTAGGATACAACACCAAGGTGGGCGAGCGGGGTTCTATGCTTTCTGGCGGACAGCGACAGCGGATTGCGATCGCCCGCGCTTTGTTGGGAGACCCGAGGATTTTGGTGCTGGATGAGGCGACGAGTTCTCTGGATACGGAATCAGAACGGAGATTCCAGCAGAATTTGGAGCGTTTATCGCGGGACCGCACGACTTTTATTATTGCCCACCGGCTCAGCACCGTGCGCAACGCGGACAGCATTCTGGTGCTGGACAGGGGGATTTTGGTGGAGCAAGGGACTCACGAGGAGCTGATGAAACGGCGAGGTTTGTACTGTCACTTGGCGCAGCAGCAATTGGACCTGTAATTTTACAGAAACTTCGCCCGACGGTTGCACTTTGAAGGGCTTTGTCCCAAGAATAATAACCCCACCCCCCTCGCCGTGAACGGAGAGGGGGGTTTCATATTAAATCCCGCTTTTATCAGCGTGCTACATCTGGGGCGATCGTCCGTTTTTGTCACTTCTTTAGTCGCATAACTTGGGGCAATTTAGCCATTTGTTCCGGCTATAGCTGCCAAAATGGCTAAATTACAAAATACTCACCTGCAATCTAAATTAAAAATTAAAAAATTAATTTAATTAATTTGGGAAATACCAGGGATTGGGCGCATAATTTGGGTCACTTTATCACCAATAAGAATATAGGGGGGAGTGCTGCCTCTGGGCACAGGCATTTCCCCCCCCGAACCAAGAAGAACGTACATCGGACCATTTGACTTGAAACATGAAACTGCTAAAATCGCCCATCTCTGCTGTCACCCTTGACTCAGGCTGGGGTGACTCGTCTAACCCTAATCGTTGCACTGCTATCCTAATGGGATTTATACCTATTTCAATTGAAATGGTACTCATGCTGGGGGGTGAAATACCGCAGATTTAACAGCGGCAAGATGAGATTTCAGCCCCAGAGTATAATTTCTTAACAGCGCCAGGTCAAGAAACTAAGTTTAATGAAAAAACACAGTTGCTAACTTGGGCTATTTTCGCCATACAATTGACAAAACTGCTTTTTCTAAAACAGCTTCATCAAAATTTAAAAAAAGTACCACTCAGTTAAATTGCAGCATTTAATTTTAAAGATTCAGTAAAGTTTGCCACAAAAACTTTATTTTTAAACCCCAAAAAAGTATATTTGGTTTAGGCAATTCACGGAGAAGCGTAGGGTGGGCAATGCCCCCCAGAAATCTCCACCAGGAGGATAAATTGAAAAGGTGGGCATTGCCCACCCTACAGAAACTGAGTTCGCGGGAATAAAGAATTATGAATGAAGGAAGAGTAGGAGATTATGAAGACTAGCTTCCGAAATCGTTTCGTAGCTGCCAGTCCTTTGGGGGCAGCGCCAGCAGATATTTCTAGTCAGGAAGACCCCAGTGATGAGGGCATTCTGGATGAGCCAGATGCAGCCGTTGGGCGCCCTATGCAGAACCTCGGAAATACCCGGTTTCTGAACCTTGACAACGATTTTTGTGCCGATGCTTCTGAAGAAGGAGCTTCGATTTATGGGGGTATCGCTTCTGCGGTACATACACCCCAGATACCGGCTTTTTTGCCAGAGCAATCTCCGCCAGAAACTCCCCAGAAAGCAGCGTCACCGGTGGGGTGGTCGCCCTCACTGCAAAGTGTGCTGGACGAGCCACCCTCGTATTTTGCCTTTCGGGTGATGGTGGGGGGTATGGCGTTCTGCGCCGCTTTTGCCGTTTGGGCGTGGGTGGGACAAATAGAAGAGGTGGGACAAGCTCGTGGACAGTTGGTGCCTCAAGGGGAGGTGTACAAAATTAACCCGGTGGAGCTGGGGAAGGTGGCGAATGTGCCGGTTAAGGAAGGTGAGCCGGTGAAGGCGGGCGCTGTCCTGGTGGAACTGGACACGCAAATGGCTAATGGTGAGGTTCAGCGTCTGGAGGAGCAGCTAAAGTCTTATGCGGTGGAGTTGAGCCAGAAGCAAACCCTGCGGGAAAAAGCGCTTCTGGAAGCTGGCACTCGGGAGGCGATCGCCCAGGCGGAAATTGCGGCTCAAAAGGCGGCGCTGGCGGCGGCTGAGGAAAAAGCTGCCACAACGGCGCAACTACTTGACCAACTGGACTCGCAAGCGGCGGCGCATCAAGCTCGGATCGATCGGCTACAACCCCTCCTGGCGGCGAACCAAGAACTACAGACGCAACTCCAGGCGGAGGCAAAAGCGGCGTCGGCGCGATTGCACCGCCTAGAACCCCTAGCTGGCACTAATGAGGAATTGCAGGCGCAACTACAGGCGGATGTTGACGCGGCTCAGGAGCGGGTTGAGCGGTTAAAACCTCTGGTGGAACAGGGGGCGATCGCCAAAGACCTGCTCGACCAAGCAGAGCAAACCCTGCGCGATCGTATCAGCGCCATTACCAAAAATGAATTACAAGAGGGGACGAGTTTCAAAGAACAGATATTTCAAGCCGAGCAATCTCTGTCCCAGGCGACGCGAGCGATTACCCAAAGTCAGTTGCAAGAGGGGACGAATCTCAAGGAACAGCTATTTCAAGCCGAGCAAGCTTGGCGCGACAGCCAGCGGTCGATGACTCAAACAGAGGGTGAAGCTGAGCAAGCGAAAGCGGAAGCTGACAGGCTGAGTGCGATGCTGTTGAGCAAAGAAGCCGAGGCGCGACGGACTCAAATCGAGTCCCAACAGCAAATTCAGCAGCTAGAAGTTGAGCTGACGCAGTTCAAAGCGAAAATTGCCGAGACGCAAACCCTGCTGAGCAGCGCTAAGGCCAAGTTAAAGGACAGATTTTTGACAGCACCGGTGGATGGAGTGCTGCTGTCGCTGAATGTCACCAAACCTGGGGAGGTGGTACAACCGGGACAAACGGTGGCGGAGATGGCGCCAATGGATGCGCCACTGGTGCTGAAAGCCAGTTTGCCCAATCCAGAGGCGGGTTTTGTCAAGACCGGTATGGATGTGAAGGTGAAATTTGACGCTTATCCTTATCAGGATTATGGCGTTGTTCAGGGGACGGTGACTGCCATCTCGCCGGATGCCAAACCGGATGAGAAGTTGGGCGCTGTTTACCGAGTGGAAGTGAGTTTGGCGCCTGAGAGTCTGAAAGGCGCTGGCAAAACGGTTGTTTTTAAGGCGGGTCAAACCGCCTCTGCAGATATTGTCATCCGCCGCCGCCGCATTGCGGATGTGTTGCTTGACCCCATCAAGAAACTGCAAAAGGGCGGTATTGATTTATAGAACTCCGTTGAATAATCAGGGAAATTTATCATGTCTCAGCTATTCTCGATCAAAAAAGTCGAAAAGTCCATTTCTGCCGAGCAAATTCAGCAGATAGTGGGAGCTATCCAGGAACGGAAGTATTCTTGGGCTTGTGTTTTGATGCTGCGCAGCGCCGGTCACAACCCTTTGCAGTACATTCCTTACCGGACTTACAACCGGCTGCGCAAGCAAAACGAGCCGGTTACGCAGTCAGATCAGGAGGAGTTCACCAGCCCATCTCGCAATCTCATGTCTCCCCGCCGCTACTGCTAAGTACCGATTCAGTTCTCACTAAAAGAGCTACCGCGATCGCGAGGTGGGTTGAGGAGGTGATTTGGGAAAGCCGGTGCCCCGATGTAACTGCCTTTACAGAAACTTCACAATTTAACTTTGGCTGGCTGCCTGATTTCAAGTTTTGATCCAGGCAGCTTTTTTTTGATAATAACTGCCCAAAAATCTGCCAGAATGGCAAATATTGCTTGACATTTACAGATGTTTTCTCCCTGCCAAAATGGCCAATATAGATAAAAATAGTTATAGCTAAGTAGGTCAACCTAAAAAAACACCAGATCTAGATAGTAGGGTGGGCAGTGCCTGAAGGAATCAGCACTCTTCATCACCAGTAGCAGTATTAGGCACTGCCCACCCTACAGAATCTGATTTTATTTCAGGTTTAATTATGTGGATTTACTTAGTGCATCTAAAAAAAATCTGCCAAAATGACCAATATTGCTTGACATTAGTAAAAATTTTAGCTATTACTCCCAATCAATCCAAAAATATTAGCGGCAAATATTTGGGGTAAAAAATCAAAAATATTTGCCGATTTTTTATAAAAAAGAGTCTGAAAGCGAAGCAGAATAAGAGGTTTATGGATTTCCAACAAAAATGCCAAAATGGCAAAAAACCCTAGACAGAGAGAGAAAAGCTGTGTATTCTATATATATAGACAAAGGGCAGCCACAAAAAATGGATATCGCCTAAAAGTCAATTGAAGAATCAAGGAGACTGTGATGATTATTCGCGATTTAGAACAACTGGAAGTCGTTTCTGAAGAAACCCAAGTTGAAGGTGCGGGAAATGCTTTTGCTGGTGCAGGAGCGCTGTCATCTGCATATGGTTGGAATAGCTTCACCAACACATCCGCATCCACCATCACCCAAACCACTAACTATTCCTCTTTCTCCGGTTCTGGCTCCAGTTCCGCTGCCTCTTCCAACAACTACTACTACGGCTACTACGGCTATTACTGGTAAGCAGCGAGCTAGGTTTTGATAAATCGCTCCCTGCTTGACGAAATGAGCGATTTATCAGGCCAAAAACTAGACCTAACATATTTGTCTGATTCCATATTTCTGTAATTCTCAGGAGACTGTGATGATTATTCGCGATTTAGAACAACTGGAAGTCGTTTCTGAAGAAACCCAAGTTGAAGGCGGTTATGGAAATGCTTTTGCTAATGCAGGAGCCCTGTCATCTGCATATGGTTGGAATAGCTTCACCAACACATCCGCATCCACCATCACCCAAACCACCGACTATTCCTCATTCTCTGGTTCTGGCTCCAGCTCCGCTGCCGCTTCCAACAGCTACTACTATTACGGCTACTACCCCTATTACTACTAAGATTTTAGCTGTTGATAAATCGCTACCTGATTGACGCAGTGAGCGATTTACCAGGCAAATCAAGGGTCATAGCTATTGATTGGGTGCTGACAATCAGGGGATAATTTGCCTATCAGTGGCTAAGATGTGCGCCAGGGAAAATAGTGTCAGGAAGCTAGGGGGATAAGGTATCAATTAGATATCAAAACTCCCTAGCTAAAACTATCTAACAGGAGAAAAGCAATGAGCTTAGGAATTAAGGATCTAGACTACTGCGAAAGTGTTCTTCCCAGTAGGGAAGTCAACGGCGGACTTCTAGTTTCAGCCGCCGCTGATGCTAGTGCTAGTGTCGCATCTAGTGTGGGTGTTCGGGTGTATGCTTATTACGGCAATGGTAACACCAGTTATGGGGTGTCCAGCGCTATTGCTGGCTCTTACAGTCAGGGAGTAGCTAGCGCTTACGGTGTGGGTTTTATTGCATCTGCCTCAGCGGGTACGCATTCTAGCGCTTATACATACGTTTGAAAGGGAGCATCCCGTTAAAGCAAAGACTGTCACCCTCACCCCCCTAACCCCCCTCTCCCGCCCTGGGAGAGGGGGGAAAATCAAGAATTCTCCCCTCTCCCCTTGTGGGAGAGGGGTTGGGGGTGAGGGGCTAAATTTTATTAACTAAAAATGCTTACTTTAATGTGAATGTAACTAAAAATTATGTCAGGGTAAAACAATCCTACTGAATTTTTTTGATTTTGCGTTTTTTTCAGAAAATTTCCCAAAACTCAACCGGCAGCATCAGAGAGAAAATAAAGCTATGATTAATCTGTCTAGAGCCTCCATTGCTCCAAATGACGTGCTTGCCTTGCTGAAAAAAGACATCCAATTCAAGGAAATCTCTCAGAGAATACTGCACCAAAAACTTATAGAAAAGGTGGCACAGGAAAGAGGTATTACCGTTACTCCCGAAGAAATTGAGGCGGAGGCGAATCGCCAACGCTGTGAAAAGCGTTTGCAGAGGGCTTCCGACACCCTCGCTTGGCTAGCGGACCAAATGATGACGGCGGATGACTGGGAGGCGGGGATTCGCGATCGCCTGCTGGCGAAAAAACTGGCTGATTATCTGTTTGCCAAGGAAGTGGAAAAGTTTTTCGCCCAAAACCGGCTAGATTTTGAGGAAGTCTTGCTCTATCAAATTCAGGTGCGAGATGAAAAGCTGGCGAGAGAAATCTACTATGAAATAGAAAATCAGGAAATCAGTTTTTATCAAGCAGCTCGCCTTTATGATCTAGATGAGCGCCGCCGCCTGCAGTGCGGTTATGAAGGTAAGCTGTGTCGGTGGGGGATGAAACCCGCGATCGCGGCTGTGGTATTTACCGCCACCCTAGGACAGCCGATCGGTCCGCTGCGCACAGAACAAGGGTATCACCTGCTGATGGTTGAGGAGTTCATCCCCGCTGAGTTAACCCCAGAAAAGTATCAAGAGATACTTAATCGTATGTTTAACCATTGGCTAGACCGTGAATTAAACCACCATCTCAGTAATGAGAGCTTAAATTCTCAAATAGCTGTAACGGTGTAAGAGCCACACGCCGGAATAAACCCGCCCCCACTAGGCATATTAATAAACCCGCCCCACCAACTGTCTGGGGCGGTTTTAGTAGAAATATTTCTGAGAATTTGATAATATTAATAAACCCACCCCCACTGCCTATTTGATGCCTTCCATGCGGAAATCTTTCTGAATTGGGGTTAAGTCTAGTTGCCCGACACTTGTCGCTTTCCTTCTCACTTTCCAACCAATCAAGGAGAATAAGATAAACACCGATAAAGGTAGCGGGACTACAGGCTCAGGAACGGCAACGCCAGCCTCATTTTCCTGAACTTTTACTAAAGTTAGCTGAGTTTGGCTGTCAAAATTACGCTGATAAGAACCCTGAAAGCTAGCCATAGCAAAGGATTCTGTGCCGGTTCCGTACATATTTGCACTGCCTGTATAGCTGATGTTACCGCTACTTTGCCAGCCCAAAAAATTATTTCCACCGGCGGCTACTTGTCCGAATGCTGAAAAAGAGTCCAGCAGACTTGCCTCCCCACCGTCGTTGCTGCCGAACAGCCAGAAAGCTATCCTTCCCGCAGCGTTTGCCATCCCTAATTGGGTAGAGCTAACTGAGCTTCCCAGAGTGAATCCAGCTCGGAAATTGAAACCAAAAGACTCTCCTGAACCTACTAAAAAGCTGCCCACAACTTGGGCTAGGCTGTGCGTCACCCCAAAGTAAGCACTCCCTTGTCCACCGGCGGCACTGGAAGAAAGACCGCCCGCCGATTCGGGGAAAAAATATGCCACCGCTGCTGCTGTAGCAGCTACTGAGGATGCTGGCTTTGTTACCAAAGCTAGAGTATCAGCGTTGGTTGCAGTCCCCACGGAATAGGCGCTGTGACTGAAGTTCTCAAACTGGAATGCTGTTTCAGAAAATGCTAGGCTATACGCCATTGCTGGCGCTGTAGCGATTACCGGTGCGGCCAGTATTGGAGCGATGAAGAGGACTAACCGCTGCGCAATTTCCTGGTCAGTTTTCATAAAATTATCGTCCCCACCTATGTAAAAGTATTTGGAAAAAAAGCAAATTTTTTCCTACTTTTAGAATAGCTTGCGCCCCCTATATTCCCCTATATTTTGTGGCCATTTTGGCAGATTTTTTGATGAGTAAATATATCGGGATGACGGCAGTAAGACCCTTGGTAATTGTGTCGAAAAGTGTGGGAGTTTGGGGAGGGGGTGACGGGGGAGATGGGCAGGGGGGGGGAGATGGGGACTTCTGGACCAGTCTCTCAGTCAGGGCGAAGCATCCGCAAGAGAGTGTTTTTCGTTTTACCGGGGGATTTGGGCGCAGATGCTGTCGCCCCTACGGAATCTCCGTCTCCGGCTCTCCCCGTCTCCGGGTCCCCCCAGTCGGCCCTATCGGGGCATCCCCGGTCGAGGGAGAGCCAAACCCCCCGCACCACCCTGATAGCCCCCAGCTTGAGGCACACCAATATAAGCTATCCCCTGGGCCATCCCCGCACCTTGGGGGTCGTGGTGCTGAATCACCACCGGATTTTCCCGGTAAATCCCGATCGCGCCATCCAGCTTCGCGTGCGCCAAGTTTGCTCCCACCAAATTCGCCCCGCTGAGGTTAGCACCGCTCAAATTGGCATTCCACAGATTGGCATTTCTCAAATCCGCACCGCTGAGATTAGCATCCCTAAAATCCGCATCCACAAACCGCCCGTGGGACAAGTCCGCATTCGCCAAAATCGCCCCACCCAGTTGCGCTCTGCCCAGATTCGCTCCCGTCAAGTGCGCACCGCTCAAATTAGCATTGTTTAACTGCGCCCCGATCAAATTCGCCCCTTGCAGTTCCGCCCCGCAGAGGTTCGCCTCATTAAAATTGGCACTGACGCAATTGGCAAAACTCAAGTCCGCACCGCTGAGGTCCGCACTTTGCAGCTTGGCTTCAAACAGGTTGATGCTTTTGGCATCCAAACCGCTTAAATCCGAGTTGCTCAAGTCTGCAGCCACTAAGTTGGCAAAAGTCAGGTCAGCACCGCTGAGGTTGGCATTAGTCAGATTCGTGCGGCTCAGGTTAGCAAACAGGAGTTTAGCCCCGCTGAGGTCAGCTTTGCTAAAATTAAACCGCCCCAGGTTGGCTTCGCTGAGGTTGCCTCCCGGACACTGCTTGGTTTCCAGTAACCGTTTGATATGCGCGTTATTTCCAGACATATGATGTTTGAGGTTATGGGATATTTGCCGTTGCGTGCGTCGGCTTCGCTGTCGCCTGTGCCCAGCTTCCCAGTGAGGGGTCTTGCCCTGCCCGCGTTTTCTGCCCAGGGCGCTAGCTCGGCGATCGCGATGACCTATCAGGGGCTGGCTGGATATATGATAAGAGCAAATACATAAAATCACCGGTTAGCTAGCCGCTGCTATTGTTGCCATTCCGGTTACAAAAATTTACAAAGAGGTTTTTGGGCTTTATCCCCAGCGCCCATATGGCTAGAGGAACCCAGCCGGAAACCATTTGCCAATCTGTTATATGTTCAAGATAAATTTCCCGAGTCCACCCCTGAACATATGGCCGGAATTAACCGGGGGATTACTCCTAATAATAACATAATGACTTCAATAGCCATCTCCCCTGTTGCCAAGTGGGCCAAATGTAATCCAGTCTGCTGCTGGTCGCCCTAAAACCCCTCTACCTCCAAATTTTCTGCTTTGGCCAGCAACTGCATCGGAGCCAATCCAGCTCAAACCATTGCCCCGATGTAATTTGAGTAATTTTGAAAAAAATCTAGAGAAAAAATTTTCCCAAGGGGTTGACAACTTCATAGAGACAAGTTAATCTCTTAGAATATGGCCAAAAAATGCCATATAAAACCCAACAAAATGCCAAATAATCAGCCAATTGGCTAGTTGGCACATTCAATTAAACCCAATTGCCATATGATGGACGTTAATTTTGATATTCAGCCAGAAATTAGTGTAGTTATTTGCACTTATAATCGAGCCAATTATCTGAATAAATGTATAGATAGCGTAATTAATCAAACTTTTTCTGATTGGGAGCTGTTAGTAGTTGACGATGGCAGCCATGACAACAGTTTTGACATCGTTAACGATTATATGCAGCAGCATCAAAACATTCGCTACATCAAACACAAAAATAGAAAACAAGCATTATCTAAAAATGCCGGTATTCAAGCCTCATTTGGAAAATACATCACATTTTTAGATAGTGATGACACATACAAAGAAAATCATTTAGAGTCGCGACTGGCATATATGCAATCCCATCCCGATGTAGATTTAATAGAAGGAGGATTTTTTAGTGAAGAAGAAATATTTGTTTTAGACTATTATCAACCAGACCGAACCATTAATTTACGAGAATGTGTTCTAGGTCCAACATTTTTTGGCAAAAGAGAAGTTTTTTTTGAATTAAAAGGATTTAAAACCATCTTCTATGGCGAAGATACCGACTTGTGGGAACGAGCCGAAAAATTCTTCAAAACCAAAAAAATCCGCCAACCAGAAACCTATGTTTACACAAGAGCCGAAACCAGTGTCACCAAAACCTTTTTAGATATTGCTGAAATTAGCAACCCAGTTTAACTAAAAATATGATAATTTTGCTAAAACAGCTTTTGGCCACAGGAATTATTTTGATATGTTGTGCCTTGTGTTTGTCTGGTTGTCAACCAAACCCAATCGCCTCCAGCAATCAAGTAATCCATTTAACCCTGTGGCAAGGAATTAACCCACCCCCCAATCGGGATGTTTTTGAAAAATTAGTAGCGAAATTTAATCAAACTCATCCCGAGATTCAAGTCCAATCTATATTTGCCGGAGAACTAGACAAACAATTACCCAAAATCTTAACCGCCGTGGTGGGTAACGTTCCGCCAGACATTCTGGCTTTTTATCCACAAATTACAGGGCAGTTTGTAGAATTACAAGCAATTCAACCATTAGAAAAATGGTTAGAGGAATCGCCAGTAAAAGCAGATGTACCATCTAACTTGCTGGCAGAATTGCAACTTGATGGTCACTTGTGGTCTGTGCCTTTTTATACAAGTAATTTGGGTATTTTCTACCGACCAGATTTGTTTCAAGCCGCTGGAATTATAGAAACACCGAAAACCTGGGAAGAGTTACGCCAAGTGGCCAAAAAATTGACGGTGGATAAAAACGGCGACAATATCCCAGAACAGTATGGAATGTTACTACCTTTAGGTAAAGAAGAATGGACGGTTTTTAGTTGGTTTCCCTTTTTGCTGAGTGCGGGAGGTGAAATCGTGACCAATAGCCGTCCTAATTTAACCAATCCCGGCGCCATATCTGCTTTAGAATTTTGGGAAACCTTAATGAAAGATGGTTCGGCGACTCTTTCACCACCTGAGCGAGGTTATGAGGAGGATGCTTTTTTTGAGGGTCGAATCGCCATGCAAATTACAGGACCTTGGACTTACATCACGAAGTATAAGGTGAATTATGATACTTTTCCTATCCCTGCTAGTGTTACTCATGCTACGGTAACTGGTAGTGGCAATCTGTTTTTGATGAAAACCACGCCAGAAAGGGAAAAGGCAGCTTGGAAATTCTTGGAATTTGTGTTAAGTGAAGAATTTCAAACAGAATGGGCTATTGGTACGGGTTTTTTACCAGTGAATCAGAAATCAGTCAACAGTAAAGAGTACCAAGAATATCTGAGCCGTAACCCTTGGTTACAAGTGTTTATCGACCAAGTTAATGTCTCTGGCTATAGACCAACAATTGCGGGATATAATCGAATTTCTGAGGGGTTGGGGAGAGCGATCGAATCCACATTATTGGGCAAATCCTCTGCCAAAGCGGCTTTGGAAAATGCCCAAACAAGATTGGAAGCGATTTGGGCACAATAAAGGGGGACTCTCCCGATTTTGTAACTAGGTCGGTCTGTAGGGGGGAAGCGAGAGCGCATCACTCCCACTTCTTCCCCCGAACCCAAGTGGGATAATCCCAGACGCCTATCCTAAAGTTGTTACCAAATAAGCATACAATCTTTAGGGTGTGTATTTTCAATTTCTTTAAAAACTTGTAAATTGGGAATAATTGCTTTCAGCTCCTCCAAGGTGTAAGAATTAAAATCCTTCGGATTGATATCGTTGTAAGTAATGTATCCTTTTTTAGATTTGAGGATGACATTTTGCAGATAATTTTCCTGAATGTCTCTCCTGAGTTCGGTAAAAGCATAGTTGCTGATAACTAAATCGTATTCTTGATTTGGCAATCTGGATACGTCTAAGTATTTTATGGTAGTATTGATTTCAAAGTGACTCAGATATTTTTGCACCAAACTCAGCACAGGTGGGAGGTCTAACAAATTATATTCGGCTACCTGAAAATAGCTGCAAATAATTCTGCACAAACCGCCATAGCCAGTACCTATTTCACAAATTTTGGCATTATCTAAATTGCCGATGTGGGTTTCAATGTCGCTTAATACCTTGAGATAGCGAAGCGTTGGGGGCGCAATTTTTCCGTATGGTTCGTATTCAAATGTCATCGGATTTCCGATTAAATCATTTTTCTTGAATTCCTCAAGATGGCTGTCAAAACGCTTCACTTTCTTGGCATACTCAAGGTACTCTAAGCCTTGCTCGAAAGAATCGTGTTCTAAAGCGGCGTTGTAAATTGGATTTCTGCGAAAATTCTCAAACAGGGCAGGGTCTTGGCTAGCATTCTGGCAAAACTCTGGATACTGCCCATTGTCTGTGAGGCTGGTTTTTAGTGGTGGTTCAGATGACGGTTTTGGCAAGTCAGGAGAATTGTTCATGTTGTACCGGTGAATTTGTATCTAAACTAATGATGGATGAGATGAGACGATTAGGATAACACAGGGGTAGTGACGTTGGCAAACATTTGTGGTTGAATTCCGTTATGGTATAGCACCAGCAACAGGGGTGAGGACATTTTGAGATGACTTCGCCTACCGCTACCCACAAGCAGCACTAGGCGAGGTCATCCTGAATTTACCCTCGCATCGCTAAAACAGCGCTAAAACATGGCTTCCTCAACCATCGGTGGTGGCATCACAGAAAAATTAGCCGCCGTCAGGGGGTCATTGTGGAAAATCTTTACCTCATTACCGGGGCTGAGATTCAGTACCGAGTACGGCGATTCTCCCGACATAAAGACACCGGGAGAGAGCGCCTCAAAAAGCTGCTCGCTGCTGATAAAACCAAGGTCTGCTGTCACCGCGATCGTATCCGCCGCCCCCGCAAAATCAGTAATGATATCGTAGCCGCTGGCAGCTTCAAAAATAAACGTATCCCCACCATTACCACCAGTCAGGATATCATCTCCCTGACCGGCAATCAACACATCATCACCATCATTACCGATGATTTCATCATTCCCTACTGTACCTAGCAGGGGATTATCATTACCTTCGGTTCCTTCCACGCGGTTGATAGCATCAACTATTGGCTGCGGCGCTTCTTCCGCCGGAGTGGGAGTGGGTGTCACATCCACTGGCGGTGTAGTTTCCGGTGTGGGTTCCGGTGTCGGTGTCACATCCACTGGCGGTGTAGTTTCCGGTGTGGGTTCCGGTGTCGGTGTCACATCCACTGGCGGTGTCGGTTCCGGTGTAGTTTCCGGTG
>DVDU01000233.1 GCA_015296065.1 Oscillatoriaceae cyanobacterium M33_DOE_052 | reverse complement strand
GCCTGAGTTTGTAGTAGGGCTTTAGCCCACCAGAAAAGACTTTGAGCGGAAAAGATGGGGGAAAAGAGGGGCTAAAGCCTGAGTTTGTAGTAGGGCTTTAGCCCACCAGAAAAGACTTTGAGCGGAAAAGATGGGGGAAAAGAGGGGCTAAAGCCCTACTCCGAACTAGGTCTGGCTAATTCGGCGGCTAATTTGATGGCTGCTTTCATACTGGCGGGGTTGGCAACTCCTTTACCGGCGATGTCGAAGGCGGTGCCGTGGTCGGGAGAGGTGCGGATGAAGGGGAGACCGATCGTGGTGTTTACGGCGGCGTCGAAGGCGAGGAGTTTCACGGGAATTAATCCTTGGTCGTGATACATAGCCAGATAGGCATCATGGGCAGTCGCTTTGGCGTCATACCAGGCTTGACCCGCTTTGACCCAGAGGGTATCCGGGGGCACGGGCCCGTCAAGCTGGATTCGGGGATGGCGCCGCTGCATTTGTTGTAACCAGGGAATTAACCAATCTCTTTCCTCGGTTCCGAGTTGTCCGCCTTCGCCACTGTGGGGGTTCAACCCGGCGACGGCGATGCGGGGGTTGGGGAGGCGGAAATCTTGCTGCAAACATTCTACGAGAAGGTCGAGTTTGGCGGTGAGGAGGTCAGGATTGAGGGTTTCGGGGACTTGGCGCAGGGGGATGTGGGTGGTGGCTAATAGGGTGCGGAACGTCCAGGCGCTATGGGGAGATTTGGCGACGAAGAGCATGCCAAACCGCTGGACTTTGGCTGATTCTGCTAGGAGTTCGGTTTGTCCGGGGTAATGGTGGCCCGCTGCTTGCCAGCAGGATTTGGCGATCGGGCCGGTGACAATCCCCTGAAATTCTCCGGCGAGAGTAGATTTAATTGCCGCTTCCATCCCGGCAAAACTGGCCGCCCCACTAGCAGCATCACCCGCTCCCGATACAATTTTTCCTCCTAGGGGCACATCTAAAACGCGCAATTTTTCCGGGTCTGCCAACGGTTCTGTGAGTTTACCCGCCGCCAGCTTGTGGTAAGTATCCCGCAGCAGGTCCCTACTGCCCACGACCGTGATACGGCAGTTGTGAGTGATATCTGAGTCCGCCAGAGCTTTGAGGACCACTTCTGGTCCGATTCCCGCCGGGTCGCCGAGGGTGACGGCGAGGCGGGGCAGTTGCTGGACGGGAAGCTGCGCAGAGAAAGCACTTGGCATCATAACTTGATCAAACTATTTGGCCTGCTTTCAGCCTACCGCAGCCCTACCGCTTACCTCTGAGGAATCCAGAGCCCAGCCGTTATCCAATTTTGTGAAAAACTCAAACAAATAAATTGCATAAATAAACTGCTTTTTAACTTAACCGGCTGACTTATCCATCCCGATATGTTGCAGATTTAAATTGAAATGAGATGAGGCACTGAGCGGGGGCTACCCGTCCAAGCATCTAAGTGGTTTTCTCACAAAAATTTAAGTATGTTTACAAAAATAACTCTCTCTTTTATGAGATAATTATTTTATCTATAATATTTTTTCTTAAGTGTAATTATTAATTTTTGTAATGATTTTGAGATTTTGATTGCCTAATGACCTTAAAATTTAACAATCTAAATAACTAAAATCAGAAAGAGCTATGACTAAACCAACTGCATCGGATGACATGGATTCTATCTATCACATCAAAGTCATCATCAAAGATACGGAACCGGCGATATGGAGAACCATCCAGGTGCCCAGCCATGTGACTCTCTATAAAATGCACCGGATTTTACAAATCGTGATGGGGTGGCAGAATTCTCACTTGCACGAATTCGTAATTGATGGCAAGTCTTATGGGGAATCGCACCCAGAATATGGCTTGGAGATGAAAACAGAAAGACGGGCAAGATTAGACGAATTGGTGCCGCATGAGAATGGCGTGTTTTTCTATGATTACAACCTAGATGAGGGTTGGAGGCATGTGTTGCTAGTGGAAAAAGTGCTGCGGCGGGAACCAGGGGTGCATTACCCCCGCTGTGTGGCGGGGGAGCGAGCCTGTCCGCCGGAAGATTGCGGCGGCACCAGGGGTTATAAGGAATTACTAGAAATTATCACGAATCCCGAAGATGTGGAGTATGAAGAAACTATGGCATGGCTGGGGGGCAGTTTCGACCCGAAGGCGTTTGATTTGGAGGGGGTCAGCCAGCAGTTGAAGAAAATCAGATAGTGACTGGGGAATACCTACCCACCTCCAATCCCTAGTAATTTGTCTCTCCCACGATGGTGAACATATGGAAGATGAATTAAATTATGGGGACTAGCGGAATAAGTTTTTTAGCTCTCGCCATAAAGCGGGTTCGCGGCTGGTAGAGGGTGGGTGGGTGAGGAGTCCTTGGCTGGGACTGAATAAAAATGCCAGGACGAATAAACCGGATGCGACTAAGACGATCGCTGGACCGGATGGGAGGTTGTAGAAGTAGCTGAGATACATCCCGGAGATACTGGATAAGACGCCAAAACCGACGCCGAATAACATCACTAGGTGGAGGCGACTCACCAGGAGGTAGGCGGTGGCGGCGGGGGCAATGAGCAAAGATAGGACTAGGACGACGCCGACGGCCTTGAGACTGGCAACAATGGTCATACCGATGAGCATCATCAGCCCTAAGTCTAGCAGGTGGACGGGCAAGCCTACTGCCTGCGCTCCTTGGGGGTCAAAGGTGTAGAATAGTAGTTCTTTGTACAAGAGAACTACGGCGATGAGGACGATCGCGGCGATAATGGCGGTGTCCCGCACGTCGGCGATCGTGACGCCGAGGATATTGCCGAATAAGAAGTGATTCAGGTCGATTTTATTGTCTTTTTGAATCACGGTGATGAGGGTGATACCGAAGGCGAAAAATGCGGAGAAGACGATACCCATTGCGGCGTCTTCTTTGATGCGCGCTCGGCTGCGGACGATGTTGATGCAGGCAGTGCTGATGATCCCGGCAATAAATGCCCCGACAAACAGATTTGCACCCACGAGAAAGGCGATCGCGAGTCCGGGTAAGACGGAATGGCTGATGGCATCGCCGAGGAGTGCCAACCGCTGTACCATTAAGTAGCTACCGACGACGGCGCAAACGACCCCCACCAGTGCAGCCATCAAGAGCGATCGCTGCATAAACCCATATTGCAGCGGTTCCAGTAATTTGGCCACCACCATCCCCATCATCGGGCTCGTTCCCGCCCCCAAACCCATCAATTCTATCATTATTCTCTCCTTTTATCCCAGATAAATCTCAATTTAACCCGAAATTTAGTGATAATTATATCAAATCCGATGCTTGAAGTAGTGCAATAAGCAGCGAATGATTAGACTTCCAGACTTGTGGCGGACTTTGATTAATCTTGCTACCCTAGAGAGAAGACAGATGATGCTCAACCAAGACTAGAGAGATTATGCCGGAAACAGGGGCGGTATTACAAGGGCGCTATCAACTCCAGGAGCTACTAAGCGAAAACCCAGTCAGGGAAACCTGGTTAGCCACAGATTTGACCAATGAGGAACGGGTAGTGGTCAAACTGCTAGTGTTTGGCGGTCAAAAACAGTGGGAAAATTTGAAGCTATTCGAGCGGGAGGCGAAGGTGTTGCAGAATTTGCAGCATCCCCAGATTCCCCGCTACCGGGATTATTTTACCATAGACGATAATAAGCTCTGGTCCGGGTTAGTACAGGATTATATTCCCGGTTCTTCATTACTCCAGCAACTCGACGCCGGAAAAAAATACACAGAAGAGGAAGCGCGGAATATCGCCACAGCGCTGTTAGAGATTTTAACATACCTCCACCAGCTATCACCGCCGGTACTGCATCGGGATATTAAGCCCAGCAATATTATATTTAGTCAGGATGGCGTGGTGTATTTGGTAGATTTTGGCGCCGTACAAGACCAAGGAGCAGTAGCGGGAAGAAGTTTCACCGTAGTAGGGACTTATGGATATACGCCGTTGGAGCAGTTTGGGGGGCAAACGGTTCCCGCATCTGATTTGTATGCTTTGGGAGCAACATTGGTGCATTTGCTCACAGGAGTGGCCCCTGGGGAACTGCTGGCGGAGGATTTACACTTGCAGTTTCAAGACCGCCTCAGTACCAACCTCAGCCCTTATTTTATCGCTTGGTTAGAAAAACTCACCGAGCCACAATTATCCCAAAGATTTCGCAGCGCTCAAGAGGCATTGTCAGCGTTGCAATCTGGCGCTTTATCCCTGCCCACAGCGCCATTTTTTCAGCCAGATTTTACCCAGGTTAAACTGAGGAAAAACCAGCGCAAACTAGAAATTATCATTCCGGAGCCCAGCCGCCAACTGCTGGAAATTGGCAAGCAGTTTTGCCAAAAAGTGGTAAAAGTAGTAGAAACCGGCATATCAGCATTGCAAAAAAGTACCAGTGGGTCTGATATTTCTTCCCGGATCTTCGTATATATTCTCATTGGCCTTGGCGGCGTTTCTATTTTGTCGGCATTGATGCAAGTGATTATGGGGGCTTTACCCCTGCTGATTCCGGCTTTTATCGCTATTAGTTTGACGGAATATTTCGAGCGGACTAATATTTATTTAGACCGGGATGCCGATGTGTTGGCAATTGAACATAAACGTTTGGGGTTGACTTATCGCACGGAAACGGCGGTGGCGTCGCAAATTCAAGATGTTTCGATTTTTTACGATAATAAAAAGTTTGTGGTGGGCGTGATGATTACGGCTGGTTCGGAATCCGGGTCACTCCAGCAGTATTCTTTTGGCAATCTGGGGCGAAAAATGACCGAGGAAGAGTGCATTTGGTTGGCGCAGGAGATAAGAAATTGGATCGGGATAGAGTAGGGATGAGGAGAGGTTGGCTAGTCCTACAGTAATGTAGAAAGTGGCAAAACTACAGGAATAGAGGTCTAGTTAATGAATCCTGAACAACCTTTGGGCTCGGTTATACATGGTTCTCTCACTGATGGCTTGGAAGTGAGACTGCATCCAGATGTGTCGGTGGAAGAGATGCGGGTGGGGAAGTTTTTGGTAATTCGGGGGACTCGATCGCTCTTTTTCTGTCTGATGACCGATGTATCTCTGGGGACAGCGAGCGATCGCATCCTCGCCAACCCCCCCCAACCAGAAGACGACTTCATGCAGGCAGTCCTCGCCGGAGGCAGCACCTATGGTACGATCGCCCTATCGCCAATGCTGATGCTCACCCCCCAAGAAGCACCCAGCGGCTGGAGTCCCCAAACCCTCCTCAAAACCGAAACCTCCCGCAACAACGGTTTAGCATCCTATCAAGCCAACACCGACAGCCAGATGGAATTGCTCCCCGTCAAAACCATCCCCAGTCACTTCTCCCAAGTTTACGAAGCCAGCGAGAGAGACTTTCGCGCCGTTTTCGGCTGGGAAGACGACCCCCACCGCCGCAACTTCGCGATCGGCAAACCCCTCGACATGGACGTACCCGTGTGCATCGACCTCGATCGCTTCGTCGAACGCAGTAACGGCGTCTTCGGCAAATCCGGCACCGGCAAATCCTTCCTTACTAGACTACTTCTCTGCGGCATCATCCGCAAACAAGCCGCCGTTAACCTCATCTTTGACATGCACTCGGAATATGGCTGGGAGGCCCCCTCCGAAGGCAAACAATACAGTACCGTCAAAGGCTTGCGCCAACTCTTCCCCGGCGAAGTCACCATCTACACCCTCGACCCCGACAGTACCAGAAGACGCGGTATCCGCGACGCACAAGAACTATTTCTCGGTTACGACCAAATCGAAGTCGAAGACATCAGCCTCGTCGCCAGAGAACTCAACCTCTCCGAAGCCAGCATCGAAAACGCCTACATCCTCCAAGGCGAATTCGGCTCATCCTGGATTAAAGACCTTCTGGAAATGACCAACGAAGACATCCAGATGTTTTGCGACGAAAAACGCGGTAACAAATCCTCCATCATGGCTCTACAGCGCAAACTGATGCGCCTAGAGCGGCTCAAATACATCAAACCCAGATGTCCCAAAAACTATGTCGCCCAGATTTTAGCCAGCCTCGACGCCGGTAAACATATTGTGATTGAATTCGGCTCCCACTCCGATATGCTCTCCTATATGCTCGCCGCCAACATCATCACCCGCCGCATTCACCGAGCCTATGTGGAAAAATCCGAGCAGTTTTTACAAACCAAAAACCCCCTAGACAGACCCAGACAGCTCGTCATCACCATTGAAGAAGCACACCGCTTCCTCGACCCCGCCACCGTCAGGCAAACAATTTTTGGCACGATCGCCCGGGAAATGCGCAAATACTTCGTCACCCTCTTTGTCGTTGACCAGCGTCCCTCCGGTATCGACAACGAAGTAATGTCCCAAATTGGCACCCGCATCACCGCCTTACTCAACGACGACAAAGACATCGAAGCCATCTTCACCGGCGTATCCGGCGGTCAAAACCTCCGTTCCGTCCTCGCCAAACTCGACTCCAAACAACAAGCCCTCATTTTAGGCCACGCCGTACCCATGCCAGTAGTCGTCCGTACCAGACCCTATGACCAAACCTTCTACCGGGAAATTAGCCCCACCGCCGCCTGGGAAGACCTCGACCCCGAAACCCTGCTGCAACAAGCCGAAGCCGCAAAAGCCGATTTAGGGTTTTAAGTCATTTGTCCTTAGTCATTTGTCCTTTGTCCTTTGTCCTTAGTCCTTAGTCATTTGTCCTTTGTCCTTTGCTAGGTAGGGGCGAGAAAGCGAATCGCCCCTACAAATGACTAGGGACAAATGACCAGGGACAAGTGACTAGGGATAAATCACCAATGACCAATGACATATCCGTGAATTCACGTATTTTATATTTGTAAATATTTTTTAAGCCCCAATTTCATCCGTGCGGTTACACTTCAACAAGAGAATAAAAAACATCTAAATTCCCGGGACATTGCGGATGACAGATAGATGCCGAATAGTGAACAATTAAAGACATAGAAGCCTTAGCGAAGTGACCGGCCAAGCCAGAACCCTGTCTCGTTTGTCTCCCATCCATCTCTGGGATTTAGGCGCCAACACCATACTGGGTAGCAACAACCAGTTCTCATAGGCAAATCAGCAGGATTGAGAGGTTCACCGGAGTGTAAGCGGTTATCATAAACACATAGAATTGGTGATTTAAATCACAGAGACAGCCAGGATTTATAGATTATATTGTGTCTATCCAGAGTTATAAATCATCCAATTCTAAACAAATTTAGATTCGATATGACAGACATAAGTAATTTTTATTAAAGCCATTATAACTGTCAGCTCTTCCATTCGGCACCACCATCAGAGCGGAAAAATCAACAAATTATCATTAATCCGCTAGGGCAATTAAAAAAGAGCAAAATTTGAGAAAATATATTTTTAATCCCGATTAAATTTTTTATTTTTTCTTCCAATGCGCCATCTGGCAGACTCTGGTTATAGTCAAGACTTATTCTAGCAAATCTAGAATAGGTTTTGACGTTTTTTGTGGATTGATTTACAAAAATTAACAATTAGGTAAAATAAATTCTGAAAGTTTATGGCGACTCGGAATTAGTAAATAGAGCAATAATTCTGAGTTGGCTATGGAAACCACAAAAATCAGCAATCTCAACGAAATAATCACTACCAATGGTAGTTTATTTGCTTTAACAACGGATAACTATCTGGTTGATGTTGCAGTAGCTAATGAAGAACAATTAGGGTACAGCTCACAGACTTTCAAAGAACAACACAAGCTCGATATAGCCGAGCTACAAAGCCTATTTGAGGAAGCCTATTATCTGACCGACGACATAGAATTTATTGCCGGGGGAGACAAGAGAGAAATGATTCTCGCTCTTGACGGCAATGATGTCATATTAGGCAGAGGCGAAAACGACTTTATTAATGGCAACCAAGGGACAGACCTCCTCAATGGCAATCAAGGTAATGATACCATTCATGGTGGCCAAGGAAATGACGTTATATGGGGGGGTAAAGACAACGATTTGCTCCTAGGTGATAAAGATGAAGACACAATTTTTGGCGACCTAGGGGATGATGAAATCTATGGAGGTGATGGGTCAGACCTCCTATTTGGTGGTGGCGAAAATGACGTTATCAATGGCAATCTAGGAGATGATACAATCTCTGGAGGCTTGGGTAACGATATGCTATTTGGTGGCCAAAACAACGATATCCTGATTGGCAATGATGGTAGTGATACCCTATTTGGAGATAAAGGGTCTGACACCTTATTTGGTGGCCAAGGTAGCGATCGCTTTGTCCTCGGAAGAGGTACAGGCGGCTCTAGAGAAGCAGATGCAGACTGGATTTTTGACTTCCACCCCGGACAAGACTATATTCAGTTAACCGATGGTCTCACCTACAATGAGCTGAAAATCTATAATGGCACTGGAAGATACCAAGGTTACACCATTATCCAAAACGCTTTCAGCGGCGAATATCTAGCCATTATCCCCGAACTCGACAGCAGCGAATTTCAGCGTCAATATTTTATTGACAACAATAGCCCCCCCGGTTCCGACTTAACCGGGAGTAACGGTAGCATTGGCATTCATCACCCCAATGACAATCTGATTAATGGTGGTGGTAATAACCCCACAGATACTCTTGATGGGAATAACCCCACAGATACTCTTGATGGAAATAACCCCACAGATACTCTTGATGGGAATAACCCCACAGATACTATCTCTGGTAGCGACAACACCGATACTATCTCTGGTAGCGACACCACCGACACTATTTTTGGCGGTGACACTACCGACACTATTTTTGGCGGTGACACCACCGACACTATTTTTGGCGGTGACACCACGGATACTATTTCTGGCGGCGACACCACGGATACTATTTCTGGTGGCGACACCACGGATACTATTTCTGGTAGCGACACCACCGACACTATCTCTGGCGGTGACACTACCGACACTATTTCTGGTGGCGACACCACGGATACTATTTCTGGTGGCGACACTACCGACACTATTTCTGGCGGTGACACTACCGACACTATTTTTGGCGGTGACACCACCGACACTATTTTTGGCGGTGACACCACCGACACTATTTCTGGCGGCGATACTACAGATACTATTTCTGGTGGCGATACTACAGATACAGTTTCTGGCGGCGCAAAAGTGTTGAATGTCAATAAAAAAGTGGTAAAAATAGCCATAATTATGTTATAATGAGAGCTGAAAATTAAAAAAGAGGAGTTTAAGCATGACTAAATATTCATTCTCCATGATTCTCAAATACAT
>DVDU01000273.1 GCA_015296065.1 Oscillatoriaceae cyanobacterium M33_DOE_052 | reverse complement strand
TCGCGGTTTTTTGGCCGCTTAACAGGGATTTCAGCTCAGGGGCTGATTCCACGATATTAATTTTGGCGACTCCAGACATGTTGACCCCTCCTACTTGACTCTGATTGGGCTAAGTGTATCACATTTTTTTCAAACTGGTATAATTATATTATACAGCGTTTCTTACTAAAGAGCGGTACAACCCTCACCCTAAATCCCTCTCCCAAAACGGGAGAGGGACTTTGAATAATTCTCGTATTATCGAGAGGATTGGCTGTATCTGGTTTCATTGGGTTTGAGATTGACTGGGAATCAGAATTAAAGCCCAGTAGGGGACGGCGGCGGGTTCTACCTGAGTAATGGGAATAATCTGCTGATTGGGTTGGGTTGCCCGTTCAATATATAGAGCGCGGTGTAACAGTCCTAATTCCTCAAGAATTTGGCGGACTTTGGGGAAATGTCTGCCTAATTTGATAATCACTGCTGCATCGGCAACGGCGAGACGATCGCGCAGGGTTTCTGCAGCCAATGTAGCTGGCATAATCGTCAAAACATCATGGCGGTAGGTAATGGGTACGCCCAGCATTGCCGCACTTGCCATTGTAGAAGAGATGCCCGGGACAATTTCAGTATGAAACTTTGGAGACAGGCGATGAAAGAGGTAAATAAACGTGCCATATAGCATCGGTTCTCCTTCGCACAACACCGCCACATCTTGCCCCGCCTGCAGATGTTCGGCAATCTTTGCTGCTGCTATGTCATAATAGGGTTGGGCAGAACGATCGACCCTAAAGGGCAAAGTGATGGGAATTTCAATTTGGTGGGGGAGAATAAAATCGGCGACGATCGACCGTGCTATACTATTCCCATTTTCTGCAGTTGGATAGGCAATGACGGGAACTGAAGTCAAAATTCGGTGCGCTTTCAGCGTCAGCAATTCTGGGTCTCCAGGGCCAATTCCTAACCCATAAAGTCGTCCCGGCATTCCGGTCATAGTTCGTTCTCCTTTGCTAACGCATTCACGGCGGCGGCGGCGATCGCGCTCCCCCCACGGCGTCCATGTAAAGTGATAAATGGCACTCCCCGACTGTTGAGAGCCAGTTCGGCTTTAGATTCAGCAGCTCCCACAAACCCCACGGGAAATCCTAAAATCACCGCCGGTTTTGGCCAGCCTTCATCCAGCAATTCTAGCAAGTGAAAAAGTGCCGTTGGGGCATTGCCGATCGCTACTATAGCCCCGGATAAATGCGGTTGCCATAGTTCTACCGCCGCAGCGGAACGAGTATTATTAATTTGCCGCGCTATTTCTGGCACTTCTGGGTAATTGAGAGTGCAAATTACTGGATTATTCCCAGGCAACCGAGGGCGACTAATCCCATTAGCAACCATTTGAGAATCACAGAGAATCGGGGCGCCATTGATTAAAGCATTGCGTCCCGCTATCACCGCCTCCGGTGCCGCCGCTAAATCTGGGACAATATCTATCATGCCACAGGCATGAATCAGCCGCACTGCCACTATTGCTAAATCCGCTGATAAATTTTCCAAATTCGCTTCTGCGCGAATCGTCGCAAAAGATTGGCGGTAAATTTCCTCGCCATTTTGAATGTAATCAATCATGGGACTCTAACCAGATGTTGGATATTTGAGAATGGTCATATTATACATAATTATTTGGCCAGAGTCAAATCATTTCTTCAATCGGAACGCCAAACCTGAGAAATATATCAAAGCTTTGCCTAACTAGAGCAGGCAAATCAATCCTAACCAAATTTTGCTATAATGTGGATATTGTCAGGAAAAATCCGCATATGGTAGCCACTGTAGAAACCATAACTCTCGGTTTACCTACGCCGTTGCGCTTGCAGTTTGAGCTGACAGAAGAGCAGTTTTGGCAGCTCTGTCAGGAAAACCGAGATTTGAAATTTGAGCGCACTGCTACAGGAGAGTTGATAATTATGCCGCCCACTGGAGGAGAAACGGGACATCGTAATATTGAAATTGCTTATCAATTGCAAGGCTGGAGCCGCCAGCATAATTTGGGGATAGCTTTTGACTCTTCTACCGGTTTTAAACTGCCCAATGGTGCAGACCGATCGCCCGATGCTTCGTGGGTGAAAATCGAGCGGTGGCAGGGATTAACTCCCGAACAGAAAAAGAAATTTTTGCCCTTATGTCCTGATTTCGTGGTAGAACTGCGCTCAGAAAGCGATAAGTTAAACAATCTCCAGGAGAAAATGGGAGAATATCGGGAGAATGGCGCGCAGTTGGGTTGGCTAATTGACCCCCAAAATCAGCGAGTAGAGATTTACCGTCCCGGAAAAGAAGTAGAAATCTTAGAAAATCCGGCGGCCTTGTCTGGTGAAGAGGTGCTGCCCGGATTTATGCTAGATTTAAAAGGGATATTGTAACGAAGTGATAATCAGGCTAGCTTTGGTTAATGATTTAGTTTATGAAAAATAGCCACGTTGAAGTAATTGTCACACTTCAGGAGTAGAGCATTTAATTAGGTTGATAAAAACTTTTCGGATAGCTGCCGAAAGATTTCGGTTAAATGCTGACATATATAACCCCGTAATTCTGACAGTATGTGGATTAATTAGATAGCGAATCGGTGCCCTAGTAATTTCTGGCTAAACCCCTCAAAATTTGGTAAAAAATATGAAATAAACATCCCGAATAAATTCTTTCTATTTTGACGGCAACACTGTCAAACGCTGATTATACCGTTGATTTCTGCATGCAGGTCAGGTGAAATTTAGACAGCCAAAAATCAGTGGTGGAAAGGCTTGGGGATTTTTTGGATATGTCTATTGGTCATTGGTCATTGGTCATTTGTCCTTTGTCCCCGCTGCCCTCCTCCCCTTTGAAAGGGGAGCCAGAGTCATAAATGTTTCCCCCGTGGCTGCCCGGGACAAGTGACAAGTGACAAATGACCAATGACCAATGACAAATGACTACTTAACGTTGTCGGGGGGCTCATCTTCGATACGTACTGTATCTTCCTCACCAAGATATTCCCCATTTTGTACCTCAATCATCACCAGGGGAATCACCCCGGGATTTTCAATGCGGTGGGGGGTGCAGGGAGGGACGTAGGTGGATTGGTTGGGGAGGATGAGGGATTCCACGTCATCACAGATGACTTTAGCTGTGCCGGAAACTACGATCCAATGTTCGCTGCGGTGATAGTGAATTTGGGTTTTCATCCGGTGGTTAGGTTTCATTTCCACCCGAATAATCCGATAGCGGGGGCCAGTTTCTAAGACAGTGACTTTGCCCCAGTAGCGGGATTCTGATTCGGCTTCAGATGTGGTTGGGTTGGCAGTTTGTTGGTCAGTCATAATTAACTAGGAAGTGTGAAGTTATTCAGGCTGGGAAAAAAGCGGAGTTGGAGGGGCGAATGGCTATTCGCTCATCCTAGGATTCCGAGCTAAATTTGGGGTGGTCTTGGAGGGATTTAACGATTTGTTTGATGTCTTGGGTGCGGTCTTTTTTGACTACGAGGGTGACGCGGCCATCGCGCACGACCACGACATCTTCTAGGCCAATGGTAACAATTAACTCATCTGAGTCAGTAGCATAGACGATCGCCCCGGTGGTATCCAAAGTCATGTGATTAGCCAATTCCACATTCGAGCCCGATGGCTGGTGCAACCGTTCTAGAGCGTTCCAATCTCCCAAATCATCCCAACCGAAGGCCACTGGTAAGACAAAAGCTCGATCGGTTTTTTCCATCACCGCATAATCGATGCTTTTTTTGGGGATTTGGCCATAAGCCGCTACCCCCTTGGACGCCAAGGGATTGATGATTTCTGGGGCGTGAATTCTCAGTTGCTGCAACACCACCCCCGCACGGAAGACAAACATCCCGCTATTCCAACTGTAACGCCCGGTGGCAAGGAACTCGATCGCCTTGTTGCGGTCTGGCTTTTCCGTAAACCGGCTGACTTTATAGGCACTCAAGCCGCCAAAAACTCCTGCATCGTCCCCCTGCTCAATGTAGCCGTAACCGGTGGCGGGATGGGTGGGTTTGACGCCCAAGGTGACGATCGCCTCTTGCTGGGATGCCAACTCACTAGCCGCTTGCAGAGTATGGTTAAACATCGCCACATCGTCAATCCAATGGTCAGCGGGAAAAAAGCCGACGATCGCCTCCTCCCCATAACGGCGGGCAATCTCCAGGGCGGTCCAAGCCACTGCCGCAGCGGTATCCCTACCTTCCGGCTCCGCGAGCAAATTCGCCTCGGGCAACTGGGGGAGCTGTTGGCGCGTCCCTTCCGCCAGAGCAAGGCTAGTGACAACCCATAAATTATCCCAACCACCGGCGGTATGGAGTAACCTTTCGGCGGTAGCTTGCAGCAAACTGTTACCGCTGCCATCGAGGCTTAAAAACTGTTTTGGGCGCTGCCGACGGCTCACAGGCCAGAAGCGCTCCCCTTTGCCCCCAGCAAGAATCACAGGTATCATTTGGGCACCAAATAATCTTGTACAGTGCTTATATCTTCGTACTTTATGCCATTCAGAACAGAAACTAAAATTTAAATTTAAAATTTTACAATTGAGATGGCGTTAGTGTGGGCTTGCCCGCAGGCGGTGGTAATTTTCGGCCTGCCATGAGTCTTTGCCCTTGGGGCGATCGAGGTAACTCAAATGTGGGATGGAATGGACCCTGATCTGGAGGTAGAACCAGTCAAAAGGGGGGAGGCGGTGAAAAAGGCGGTGAAAACCGTTAAAGACATCTCTCGGGGCAGCGCGAAAGCCTTGTCGGGTTTGATCTGGGGGTTGGTGATTTTGGCGCTGATGGGGGCTGCGAGCGCCACTTTAGGAGGAATTATTGCCCTAATTGGGGCAGCGGTATGGGTCAAACCCTCACCACAGCCAGATTTGAGATTATCCCACCGGACAACCAGTTTCGGCTATCAGCTCTCTGCCCCAGTGAATATCCTGGTGATGGGGGTGGATAGTGGCGTCGAATCCGAGCCGTCGCCGCACTCGGCTTTGGTATTTGGCGGTCGCAGTGATACGATTTTGCTCCTGCGCTTCCAACCGGGGAAAAAGTCTCTGGCAGTCCTCTCCGTGCCCCGGGATACTCGGATGGTGATTCCAGGGATGGGAACTGGCAAAATTAACGAAGCCAACCCCGTTGGGGGGGCGGCTCTCACCGCAGCGGCGCTGAGTCGCAACCTGAATCACTTGCCAATTCACCGTTATGTCCGCCTCAGTACGGGAGCCCTGCGGGAGTTAGTGGATTTGCTGGGTGGGTTAGAGGTGTTTGTCCCGGCGCCGATGTCTTACTCCGACTATACCCAAAAGCTGCATATCAATTTAGCTCCTGGGTGGCAAACTCTCTCTGGGGTGCAAGCGGAGCAGTTTGCCCGGTTCCGCAGCGATCGCCTGGGGGATATTGGGCGTCTGCAGCGCCAGCAATTACTCCTGAAAGCCTTGCGCCAGCGTCTTACCAGTCCGGCTTTACTGCCACAGTTGCCCGCTTTGATTAGAATGATGCGATCGCATATCGATACTAATCTCCAAGGGGAAGAAATCCTCGCCCTGGTGCATTTCAGCCTGCAGCTCCAGGCAGAAAATCTGAAAATGGTGTTATTGCCCGGGGAGTTTGGCGGCGGACGCCCGGAGCTGGATGCTGGCTACTGGTTGATGGACTCCGTGGGGCGCGATCGAGTGTTGAGTGACTATTTCGAGATCAAGGCTCCTCGTGAATTGCCCCCACATCCCTACCATCGCCCGGAGTTGTCGGGGCTAAAAATTGCCCTGCAAAATGCTACAGATGACCCGAAAGCCATTGCCTCGATGCGGCAATACCTGGAAAGGCAGGGCTGGCGCCACCTGTATGTAGTGGCTCAGAAATATCCTTTGCCCCTGCGCCAAACTCAGATTATTGCCCAAAAAGGGGATTTGCACTTGGCGCAGGTGCTACAAAGGATGCTGGGGGTGGGGGCGATCGAGGCTAGTTCTGTAGGGGATTTGGCCTCTGACCTGACGATTGTGGTGGGTCGAGACTGGCCGGTGAAAGCGCAAATCTCCCCGCCCCAGTAGATGTTATAATCTAGTCTTGCCATGCGACTAAAGTCTAATGCGCTTTTTTCCCCATGATCAAAGGGATTTTCCGGCGCTTGCTTGGTACGCTGTTAATTCTCATCCTAGCTTGGCTGTGGGTTTTGCTCAGCGCTACTCCGGTTGCGAGTGGCTAACAGGAGAAAATCTATTCGCCATTTTGTCATGTTAGTGTTTGGTTGATTTGCTAGGGAATTTACCCGTGATAAATCTAATCTGTAAAATCAATCTCATCAGCAGGCATGGCTAGAATCAGCTAGGGATGAGGAACTGGGGGCGCTGTTTGGGGGGTCAATGGAACGGGAGCGATCGGCATACTGGATGCACCAGGTTGCTTCGGCAAAACCTACCCATCTGATCATGTCCTCAGACAATATAGCGCATAACCGGTTTGGGGTAAAACCTACCCGCCATTGCCTAAACTTGAAGTTTCTTGGAATTTTCTAGAAAATTTACGGGTAATCAATGGAAGATGTAAACTCAATCAAATCAGAAGGCATTGCCAAAAAAGTCAGCCGGTTTAGGAGGAGCAAAATGGAGCCAACGGATAGCCTCAGTCGGAAATTATACCGAATGCACAAGCGTTCTTCCTTAAAAGCCGCCAATCTGATGGTGCGATCGGAAGAACTAATCAAGGGCGCTTCTAACCGTTACCGGATTACAGTCCAAGTGGCAAATCGCGCTAAGCGGCGGCGGGCGGAAGATTTTGATAATGATGAAGCGACGATGAAACCGTTGCTGCGGGCAATCATCGAGATGTCTGATGAACTCAACCAACCGGAATTACTTGGAGATTAATCCCTAGTCTCAATCATTAGACTTCTTGCATAAATCTAAACAGCCAAATGGCGTTTTTAACGGGATTTGGTGGGATCAATTCCTATTTTTGCAAGAAGTCTATATCATCTCATCTGGAACGGGGCAACCACTACAGGAAAAGCCCCTAGAGTAATTCTTAAATGGATGGAAACGGGCGAGAATTCCTGTGCCCTCACACCGAAATCAGCGAAAAACAGGTGAAAATTCTCAAAAGTGGTCCGGGCTGGCGTTTGGGCTGGAATCCAGAAGCGGAAATATATACTGGTTTGGTGGGAACGGATGACTGGTCCGTGGAACTGACGGCTACAGAGTTAGATGATTTTTGCCGCTTGCTGCTGTCTTTGGCAAGTACCCTCGGGGATATGGCTAGTGAACTGATGGATGAGGAGAAAATCGCCTGTGAAGCTGAATCATCAACCCTGTGGATGGAAGTGGAAGGCTACCCCGATGCCTTTAGCCTGCGGTTTATTCTGGAAGGCGATGCTAACGCGACCACTGGCGCCGTTCGCCGCTGTGAAGGCTGTTGGTCCCCACTAGCAGTGCCTGGTTTAGTGGCAGCGGCCCGCACTTTAAAAGTTTTTTGAAAAAGGGCTTGCTATCTCCAGAAAATTTGCTATAATAACAAAGTGTTGTCGGGGCGTAGCGCAGTTTGGTAGCGCACTACCTTGGGGTGGTAGGGGTCGTGGGTTCGAATCCCGCCGCTCCGACTTGAATTAGTCGAAATAAATCTCGTTCACAAACTAAATGCCACCAGTCTCCTACGATAGACGGGTGGTATTTTTTTTGGGCTGGGGGGGGTAGCGGCTGGAGAACGATTCTCTAAAATGAACGTGATCAGTGCGTAAGGTGACACAAATGCTTCAGGGGATTTGGCAGCGGCTGACGGGCTTATGGGGATCTGGAGAAGGCGGTAATGGACAAGCCCCATCACCAGTAGAACCTCAAACACCGCCACCACCGTTGGAGGATGGGGATTACCAACTGCTGTTTGGGCAGTTGCTCGAAGGCACCAGCCGTCAGGGTTGGGGGGCGCCGGAGGTGTTGCAGTATCTGGCAGCTCTCGGAGAACGGGGCAAAATGCAGGCTTGGACTGATTGGCTGCTGCGCTATGGGGAGCGTTTGCTGCGGGCAAAAACCCCTGACCCGCAGTTGACCATACAGTTGCTCCACTTCGGGCAGTTGGGTTGTGGTGAGTTGAGTGCTGTGGCTTATGCTCTGGGCTCCCAAATGCAGGCGAAGCTGACGCCACCGCCTGCACCTGCTCCTGCTCCTGCTACCCCCCAAGATGTGAAAGGCTGGTTTGAGCAGGGGAATCAGCAGTTTGCGGCGGAGAAGTTCGCGGCGGCTTTGGCTTCTTATCAAAAGGCGATCGAACTCCAAGCCGACTTTTTACCGGCTTGGGTGAATGCGGGCCTGGTCCATTTTCACCAGCAACAGTATGAAAATGCTCTCAGTGCTTTTGATGGGGCTTTACAAATCAATGGCGAAAATGCCACGGTTTGGTTTTACCTGGGTTGCACGATGTCGATTTTGGAGCGCCCCCAATTGGCGATCGATGCTTATGAAAAGTGCTTGCAGTTGCAGCCGGATTTTGTGGAGGCTTGGCAGTATCGCGGTTTAGATTTGGCAAAGCTCGATCGCTTTGAAGAAGCCACCACCAGTCACGAGCGGGCAATTCAGCTTAAACCCGATTTGGTCGAGGCTTGGTTCTCTCACGGCAATGCTTTGGTGAAATTGGGTAAGTATGGGGAGGCAGTGACTTCCTATAACCAAGCTCTCCAGCTACAACCGAATCATCTCGAGGCTCTGTTCAACCGGGGCGTTGCCTTGATATCCCTGGGGGACTACCCACAAGCCTTAGTATCTCTGGACCTATTGGTGCAGCTACAGCCGGATTTCTATCCTGCTTGGGCGGAGCGGGGACGGGTGTTGCTGGCTCTGGATCGTCCCCAAGAAGCTCTCGTCGCTTTTGATTCTGCCCTGCAATTAAATCCCTCTGACGCCACGTTGCAAGCGGCTAGAGATGAAGCCCTCAATCAAATTCAAAATTGATTGTCATTTGTCCTTTGTCCCCCCGTCCCCCCGTCCCCCCGTCTTCGAGTCCCCTGCACAAGCGCTCCCCTGCTCCCCTGCACAAGCGCTCCCCTGCACAAGCGCTCCCCGTCCCCCCGTCTCCGAGTCCCCCCGTCTCCGAGTCCCCCCGTCTCCGAGTCCCCTGGTCCCCCGTCCCCCCTACCCCCCTCTCATATGTTCGGGAAGCTCTGGCAGCGCTGGTTTGAACGTCCAAGAGGACATCCTCACCCGTCAACCGACGGCGAAGTTAACCTGCAACCGGATTTAGATGAGGTGACGATCGCCCTTTTCCTCCAGTTTTTAGAAGCAGCGTTTCACGGTTGGAATGAGGAGCAGTTGCTGGAATTACTGGGGAATTTATCTGGTTTGATGACGCTGAAAAGCTGGGAGGAATGGTTGCCGAAGTACGGCAGTAAGCTCCTGGCGGCACCGGAGCCGGACTTGGAGACAGCGGAGCAACTGCTGAAACTTAGCCAGGTGGGGTGTGGCGCCGTGGGGGAAATTGCTGGCGATATCGGCAGAAGTTTGTTTTTTCGGCACCGCTTAAGGGTGGAAGAAACTCTGATACCCGCTCCAGAAGCGGAAGCGGCGTTTAGCGAGGGCAATAATCAGGCTCAGTCGGGGGATTTTGTGGCGGCTATTGCCAGCTTCGATCGGGCAATTGCTCTGGATGCGGATTTTTATCAAGCCTGGGCGAACCGGGGTTTTGCTCTCAATGCGTTGGCTCGGTATCCAGAAGCGCTGGCTAGTTATGATGAGGCTTTGATGATCCAGCCCAATTTTTACCCGGCTTGGTTGAATCGCGGTGTGAGTCTGAAGAATTTAGGACGTTATCAGGCGGCGCTGATTTGCTACGCTCGGGCGATCGAACTTGACGCTACAGAACATCTGGCGTTTGCTAACCGAGGCTTTGTCTTGTTCCAGCTACAACGTTATGAGGAAGCTCTGGCTAGCTATGAGGAAGCGATCGCGTTGGAACCGAAGCGCGCCAAAACCTGGATGGGGCGCGGTGAAACTTTGATGGCAATGGAAGATTATCTCGAAGCGATTATTTCCTTCGATCGGGCTCTGGAAATTAAACCGAAAATGCACTCGGCTTGGACCGAGCGCGGTCGCTGTCTGTTTCTGCTGGGCCGCTACGCCGAAGCCATTTCGTCTTTTGATAAGGCCCTGGCTCTCCAACCTGATGAAACTGCCATCTCCCACCGCCAACAGGCGATCGATGCCTTGAAAGCTGGTGAGGGCTTGTTCTAAATCGGGAATTCCCCCATCTCCCCGTCTCCCCATCGCCCCATCGCCCCATCTCCCCATCGCCCCGTCTCCCCGTCCGGTGAGCTTGCCCTGAGCGAAGTCGAAGGGCGAAGCCGAACCGCGTCTCCCCGTCCCCCCATCCCCCCGTCCCCCCGTCTCCTTGGTGGTCCTGATGGTGAGGATAAATATACTTATCATTTTAAGCATTAAATTTATGGACACCATCAGATTACTTATATAGATTTTCTGGGTAATGCTGATTAATCGCAAAAAACCAGAAGAAATACTTATTGACTAAATTTAAGATTTATTTTAAATTAGACGCCAACAGGGGGTTGACAGGTACTCTAAAGGCAGTAAACTGATTTCTAACCAATTCGCTGGTGCGTGCAGAGGGATAGATATAGCGTGCCGAGACTCTCGGCTGGCCAATACTCAGAAAGATGGGTTGGTGGCAACCTAGGTCGTCTGGCAAACGCATCCCCGGCACTGGCGGAGAATCAAAGATAAGTTGACCTTGTAATACCGATAAAGGCGGTTTTCTCATCGCCGTTATCACAGCAATTAGGGAGTGCTGGGAGGAGATTTTATGTCTAATTTTTCGGGTCAAGTCTCGCGGCGGAAGTTTTTGATGACTGCGGGAGCATCTGCGGTAGGTTCTGTGTTGCTCAAAGGGTGTTTGGGGAATCCCCCCGAACCCCCAGGGACAGCGAGCAGTACCACTACATCACCAGTACCTGCGGTTAATGTCAGTGCGGCGGATGCGCCGGAGACGACTCAGGCAAAACTGGGGTATATCCCGATCGTCGAAGCCGCTCCCCTGGTTGTTGCCAAGGAAAAAGGCTTTTTTGCCAAGTACGGTATGACGGAGGTGGAAGTATCCAAGCAAGCCAACTGGGGGTCAGCACGGGATAATGTGGAAATTGGCTCGGCGGGGGGTGGTATCGATGGCGGACAATGGCAGATGCCAATGCCACATTTGATTTCTGAAGGGGTAATTACCAAGGGAAATCAAAAGTTGCCGATGTATCTGCTGGCGCAGCTCAATACCCAAGGTAACGGGATTGCGATCGCCAATATTCACTTAGGCAAAGGTATCGGTCTTGACCTGAAGCCCGCTAGAGATTACATTGTGGGACTGAAAGCAACTGGCACTCCCTTTAAAGCCGCCTACACTTTTCCCAAAGTTAACCAGGATTTTTGGATTCGCTACTGGTTCGCCGCTGGCGGTATCGACCCCGATAAAGATGTGAATTTGCTGGCTGTACCTGCAGCCCAAACCGTCGCCAACATGAAAACTGGGACAATGGACGCTTTCAGTACCGGCGACCCTTGGCCTTATCGAATTGTGTCCGATAATATTGGCTTTATGGCGGCATTAACTGCCCAAATCTGGCCATACCATCCCGAAGAATATTTCGCCATGAGAGCGGACTGGGTGGATAAGCATCCCAAAGCCACCAAAGCGCTACTAAAAGGAATTATGGAGGCGCAGCAGTGGTGCGACCAGCCGGAAAATCGGGAAGAATTGGCGGCGATCGTCTCCAAGGGTAGTTATTTCAACGTCCCCGCCACCGTCCTGGCCTCTCCTTATAAAGGCGAGTACAAGATGGGCGACAACAAACCCGATATCAGCGATAAAAATCTGGGGACTTTGTATTGGAAAGACGGGGCTGGTAACGTATCGTATCCTTACAAGAGTCACGATTTGTGGTTTATGACCGAAAGCGTTCGCTGGGGCTTTTTACCACCCGATACCCTCGCCAATGCCCAGACGATTATCGATAAAGTCAACCGGGAAGACCTCTGGCGGGAAGCGGCGAAAGAAATTGGCATCGCGGCGGCGGATATTCCCACCAGCACGTCCCGAGGGATTGAGAAGTTTTTCGACGGGCACCAGTTCGACCCGGCGAATCCCCAGGCTTACTTAAATAGTTTGGCCATCAAGCGGATTTAGTCCCTTATTTCATCTTTGACAAACCCATAATTTACCCAACTACGGAGGCGATAAAATGACGGCAAATATTGAAAGAAGACCGAATGGATTTAATTTTCAAGACGCCGCAGCCGATTTCTGGAAAAAGAACGCTAAAAACATCGTGCCACCAGTGATAGCTATCTTGATTTTTCTGGCTGTGTGGCAGTTGCTGTCCAGTCTGGGTGTGACCAAGTTGCCGGGACCCCTAGAGGTGTTTACCAATGAACGGACTCGCACCTATCTGATGTATCCCTGGTTTGACCGGGGTGGTTTAGATAAGGGTTTATTTTGGCAAACTTTGGAAAGTTTAAAGCGGGTTTTAATTGGCTACTCGTTAGCCGCTCTTGTGGGGATTGGTTTGGGGATTTTGATTGGCCTCAATCCGGTGATTAATAAGGCGTTAGACCCTCTGTTTCAGTTCCTGCGCACGGTCCCACCTTTGGCTTGGGTGCCTATCGCTCTGGCGGCTTTACAGCAGAATGCTCCGGCGGCTCTGTTTGTGATTTTTATCACGGCAATTTGGCCGATTCTGATTAATACCGCCGTGGGTGTGCAGCAAATTCCCCAGGATTACATCAATGTGCGGCGAGTTTTGCAGCTTTCTCCCCAGAAATTCTTCTTTAAAATTCTGATTCCTTCGGCTTTGCCTTACATTTTTACTGGTTTACGCATTGCTATCGGTCTGGCTTGGCTGGCAATTATCGCGGCGGAAATCGTGATGTCTGGGATTGTGGGGATTGGCTTCTTTATCTGGGATGCCTATCAGAATAACTACATCAGTGATATCATCTTGGCACTGGTCTATATTGGGGGCGTGGGTTTACTATTAGACCGAGGGATGGCTTACCTGCAAACTTTGATTTTACCGGGCGAGCAAAAATAGTGCATTATCCTGGTGGCTCATGGAAAATCATCAGCTCTATGAGCCAAAATACCAGGGTTTGAATCGCCAAATATTGGATTTGATAATGATTTGGGAGAAAAAAAATGAATGATTTTGTATCAGTGGAACAAGTAAATAAGGTATTTAATTTGGCTGGGGGTAATACTTACCTGGCGCTGAAAGGGATTGATTTGCAAATTAAAAAGGGTGAATTTATTTCGCTAATTGGTCACTCTGGCTGTGGCAAATCTACCCTGTTAAATATGATTGCGGGTCTGGATTTGCCCACGGAGGGGATGGTGACGGTGGAAGGACAACGGGTAAAAGCGCCGGGGCCCGATCGGATGGTGGTATTCCAGAACTACTCGTTATTGCCTTGGTTGACGGTGCGAGAAAATATTGCGCTGGCGGTGGAAGAAGTCCTGGGACATTTATCCAAGGAAGAGCAAAGGGATATTGTGGAGGATCATATCGATATGGTGGGTTTGCGCCCCCATGTGGATAAAGCGCCAACGATGCTGTCTGGTGGTCAAAAGCAGCGGGTGAGTATTGCTCGCGCTTTGGCTATCCGTCCGAAAGTGCTGTTGTTAGATGAACCTTTTGGGGCTTTGGATGCGCTGACGCGAGGCAATTTGCAAGAGCAGTTAATGGAAATCTGCGAGGAAAACGAAGTGACGGCGGTGATGGTGACTCACGATGTGGATGAGGCGGTGTTGCTGTCCGATCGGATCGTGATGTTAACCAATGGTCCGGGTTCTAAAATTGGTCAGATTTTGGATGTGGATATCCCGCGTCCGCGCAAACGGATGGAGGTGGTGAATCATCCGAGCTATTACAGCTTGCGATCGGAGATGATTTATTTCCTGAACCAGCAGAAGCGGATTAAAAAGCTGCGGGCAAGAAAAACGGTGGCTGTCTCTCGTCACGGTTTGGAAAAAGTCAATTTGGAAATCGGCTTTGTGCCGCTGACGGCTTGCGCTCCGGTGGCGATCGCCAAAGAAAAAGGCTTTTTCACCAAACATGGTTTAGAAGAAGTTTCCCTAGTGCGGGAAACCAGTTGGCGCGGTATTGTGGATGGCATGATTGGTGGCTACATCGATGCGGCGCAAATGCCATCGGGGATGCCTCTGTGGTTAACCCTCGGCGGACAAGATAACCGCCCCCTCCCGGTGGTGAGCGCCCTCACCATGACTCGCAACGGCAATGGTATCACCTTGTGCAAGCGCTTTTATGACCAAGGCATTTACAGCCTAGCGGATTTTAAACAGTACCTGCGTCAGTCCCCGGAGCAGATGCACCGCATGGGGATGGTGCATCCTTCCTCAATGCACAACCTGTTACTGCGCTACTGGTTGGCTTCTGGCGGTATCGACCCCGATCATGATGTTGCCCTCACAACCTTGCCTCCTGCCCAGATGGTGGTGGACCTGCAAGCCGGAACCATTGATGGTTTCTGCGTCGGGGAACCCTGGAACCAACGAGCGGCGATGGAAGGTGTTGGCTTTACGATCGCCACAGATTTAGAAATTTGGCCGGGACACCCTGGGAAAGTGCTAGGCGTGCGGGAAGACTGGGCCGCCGCTTATCCCAACACCCATGTCGCCTTGGTCAAAGCCTTGCTGGAGGCTTGCCAATATTGTGCTAATCCAGAACATGCCGCCGAGGTGCGTCAAATCCTCGCTAGTCGGGAATATGTCAACACTAATCCCGAATACATTCAACTGGGGGATCCCAATTCTACTGCCTGTAATTTGGATGGCAGTAAAGTGGAATACGCCCACCATCTATTTTACGAGCCCGGTATGAATCGCCCCAGCCGTACTGAGCATTTGTGGCAGATGGTGCAGATGGCGCGGTGGGGTGATACTCCTTTCCCCCGGAACTGGTTGGAAATCTTAGAACGGGTTTGTCGGGTGAGCGTTTTCAGCACTGCTGCTCGCGAACTTGGGGTGTTGGATACGAAATACAGTCGCGGTTCAATTCAGTTGTTTGATGGCACTACTTTTGATGCTGATGACCCGATTTCTTATCTCAACAGTTTGGAAATTAAGCGCGATTTCAGCATTGCGGAAGTGGTGTTAGATTCTCGCCCCGCCAATGTGGCTTAATGCCAGGTTTGTAGTTGGGCTTTAGCCCTCTTAGGTTTGTAGTTGGGCTTTAGCCCTCTTAGGTTTGTAGTTGGGCTTTAGCCCAAAAAAATCCATCTATCATCTCCAGGAATCATCATGCAGACACAACAATATCCCAAACCCAGAACCAGCAGAAAATCCAAAGCCAAGTCTGGCCCATTCGTGGTATTTGAAAATGTTTCTAAGGTGTATAAAACCCCGAAAGGCCCTTTTACCGTGCTGCAAAATGTGAATCTGACGGTTAATCAGGGGGAGTTTATTTGCGTTATCGGTCACTCTGGCTGTGGCAAATCAACTCTGTTAAATATGGTTTCCGGTTTCAGCCAACCCACTGGCGGACGGGTGCAACTGGAAGGGGTGGATATTACGAAGCCGGGACCCGATCGCATGGTGGTATTCCAAAACTATGCTTTGCTTCCTTGGCTGACGGCATTTGAAAATGTCTATCTGGCGGTGGAGTCGGTTTATCCCAATAAATCGGAAGCGGAAAAGCGGGATATTGTGTGGAAACACTTGGCAATGGTGGGACTGTCGGAAGCAGCGGAGAAAAAACCACCGCAAATTTCTGGGGGGATGAAACAGCGGGTTTCTATTGCTCGGGCTTTGTCCATTAAACCGAAAGTGCTGATTTTGGATGAACCTTTTGGGGCTTTAGATGCCATTACTAAGGAAGAATTGCAGGAAGAATTGCTGAAAATCTGGAATGACAGCCGCTCTACCGTGTTGATGATTACTCACGATATTGATGAGGCTTTGTTTTTGGCGGATAAGTTGATTATGATGACTAATGGACCGGCGGCGACGATTGGGGAAGTTATGGAAATTCCCTTCCCCCGTCCCCGCGATCGAGCGTTGATTATGGAAGACCCAGAATATTACAAACTGCGTAACTATGCTCTGGACTTCCTGTATAACCGTTTTGCTCACGATGATGAGTAATGGTGGCAGAAACCGGGTTTCTTAACTAAATCTCGGTCTAGATACCAAGATTGTCGCAGAAACCGGGTTTCTATCCTATCGCAGAAACCGGGTTTCTAACCAGAGGCTCTGCATAGTGAAGCGAACAGAGATTCATAGCTGTTGAGTGCTTGTTCAAAGGCATAGTTTTCTATGGCATATTGCCTACCTTTGGCAGCTAAAGCAGCGGTTTTTTCTGGGTGGTGGTAGAGGTGTTCAATCTCAGCGGCTAAGGCGTCGGGATTTTCGGGATGTACCACCACCCCGCCACCGCTGTTGCTGACGGCTTTGGCGGCGGTTCCGGTGGCGGGAACTGAGGCGACGATCGCGCAACCACTAGCGAGCAACAACGGAATTTTAGACGGCATATTAAACGCAATCACATTTTCCTTTTGCACTACTAACCCCACATCCGCCGCTGCGAGCATTTCGGGCAACTTTTCGCGGGGTTGAAAGGGCAGCAGTTTCACGTTATCAGCGCCATACATTTGGCAATATTCCGCCACGCGATCGAGTGCTTTTTCTTCCCCCACAATCACAAAAGCAATCTCAGGAATATGCCCCAGTTTCGCCGCTGCTTTAATCACCGTGGGTAAATCTTGGGTGAGGGCGATATTACCAGAATAAAGTACCACAAACTTACCCGTTAATTGATGAGTAACCCGGAAAGGATTAGTTTCCTTGGGCATGGGGCGGATAAAATCCACATTCACCCAATTAGGAATCATCACGATTTTTTCTGCTGGCACTCCTTTATTTAGCAGATTTTCCGTAAAACCATCGGCAATAACACTGATTTTCTGGGCTTGGCGGCAGGCAAATCTCTCTAAAATCTCAAAAGTGCGATACAGAGCTTTATTTTTCAGCAAACCCACATGAAACGCCGCTTCATGTTGGATATCTTGAATGTTCAACACCACTGGAGTCCGCCGCATCCAAGCCAAGGCGGTGGCGGGGAGACATACCGGAAGCGGCGGAACCGTAGCTAAAATCACATCGGGACGCCCCCCCTTCGCCGCCAGGGGGAAACTATTGAGGACGAAAGTGCCATCGAGGAGCAGGCGATCGACTAAACTGGGTTGCGGGCGAATCCACACCGAACACCGCTCTAAGGTGACGCCGTGGCGTTCCTCCGTCAAATACCACTTACCTTGGTATTCCTCATATATGCGACGTTCCGGGTAGTTTGGCATCGCCGTTACCACCCGCACTTGATGACCTCTTTTTACCAAACCTTCCGCCAGTTCCGTCATCAAAGGAGCGATACCGATCGGCTCTGGGTGATAGTTATAGGAGTAAATCAGGATTTGCATAAGCTGAGTTGCTCAAAAGTGCTTATGCTAGGATAGCCCGGAACCACTCAAACCGCCGTTAGACGCTGTAATTGTAGCTGTCGAGGACGATCGCACTGGGAAAATTACCCCGATCGATGCCAATCTAGAAAACATCTATTTTGTCACAGCCCATGAAAATCAAGCACCCAATTAACCTGCATAAAGCCCTCACCTTCCCATTTGTTTTCAGTTTAATGCTGATTTATGATAACTTTACCATCGGTCCGTGGGTTTACCTCTCATTGCACGGCACTTATGGCATCCTTTGGCTGCTCAAAGACCGCCTCTACCCTGACAACTCTTGGGAGGAAGATGTACCCTTAGTATCAGTGTTATTTAGTTTTATGCTACTGAGTTTGTACTGGGTAGCACCTTGGCTCCTGATCAGTCGCGGGAATATTCCACCCCTGCCCCTAATTGCAGCGGCAATTTTCCTCAACCTGTTAGGTGTTTTTCTTGTTTATACCAGCGATGCCCAAAAATATTATACCCTCAAGTATCAATCGGGCTTGATTACCGAGGGTTTTTTCTCCCGCACTCGCAGTCCCAACTATCTAGGAGAGATTTTTATTTACACTGCCTTTGCTCTCCTGACTCAGCACTGGCTACCATTTGCAATTATCGGTTTATTAACCGGGGTTGTTTTTCTGCCCCGGATGCGACAAAAAGACGCATCTTTGGCACGCTATCCCGAATTTGACGAATACAAAAACCGCTCTGGTCTTCTCTTACCCAAGCTGTTTTTGCCTTCAGCCAATGAAACCCAAGCCAAAAACCCCGTTTCTGAACCCAGTTAACAGCCAGTGATGGCAATTCATTGCGATATCAGCGTCCAAAAATAACCATCTGGGGCAACAAAGGAGAAACTTAATTCGCCAAACTCATTGGCGGTGATGTCCGAGACATTTGTCGCCGCACTGGCTTTTATCCGCTGCCAATAAACTTCTAAACCCCGCACCCGATAGGTGTAAAACGACATTCCTAAACAACCCGGTTGCCCCCATTCAAACAGATTTTTTAGCTTTAGTGCTTCGGGAAACCTTACCACATATAGCCTGCCAGAACGTGCAGCCTTCCAATCCACTTTAGAAGAGCGGGGGTCGTCAAAAGCTGTCACCGCAAAACTTTCTCCCGGCTGTAAATCAAAAAAATCTCTCGCTGGGGGCGAATTATCATAGGTACTGCTCACATCTTCCAAGGTGCGCAGTAATCCCAAGACTTCCTCATAAAACCGCAAACTTTCCTTGCTGTCATCTTGCACCACTATCCCCGCGTGGGTTATCTGGCTGGTTTTAAAAAAGGAATCTGGGTGAATTTTCCCATAATTTGGCACCGTGTAGTTGAATCTTTCAAAAAATACCTGCCTGCTCCGAGGTTGTCGCAGCAGCATCTCTCTTATGCCCACGATCGGTTCCATAAATGGCCGCACTTTTTCCGTTGCATAAATTACCGACCAGTAGGCATTGGTGTATTTAATTGGCATCTCCTTCGCCGCCAATTCTGCGTGATTTAAAATATTTAAAATATCCGCTGTCATGGCAGTTACCCAACGGTTGCCCAGAGCTTTCATGGTCTCCATTTGCAACCCTTCATTAATCGGCTGTTCCCACACCAGCAATCTAATTAAGCCGTGGTCGGCATCTTGGTGATACAATCTAATCGAGTGCAGGTGGGAATTAACGCCGTAGAGCTGTTTCGCAGCAGCGGCGGGTAATTCCCCAATATCACCGATGCGGTAGCCAAATTGCTGCCAATATTGGATCGCCGTTAGGGGATGTTCCACCCCGATGGTAACTTCATAAATGCCTTGGATGGTGGTATCGCTTTGATTCATTTGGGTTGGTAGTAGTAGTAGTAGTAGGGGCGAAGCCCCTCGTGATCAATATCTGAGTCAGACCAATAACTATAATGCTGGGATGCTTTGTCCCTCCTGTGACAATCTACCAGGGTAATGGGATGCTTCACCCACAATTATAGCACCTCTAGATAAAATAGGTCAGAAGCCACCGAAATAAAAGTGTAATCTTATGATACGATGACATTGGCGTTATGGATGGCGGCAATGGTTGATTTTCCAAAAGAAGAATTCCCGGCTGAAGCCTGGGTAAAGGTGCGGGCGAGTACCGATGCCCAACAATCCTTTCTCTCCTGGAAGGGTTCGATTTATGCCTTGATTCCCGGAGAGCAAAAGCAGCATTTATTTCAAATTGTGGGGATGAGTGTGGCTCGCTGCATTCCTCTGTCTGAGGGTGGTTGGGATTTTACGTCTCGCGAAGTGACTTTTTATCTGGATCCGGTGACGGGAGAAATCCTCCGGCGGTGGCAAAACCCTTGGACTGGTGAAGAAGTGCCCGTGGTGCATGTGGCGAATAATCCAGTGCAAGGTATTTTTAAACGCCCTTTACCCGGAGTCGTGGAAGGGGATATGACTACTTTTGTGTTTGATTTGTTTTCTCACTATCCCAACCCTTTGGCGGGGGATGAAAAATTCGCTCCCTACAGTCCACAAGAAATTTATCAAGCGGCAGAATTATTTAAGCTGCGGGTGCCTACAGCGGAGTTGCGCAATCCGGCAATTACTTCGGTGGCTCAGGTGTTTCTGACTTGGGACAGAATTGGTCCAATGTTGCCTTGGATGAAAATGGCCGATCGTCCCGGACAACTCATCTATAGTGCGATCGGGCAAAAAGTCCCCGATTTTCATCAACTGCCCCAATTACTCCAAGATGAAATTAACAGCCGTGTCCCTTTATATAAAAATGCTCCCCCTAGCAAATTAGACGCGGATGATATCACGTCTTGGAAGTATTTTAAAAAGCATTTTGATGCCTATTTGCAGGGGGAAACGTTCCCGATTCCTGAACCGGCATTGTAACTGTTTACGTGACGCGGGCATCTTGCCCGCATCACGTAAACAGGAAATCCTTAATCCTCTCTCTACCTCGGCGATGAAACCCACATCTGGCGGGAACGAAGGCGGACACATATAAGTCTGGGGAATTGTTGGCCTTGACGGGTGCAGGTAAGAGAAAGACACTGAGGAAAATACTGATAATTATGGCTAATTTAAGAGATAATAGGACTGTAAACCTAGCCTTTATTGACGCCAATGTAACTGATGGCCAATTGCTCGCAGCGGGGCTGAAAGAAACAGTCAGAGCAATTACCATCACCGGGGATAATCCCATTGAGGAAATTACCGAGACTATTGCCAAATATGCTGCCTGCTTTGGGGCTGTGGATGCCATCCACTTGTTGACTCACGGGAGTCAGGGTTGCCTGTATCTCGGCAATACTATAATCACCCAAGATACCATAGAAAATTACCGCCAGCAATTATCCCAATGGCAAGTCAAAGATATTGTAATTTACGGTTGCCAAGTGGCAGCGGGGGCGGGCAAAAGTCTGCTGGTAAAGATTAATCAAATTACTGGGGCTGATATTGCTGCTAATTTTGCTAAAACTGGGGCGGCGGCTCTGGGTGGTAACTGGAATTTGGCTTTTGTGGCGGGGGAGAAATCGGGGTTAAGGCTGGATAATTTGGCTCTGACTCCTGCAACTATTGCGGCTTATGGTGGCGTATTTGCCACGGTGACAGTAAGCACTAATGCTGACAGTGGGTTGGGTTCTTTGCGGGAGGCAATAAGTACGGCACAACCAGGAGACACCATTACTTTTGCCGCCAGTCTCGCCAACCAAACCATTAACCTCACCTCCCAGCTAGAAATTGACAAAAATTTAATTATTGATGGGGAAGCAGCGGCGGGTTTAACTATTAGTGGCAATAACGCCACGCGAGCTATCGATGTGCTACCAGATGCCAGCTTTAATGCGGTAAATTTTACCATCAAAAATCTGATTATTGCTAATGGTAAAACTACTCAAACTGGGGAAGATGGCGCGGGGGGAGCTATCAGAACTGCCAGCAGCACGAAACTAACTGTTGATAATGTGGAATTCCGCAATAATGTGGCGGGTGGGGAAGGTGGCGGCGCCATTTTTGCCGGTTATCGCAGTGAGAATAAGATTATCAATAGCACATTTGACAGTAATGATGGCACTCCCGGTAATAGTGAACGTGGCGGCGGCGCGATCGCGGTTAAAAGCGAAAGCAATACTACCGTGACTGGGAGCATATTTACCAACAATAAAGGCATTAACGGTGGCGCCATTAACACCCTGTTGGGAGCATTAACGGTAGAAAACTCCCAATTTATCAACAATGATTCTACCCCAGGAGCTGCCAACCAAGACACCAGGGGTTATGGCGGTGCTATTTACACCGATGGCGCTTCTGCCCTCACTAATGATACCACAGGCGGGGAAATCACCATTCGCACCAGTCGGTTTGAAGGCAATAAAGGTTCTGGGCAAGGTGGCGGGCTATTTTTGTATGTGTATCCGCCAGATAAAGTCACCATTGAAGATAGCACGATTATCAATAATCAAGTCATCACTAGCCCCAATGGCGATGCTTTGGGTGGCGGACTGCGCCACGGCAATGGCGAATTAATCATTAATAATACCACTTTTGCCAATAATTTGGCTTTCAGTCAAGGCGGCGGCTTGTGGGTGGGTGAAGATTCCCCAGTCACCATTAATAACAGCACTTTTGTGGGCAATAAGGCAGAAAGTGCCGATGGGACGGGGGGTTTAGGCGGCGCCATTACCCTGGCAAATAGGAACAATACCACCAATATTAACCAAACCACGATCGCCAATAATTACGCCGGTTTTCAAGGAGGCGGTTTCTGGGGTGGCGGTGCCAATACCACCTTGACTAATACCCTAGTAGCTGATAATATTGCTAATAATGGTGGCAATAATTGGGACATTAAAAATCACACCCAAAATCAATTTAGCGATGGTGGGGGTAATGTGCAATATCCCGCCGCCAATCCTAATGATGCTCAAGATGTGAATGTCACGGCGCAAGTGGCGATCGCTGACCCCCAACTGAGCGCTTTTACTGATAACGGTACGGCGGTGCAAACCCCACTGGTATCTAACAATCCCGCCGTTACCGCTGGTGCAACCGCTACCGGAGACACAGACACCATCCCGATCGCTCCAGGCGATTTACTACTAACCCCAGTAAGTGGCGATTTATCCGGGACAGCAGCAGTCAATCTGGCTTGGAGCGATAATAGCAATAATGAAGCTGGTTTTCAAATTCAACGCTCCCCAGACAATCTCAATTGGCAGGTAATTCAAACCACCGCCGCCAATGTTACCACCTATACCGATACCGGTTTAACTCCCAATACCCAATACTACTATCGCATCACCGCCATCAATAACGCCGGTAACTCCTCCACCATTATTGCCAATACCACCACTTTAGCCGGAAATAATCCCAATCCCAACAATGGCAACAATACCGGCAATGGCAGCATCAATCTTAACCCTAGTCTCCTAGCATTACCGCCAAAATCCCTAGATAGTGACAACTACACCGTTCCTTTAACCACAGAAAATCCCTCACCTCCCTTTAATTCTGTAGCTACCACTTTAAGCGGAGGCGAGGGCAATGATACTCTCATCAGCCTCGATGTCGCAGAAGAATTACAAGGTTTAGGCGGCGATGATTTCCTGCAAGGTTTAGGCGGTAGCGATAACCTCTTGGGAGGCAATGGCAATGATTTATTGCATGGCAATACGGGAGCCGATTTCCTCGATGGTGGTGCAGGTTCAGATAGCCTTTATGGGGGTAAAGAAAATGACTGGCTCCAAGGTGGAGATGATAATGATTTTCTCAGTGGCAACCGAGGCAATGATTCCTTAAATGGAGGCATAGGAGATGATACCCTCTACGGCGGCAAAGAAAATGATTGGCTCACCGGTGGCGAAGGTAATGATTTCCTCTGCGGCGATTTAGGAGATGATACCCTGCTCGGCGGTGATGGTAGTGATATATTTGTCCTGAAGGCTTCCGGCAAAGCCACTATCCTCGATTTTAATCCCGGTACAGATTATTTCCGTTTAACTGACGGGCTAACTTTTGCCGATTTGGCGATAACCGCCGACGGAAATTATACCACTATTCGCGCTAACGGCCAATTGCTAGGGATATTAGAGTCAGTTGCTCCCATATCTGCTGCTGATTTCAGTTCAATTTAAATCGGGTAACTGCCCAAATATCACTTTTTAGGGGCAAAAACAGGCGCAGATTAATTATCCGGGATCCATCCCGTGGCACGGCATGATTAAGATAATTCATTAACTCCAACTATTTAATCCGCCGTGCCCCGACCAATTCTGAATCACGCCATAATTAGACTAATCAACGGTCATTGATAAATTGGCCTAATTTTCTATCGGCTCACGAACTACCACAGCGATAAAGCTGGTAGGGGATACCAATCCGATAAGACTCATTTTCATCAATCATACAATTTAGCCCCTGGGATAGCAACAATTGCGGCGGATAATCCCGGCGACGCAATCCCGGGGCTACTACCCACAAATTTAGCTTATCTCTAGTTGGTAATTCCGGTAATTTTGCCAAATTTTCCCAAACTAGATGATAGCCATCATGTCTATCCCAGAAACCCCAATAAGTAGGCGTGATTTCCTGACTTGGGCGCAATTTTTCCACCTCTAGGGCAAAACTTAATCCCAGGGCCACATCCTGAAATGTATCATATCCCACCGCCACCATTAAAGGTAAATCGGGCTCGATATTCATATTTTTAGCCACTATGGCTGGTTGATAAGGCTTTTGGAAGGCCAGATCGGACACCACAAACATACTACTGAGCAATCCCACGGCTAAAACTACCCCCAATGTGCGCTTATTTTCCAGGTTTTTCCCTGCCAAACCCGCCGCCAACAGCACACACACACCGGGATAGTAAGTAAAATGATAGCGCACGGCGGAGGTAATATCTTTGCCTAGGATATAGACAATGATAAATAATTCGCCCAGGACAATTAGGGTAAAAATTAAAATAATTTTGCTTGACCAACTGGGATTAGCTGTTATCCAATAAAAATCACCATTACTGATTAATTCCCGGACTAACCAGACGACAAAGCCCAACATCACGATCGCGGCGGGAACTGCCACCCACAGGGGCTGATTTTCTACGGGGAAAGCTACCACCATTAGCACCCAACCGGTGATAGTTTGGAATATGGGGGCAAATCCATCTGTCCAGCTTGGCTCAAATGGTACAAACCAGTCGGTTTCCTGCCTGTTGAAATGCTCTATCAGCACGGGATACCAGGGGATGAATAAGAGAAAAGGCAAAATGCAGAAAAGCAGTGTGGGGGAAAATTGCCGCCGCCAAAGTTGGCCAAATGTCAAGGCGCCAATTTGGGCAACTAAAGCGAGGAGAAAAAAATAATGTGTCCACAAACCTACGGCGTTGATTATTGCCCAAATTAGCCAGAAATGCAGGGGGACTGATTGGCGATTTTCTAGGTTTTTTTGGATAATCACCATAACGGTGAGTGCCAGGGAAATTAACAGCAATGGTAGGGTGTAGTGGCGAGCTTCTTGGGAAAGATAAACGGCAAAGGGAGACACCGCCATGAGAGCGGCGGCGATTAAACCGATGCGCGGGGAAAAGGCGGCTTTACCGAGGTAGTAGATGGCGGCGCAAGTGGCGACGCCGCCAATGGAGGCGATCGCTCTCATCCCCCCAGCCAAATCCCCTAGCGTCGCCACTCCCCTCGCCTTTAACCAAGCGTGCATCAAACAAAAAAACAGCGGTGGATGGGTGGACTGACTCGCCACCAACCCCGCAATTTCCCCGCAGCTAGTAGCCGAATTGAGAGAGAAAATCTGGCTCAAATCTCGCAGTGGAAACACCCGATTTAGAGGCATATCATTATAACTGCGCCCCAAACTAAACACCGCCGTCATAATTTCATCAAGCCATAGGGGTTTCCCCTCCAACCCCACCCACCGTAACACCGCCGCCAAGGCAATTATCCCAGCCAGGAATAAATAATGTTTTTTCATGCACAGATTATACCGTTGAGGGTGACGGGGTGACGCGGTTCGGCTTCGCCCTTCGACTTCGCTCAGGGCAAGCTCACCGATCGGGGGGACGGGGATAGTTTTTTTGCTAATTGCTAATTGGTAATATTAACCGAACCGGGCAAGATGTTCTGAAATCAATTTATCATCGGAAAAATTACTGAGTATGGCGCCCCACAATTCCACTAAAAGTTATCAAACACGCCCAAAATTTTCGTAGTGGGGGGCGCGGCGTGATTAAGATTGTTCGGGAACCCGAGATATTTAAGTAGCTGTGGTACTACAATACATAATTTGAATTGTTTACATGCCGCACCTTTTCCATTATCCTTATTCTCCCAGATAATTTGGGGGCTGTCAAGGGTTTTTTGCCCAATTTTTGGGAAATTCGCTATGATCTAATCATCCAATAATTACACCGGGTAGGTCATATGGTACAGATTCAAGAGCCAGAGATTCCCACCTTCCCGCCGGGAGATTTATGGAGTGATGAACCGCCTTTGGAAACTTATCGTCATTTTCAGCAATTAATGCTGCTCCTGAGCAGTTTAGAGCGGTTTTGGTCGAACCGCTTGGATTTCTTCGCGGGTGCTAACCTGACGGTCTATTATAGTACCCGCGAGCGGAAAGATGAGGATTTGCGCGGACCGGATTTCTTTGTGGTTTTGAATACAGAACGCCGGGAACGGAAAAGCTGGGTGGTATGGCAAGAGGATGGCAAATATCCGAATGTGGTGATTGAGGTTTTGTCGGATAGTACGGCTGCTGTGGATAGAAATAAGAAAAAGCTGCTGTATCAGGATGTATGGCGGACGCCTGATTATTTCTGGTTCCATCCTTATACGATGGAGTTTAAGGGGTTTACGCTGGTACATGGTAAATATGTGGAAATTCCGCCAAATGAGCAATCTTGGTTGTGGAGTGATGAGTTGCAGCTATATTTGGGCATTTTTAATCAAAGGCTGCGGTTTTTTACGCCTGAAGGGGAATTAGTTCCGACGCCAGAGGAGGCGGAAATACGAGCTTTATCGGCGGTTGAGTTAGAACGTCAACGTGCGGAAGTCGAACGCGAGCGTGCGGATGCTGAACGCCAACAAGCTGAGGTAGAACGTCAACGTGCGGAAGTCGAACGCCAGCAAGTTGAGGTAGAACGCCAGAAAAATGCTATCCTGCGTCAGAAACTCTTAGAATTGGGGATAAACCCTGATGAAATCGGGTAAATTGGGCATGGTTTAGTCTTCGCCAAAGGTTTGTAGTTGGGCTTTAGCCCTGTAGAACTTAAATTTTTTTGGGCTGAAGCCCAACTACAAACCTCCTTTCTTTGGGCTGAAGGAGGGTGCTACGAGCCTTTTTTCTTCTAAATCGGGGATTTGCCCAGAAAGTTGAGGAGTTCGCGGTTGACTAGGTGGGGGACTTCTTGCTGGATCCAGTGACCGCATTGGGGGATGAATTTAATCTCAAAGGGGGCTTTGATTAATTTGTCGAGTCCTTCGGTAAAGTTTTTGCTCCAAAAGGAATCATCTTCACCCCAAAGAACGAGGGTGGGGACGGTGACGGGGGAGGGTTCGCGTCCTAGGTTGTGAACCCAGTTGAGGGGAGACATAAGGTGACGATAGTAGTTGAGGGCTCCGGAGAGGACGCCCGGTTTGGCGAGGGCTTCTTGATATATTCTGGCTAGGTCGGCGGTAAAGGCACTTTTGCGGGTGGCTTGTTCGCGAAAGATATTTCTGACGAATTCTTTGAGGTTTTGCTGGATGAGCCATTCGGGGACGCCGGGAATTTGAAAGGCGAAGACGTACCAGCTCCGGCGTAGTTGGTCGATGTTGGTGCCCATTTCTTGTAACCAGCGGTTGGGGTGGGGGGCGTTGAGGATGACGAGCTGGTTGAGGTGTTGGGGGAATTTTTGGGCGAGGTTCCAGGCGATCGCTCCCCCCCAGTCGTGTCCCACAATATGGGCTTTCACATAGCCTAAACTTTCAATCAGCCCTTTAATATCAGCGGTGAGAGTGTCTAAATCATAACCGCTTTCGGGTTTGTCGGAATCGTTGTATCCCCGCAGGTCGGGTACTACTACTTTAAAGTTCCGGGCGAGGGCGGGGATTTGATACCGCCAAGAGTACCAAAATTCGGGAAATCCGTGCAGGAGTACCACTAAATCTCCTTCGCCTTGGGTGACGCAATGGAGGCGAATGCGGTTAGTTTCGACAAAATGATGTTGCCAAGCAGCTTCTAAGGCGGTCATGGGTTTTTTTATCCCCTAGGGTGGAGCGTCTGGTGATTTTCTGGCGGAATTTGGTGGTAGTAGTAGGGTGGGCATTGCCCTCTACCACTCAGGCAAAACAATTTGTGAAAATTGTCAAATCTCTGACTCTATTACTCTAACATAGAATTGCGATTTCAGGTTCTAGATTGTTAAAAAACTTTGTCCTTTGTTATTTGTCCTTTGGGGCAGCAACTGGGCAGAAAGGGCGAAGCCTGACGGGAATGGGTTATCGGTGACAAGCGACAGCCCCCCACACCGTCAGGCTTCGCCCCAAAATTGGAGGCAGTTACCCGGTTTCTTTTCCAAGTGACTTAGGACAAGTGACTGATAATGGCTATACATTCCCTTGATTTCTGATTTGGGCAACAATTTTACCCCGCACGTGACCTTGGAGAAGTCGTTGCAATGCTTGGGGGATTTCTTCTAGTTTGATAACTTCTTCTAACATGGGGGCAATCTTGCCTGCGGTGACGAGGTGGCTAAATTCTGTCCCGATGCGAGCTAAATCTTTTTGGGCTTTGATATCCCCGGACAAGTAAGCGCCTCCCAAGGCGACATCGTGAACTGAAATTGCTTTACTAAAGGATTGCAGTTTTCTGAAATCGGGTAAGGCGGCGACGCAGGCGATACCGCCACCAAATGCTAACATATCTAGTGAGGCAGTGGCGTTAGCTGAACTGACGGTATCAACGATCGCATCGACGCCGCGCCCATTGGTGATTTCTCGGACTCGGGCGGTCACGTCTTCGGTGTTATAGTCGATGACCTCATGGGCTCCCAGGTGGCGAACCCATTGGAAGTTGCGCGAGGAACAGGTAGAAATTATCTGTAGTCCGGCGATCGCGGCTAGCTGCACGGCAAACCCGCCTACGCCTCCGGCGCCGCCATTGATTAAAATAGTTTGGTCAGAATTGATGTGTAGTTTGCGGTGGAGGACCTGATAGGCGGTAAAACCAGCACAAGGTAAAGCTGCTGCTTCGGTCAAGGAGATATTTTTCGGGGCGGGAGCGATCGCATGGGCTGGAGTAATGGCCAGTTCCGCAAAACCCCCTGGTTTCGATAAGTTCCCATGATAATAAACCGCATCGCCTACCTGCCAATCCGTAACACCTGGTCCCACGGCATCAATAATTCCTGCCACATCCACACCAGGAATAAAAGGATACTGCCAGGAACGAAATCCTCGCTGGATAAATTTATAATCTGCCGGATTTAAACCAGCAGCATGAACTACTACCCGCACTTCCCCAGCCTGCGGGTGGGGTGACGGCATTTCTGTCACATAAAGATTGTCTAAACTGCCCGGTTTATCGATAACAATTGCTTTCATAGTTGGAGATTTAAGGCGATGAGATTTAATCTTACCATCTCCAACAATGGACAATTGATAATTGATAATTAACAATTGATAATTATCAATTATCAATTATCAATTATCAATTAACCGGAGTGAGACTTCCGCGAATGCCGTCAGGCGTCGTACTAGGATCGAGAAAGCCAGGACCGATGCTATTTTTCACCAAGTTAGCCAGTTCTTGCAATTGGCTGATCGCTTCGGCGCCTTCGAGCTTCATCAATTCCCGATCGTCCCGCATTTCCGTCCAAGTGATCCCGTAATCAGACACCAGGAAACGAATCAGGTGATTTTCCCCTAAGCTGACCATAAACGAAGCACTGTTCATCTGGCCGCCGCAGGTATAGCAAGATGCTAGATAGCCGCGCCGCTCTAGGACGAGAGCCAGGGCCTGCAGGTTCATTACCAAGTCTTGTACGAATTGTCTGTGCTGTTCTGCTAATCTGACAAACACGGTTTTACTCCAACTAAACACACCACGTGTAAAATATTCTTTATATTTTCTTAATATTTGCGTCTGTGATTCAATTTAACACACCGAGATTTCCCGTAAATACTCACTTAGGGTGTAGAGGTAGGGGACTGCTCCAGGGGGAAGCAAGCATCAGCGAGACCTTTCGGGTTTTTGCTGGTCAAACATTCAGATGAAGCGCTAGCGCCTCTCTTTGCCCATAGATACCCATTGCCAAGGGCCAGTTCCTGAGATGAGGGTAGCCATAACATCAATATTGGTTGGGGGAGGGCTGAGGGCAAGAGAGAGTTAAACCCTTGGAGCTGCGGCAATTCGGCTATTTCGGCTCAACCAATTGATTGCAAATACTTATAGCAAGTATTGGAAATTTGTGTTGTTTCTGCAACTGAGACCACCACAAGGCAGCAAGAGGATGAGCTGGGGTCGCCCCTCTGGATTCAGCAGCCATTGTCACTGGCGGCACTGACTACCCTAGTTAACCAGCCACCACCCGAAACTTGGACCAATAAACCGCACGGTTATCCACCAAGCCACCAGTAATCCAATTCCGATCCAGGCGCCGGTTGTACTCCACTTTACAAACTGCTCGGCTTGGCTTTTGGTAATAGGCATCCAGGGCAGGATGGTTTCCTCTTGGCCGTATTTATCTTGTAGTGCTTCCTTGCGACGCTTTGATTCTCCCATACCTAATTTGAGCAATACTCGTAATTTTCATCGATCGTAGCACTTAGGATTATGGTTTGTGGTTTGTGTTTATGTTTCGTGACTTTTCGTGATTTTCCGTAGCGATGAGAGCTGGGGCAACGGAGAAACCACCGTGAGATTTGTGATTTATGTTTATGTTTTGTGACATTTCGTGATTTTTCTTAGCTATTAGCGCAGCGGTGGGGGGTTTAGCTACAGAAGTAGGTGGCATCGAGGTAATCAATGCGGGCGTGGGGACTGAGAGCAGCCAGGACAAGATTACCGTAGCTGCGATGGATGACACGACTATCGAGGAGCGCCACGACGCCTTGGCACTGGCGCACGGTGGAGACACTGCGTTGGAGGATGTTTAAGGCAGTGGGAAGGAGGTAGAGGCGAAACCAGTCTTGACGCTGGCGTTTGTAATAGGCGACGCGACCCGCCACGATCGGGTCTTCCAGGGAAGGGATCGGCAAAGTTGAGATAGCCAGCAGTTTCGGGGGACTGATGACCGCCTGATGCCGCAACCAGAACTGCCAACCAGAGACTAAAATCCCCTCCGGCCCCAGGTCGGTTTTTTCCACCTGAACCCGAGAGCCAAACTCTGCGGCGAGTAATGCACCGACCTGGGCTTTCAGGGGCAAATCTTCCACGATAATCACCGATATCCCTGGAGCCGGGGCACTGATGCACAGGAGCATCCGCAGTTCACTAATCAGGGCCGGTTGAAATTGGGGCGTATTGGGCATGGCGAACCGATCGGGCAAGTAAAGCTGAATCAGTTCATTGTGACGATCACTGCCAAACTTGACACAAGTAACATCCTCCAAACCCACCTGCTGGCGGTAGATAGAGGCTTGGGGGTCTAAATCCAATGCCGAACCGATTAAAACCACCGGCTGGATCGGCCACACCGGCTTCAAAGCCGATGCTACCTCCACTGGCGCCCGATACAGAGTAAATTCGCCCCGAGCCCGATCGACGCCAGCCCAGATGAGCTGGAGATGCGGCGGCGGACCATCAGCCAAAAATTGCCGCCAAGATGGGGGCAATTCTGCCTCTGAGAGGGACTGATACAGGCGGTGCAAAATCGATCGTTCTGCCTCATCGAGCAAATAGCACTGGTAGGGGTTAGAGGGATGGCTGAAAAGAGCGTGGGTGAGCTGCACCCGGGCATCGCGGATTAGCTCTGTCTGGTGGGGACAAGCCAGCATCAGCTGATGCCAGTCTGCAGAACTAATCACGATACTGAGAAGCTCCCGCACTCGTTCCGGGAGTTCTTCCGCTCCTTCAATAATGGTAGGAATGCCGGGAGGAAAACCCGGTATCGCCCCCCCATTTCCTTCCCATCTGTCCCCACCCTGCCGCACACAGAGGCGATCGGCCAACCAAGCATCCAGAGGCGCCAGGAGGATGCCCTGGAAGTCCTCAGCAGGCCAGCTCGTTCCTTGGCGAATGGGTTTTGAGGACAGCATCCACCGCTGCAGCAAGGGGATATCCACCAACAGCAAGCGCTGCTGCACCGGTTCTGGTGCCACGATCGCCGCCGGACCCGGCCACATCAACAGCGGCATTAAGTAGCTGAGTTGGTGGTGATAGCTACCCCCAGTTTGAATCAGAGCGCCACGCCCCAAACGCAAAGCCCGGGCCACCAGCCGCCCCATCGTCAAATGATGGGGCCAGTTAGGCTGTCCCTGGGAGCGCAGGAAAGCGCGCAGTTTTTGGTGGACTTCGACTTCAATCATTCAGAATTTAGCGCCGCCTTGCGCCACCAAATGACCGGCGGGAAGCGCCAGAAGAGCGCCCACTGCCAAAACTGCCAGAGCTGGGTTTGGGTTTGCTGCTAGGACGAGCTTGCTGGGAAGGTTTGAGATTGCTAGAGCCAAAACCAGAACCAGTGGGGCGGTCTTGGTTAGAAGACGGGCGGACCGTGGAGGTACTGCCACGATTTTGACTGTTTCTGATGTTACCGGTAGTCCGCAGTTGGGCAGTGCGGTTTTGCACAGCCGGAGGCGGTTGCTGGTAGCGGGTTTGGTAGCGGTCCACCGCTTGAGAATAGGTGCTGCCATAACCGCCATAGCCCGTCATAATTCCCCGCTGGTAAACTGGCGGCACATAATATTGGGGGGTAAATAGGAGGTTGGCCACCATCTGTCCCGCCAAAGCTCCGGCAAAAGGCGTCCAGAAGCTAGACTCCTGACGCACCACCACCACTTCCGAGCGACCGGTTTGGGGATTAGTGCGATTTTCCGTCACCGCATGGACGTACTCAATTTTGAAATTCTCACTTAAGTGTAAAGAGGATTGGCCAGATTTGATGTCCAGATAGCTGCTCTGACCGGCGGAGGTTTCTGCCTCAGTGAGGCGAGCCATGCGCAAGTCAGTGGTGGTAAATACTGATGGGGAAGCATTCAGTAAAAACAACCGGTATGAGCCATCAGCGTCATTGTAGGTAGCTTGCTGGACAGGATATTGGCCATCAGCCAGCCGCGATTGCACCGGATTCGGAGTCGAAACCGCCGAAGTGGTGGAACTACCGCAGGCGGCAGTGGTGAAACAAAGGATTGCGATCGAGAACCAAGCAATAAATTTGCGCAACATGAGATTTTTGTCTGAAGGAGAGAACCTCAGAGACACAGAGGACACACAAGAAGAACCCTATAGAGGAATCAACTCGGGAAAATGTTCATAGAGCTGATCTTCGGTCAGTTGGTCCCCCAGTTGAGCGGGGGAGAAATGCACGCTAATCGCGCGCAGGTTCTTTTGATAGTGTAGATTAATCAGAGATTTTAGTCCGGCGCGCAGAGCCTCCATATTGGCCAAATCCGTTTCTAGGGAAGGTACTTCCCCCTCAAAAGCTATGGCAATCATCACCACCAGGTGGGTGGTGACGGGCAAGGAGAAGGGGGCATCCGTGGGGGCATTATCACTTAAGTTTGGTTCACTTAAGTAGCGTTGACTAGAGTCGGTAAATAGCTCATTCCAGTAATTGCCCGCCAGTTCTTCTTCCCAAAACACATCCCCTTCATTGGCGGCAGAGCGCCAGTAAGAGTCCGAGCGGAGTAAGTTTTCGCAGATTTCCACCAGGCTCTCGCCGAGGACTTTTAAATCGCCATCAGCTTCGATGGCGTTAATCGCAGCGCGGTTGAGAACCCCCAACAGGGGGGCAACTTCCGCGCCGCCAAGGTGGACGAAGAGGCGACAGACCACAAACCGAGTGCGGCCAATCATTTTGTTAAAGCGATCGCCAATAGAACTCATAATTGATTTTCCCTACGAGGGCAATTTTCAGCTTAGCTTTCCAAATAATAGAAGCCTTGGATAAATTCCACCAGTAAGTTGAGGGAAGGGAGAGCCAATTTATCCGAGCTTTTGGCCATACCGGTAATACCCGTCATGGCACCAGCATTATTCATCAAGCGCTGTCCGAAATTAGGGTGGGTAAAAACCTGCAAGCCGCGATCGCTCGAGTTGCTCAGGAGGATGCGGGTGGGAGCTTGGAAGAAAGAAATATCCTCCGGATTCATGCCGTTAGGCATCAGCACCTTCAGCTTATTAACCGTTTGAATCGTGTCATTCAGCACCAAACTCAATTGCCGGATTTGCCGCAGGGTATCTTTACTGTGGCTATTAATCGCGTGAGCTTGCAGCATTTTCATCAGGGTGATGATATTTTTCTGAATTGACTCCGCATCCCGAAAAGGAAGACAGGCCAGATAAGCCGTAGAAAAGATATCCGTGTCGCTATCCATCCGAAAAATCACTGTGGTGCGGCGGTAGCCCACATCAATGCTCGGTGGCGGAATTTTTACCGGCGATTCCTGGGAGATTTGGTGATAGGCTCCGGCCAAGGCGAAATTCGCATTTTGGTCTAAAGGCGCGTCAATGATAATTCTGACTAAAGGCCGGGTTTGATTAAAAAACTGTTTCGCCTCTTCCGAGGTGAACTTGTAAATCTCGCTGCGATCGCCATGTTGGCTGAGGTCCACCCATTCACAGGTAATCCCCTCCGTCTTCAAGCCATAACGGGAAACCCCAAACAGCTTCGCACCGGTTAAAGTCGCCCCCGACATATCCGCTCCCATCCACTCCACCCGGATCAGATTTGCCTGAGTTAAATCTGCGTGAACGCAACTGGCATTAGTTAAATTCGCATTACTCAAATCCGCTCCCAGCAAGTTGGCACCACTCAACTTCGCCTCAGTCATATCCACCCATCTCAAGTTAGCACCGCTCAGGTCCGCCCAGCGGAGATTCGCCCCCCGCAAGATGGCGCCACTGAGGTTAACCCGGCTGAGGTTGGCATGTCTCAAGTCCGCATCTGTCAGGTCCGCCCGACTCATATCCGATCGGCTCAGATCCGTCCCGCTCAGGGTTGCCCCTTCCAGGTTCGCCCCCGCCAGAGAAGTGCCCCGCATATCCGCCTCACTCAAGTTAGCACCACTCAAGTTGACCTGTCGCAGCTTCGCTTCCCGCAAATCTGCCCCATTCAGGTTCGCCTCCTTGAGATTGGCACGGCTCAAGTCAGCGCGGATCAGCTCAGCGCGAATCAGCGCCGCTTGCATCAGCTCCGCCTCACTCATATTTGCCCGCACCAAATTCGCCACATTGAGAATGGCGCCATTTAATTTCGCCTTGTTGAGGTTCGCCCCGCTCAATCTAGCCACATTCAGTTTGGCGCCGCTCAGGTTAGCATCACTGAGATTACAACCACTGAGATTCGCAATACTCAAAATTGCATCAGTGAAATTGATCCCAGTGAGATTAGCCCGACTCAGGTTAATTTCAGGTAAGGCGACGCCAGCAAAGTTTCTTTCTCCTGTAGCATATTTTCTGATAATTTCCTCAGCTTGCATAGACTATACCGTGGTGGTCATTGGTCATTGGTCATTGGTCAAAAGTCCTTGGTCATTTGTCCTGTGATATTTGACAAGCGGACTGGCAGACAAATGTGATCCTTGGTCTCTTGTCAAAGGTCAAAGGGCAAATGACTTTTGACCTTTGACAAAGGACAAAGGACAAACTTATTGAATTTTAGTCGCATCAGATGCTACAGAATTCAACCCCTTAATAAAATTGACCACGATGCTGACTGGGGGAAGGTTTAAGGACGGTCCACCAATCAGACTACTCGGGGGTAAACCGATCCCAGCAGTCAAGTTGACCAACCGCTTGCCAAAATTAGGGTGGTGGTGGACATCTAAGGTCCGATTACCCGAATTAGTTAAAATGGTTTGGGTGGGGGCTTGGAAAAATTTCCCCCGCTGCACGATTCGGGAGAAGGTGGGGGAGGTTTTGATTTCCTTGACTTTTTCCATTGCTTGGTTAAGGACGTTTCTGATATCTTCTGATTCAATCATCTGGACGAGATGAACCAGATTTTCCTGGGTGACTGCCGCATCTTTAAAAGGCAAGATGGCTACATAAGAAGTCGAAAACAATTTGGCTTCGCTGGTCATCCTGAAGATTAATTTAGTTCGCCTCGGTCCGGCGTCGATGCTCGGTGGTTGAATGAGGTCAGGATACCGATGCGCGATTTGATGGTAGGCGAGGGCTAAAGCCAGGTGGGCATCCTGGTCGATGCCAGAATCAATGAGAATTTCTACGGTGGGTAGGGTCTGATGGAAAAAGTTTTCCGATGCTTCTGGAGTGAAGCGGAAAATTTGGGTACGATCGCCATTCGGAGACAAATCCACCCATTCGCAGGTAATGCCTTCCGTCTTCAAACCGAAGCGAGAAACCGCATACAGCTTAGCTCCCGTTAAAGTCGCACCAGAAATATCAGAGCCCGTCCAATCTACACCGATTAAATTACATTGGGTCAAATCCGCATACACCAAACTGGCATCGATTAAGTTGGCATGACTCAAATCCGCACCCCGCAAGTTAGCACCACTCAACTTAGCGCCGCTGAGGTCTGCGCCTTTGAGATTGGCATCGCTGAGGTCCGCCCAACGCAAATTTGCCCCACTCAAGTCAGCGCCAATCAGTTTGGCATGGGATAGGTCCGCTTGCCGCAATTCCGCATTTCTCAGATTGGCACCAGTGAGGTCAGCATCACTGAGGTTAGTTTCCCGCAAATTGGCCTGCTCCAGATTGGCAGCCACCAGGGAAGTGCCCCGCATATCCGCTTCACTGATATTGGCACTGACCAAATTTGCCTGCCTGAGTTTAGCCTCTCGGAGGTTGGCTCCGTTCAGGTTCCCTTGGGCCAGATTAGCGCCACTGAGTTCGGCGCGCATCAGCTCAGCGCGAATCAGAGCCGCCTGCATAAGCTGCGCACCACTGAGGTCAGCGCGGATCAGGTTGGCCACATTCAGGTCAGCCCCATTAAGATTAGCGCCGCTAAGATGGGCACTGTTGAGTTTCGCTACGTTGAGTTTGGCATGTGATAGATTGGCGGCACTTAGATTTGTGCCGCTGAGATTGGCAATACTCAGGTCGGCTCCGCTTAAATTGATGCCGCTAAGATTGACTTGACTGAGGTTAACCTCGCTGAGCTTAATCCCGGCAAAGTCTCGCACTCCAGCAGCATATCTCTTGATAATTTCTTGGGGTTCCATCCGGGCACCCTGAACAAATCCCCCAGCAGTGACGCTGGGGACTACATTTTGATTCGGCTATGCCCCCAGGGTTTAACCTGGGGGCTTGTTATTGGTGAGCCACACCCGGTGGTGGGAGTCGCCAGCGCCCCCCCAGAGCTTCTGTAGGGGCGTTTCCTGGCGGCGATCGCCGAAAGGGTATTTCTCCCCCATCGGCGGATAGTCGAACCCCGTCAGGGGTCGGCGTTAGCCATCGCACATCGTTGCACCGGAAAGCGGCTTACCAATCGGCTCCCCCAGGGCTTAATCTGGGGGCTCCCTGACTTCTGGCTGGAAATGCACCCATACCATACAACTAGAGGGACGGGGAGACGGGGGACGGGGGGACCAGGGGAGTGTGGGGAGTGTGGGGAGTGTGGG
>DVDU01000297.1 GCA_015296065.1 Oscillatoriaceae cyanobacterium M33_DOE_052 | reverse complement strand
ATACAATAACACCCCGTACAAAATCAAGATTTCGCCAAAGGTTTCCAAGCCTTCTTCAAGGGATATCCTGATTTGTTCAGCAAAGGCGGCGACTATCTGACGCTGAGGGAAAAGCCATTTTAGTAGCAGGGGCAATAAAGTGTATTTAAAAATTTCCCCAACAAATGCCCCAAAAACCGCAATTCCTAGTCCCGACAGTCCCCAGATGACCGAGGGACGATAAAAATCCCACACGGCTTTAAAATCCCGGTAAAACAAGACGCCGGTAGTAACGATGAGAAAACTGTAAATGCCAATCCAGTATTTCGTCCCCACGATCGGGACTAACCCAGAAAATCCCAAATGCAGTTTAAACATTTCATCCAAACCGGCATATAATAACAACAACGCCACAGTCAGCCAAAAAGACCGGCGGGGTTTTTCTCCTGGTTTAGTCTTGACCAGGGAAAAAGCGAAAAAAATCAGGCTAATTGACAAAATTATCCCCGCTTGCAGTAAAGTGGGAATAGTCAGGCGACCATCCATATCAAAAGGCTGATAAGGCTCGCGGTTAGGCCAGCCGCTGACCAAATAAACGATAATAATGATGATTTGCCAGACGATTAAACCGCCGATGAAAAAATGGATACCGCGTTTCACGGTTTGAGGGGGGATGTTCATGGATGAAAATAAGCGTAAATTTGCTGAGCTAACTTAGGACCGATACCGGGGACTTGTGCCAGTTGCTCCGGGGTGGCGATGCTGATATAATCGAGGGAGTGAAAATGGGCTAAAAGCTGTTTTTGCCGTTCAAAGCCTAAACCGGGGATGTCTTCGAGACGCGATCGCCTCATCCGCTCCGTCCGTTGTTGGCGATGAAACGACACCGCAAACCGATGCGCCTCATCACGCAACCGCCGCAACAACTGCACACCGGGCTGTTCCGCATCCGTCGCCAAAGGCAAAGACTCACCAGGCAAAAATATCTCCTCCCGCTGCTTCGCTAAACTCACCACCCGCACATCAGAAAGTAACTCCAACTCCCGCAACACTTCCACCACCGCTGATAACTGACCTTTCCCCCCATCTATCATCACCAAATCTGGCATATCCTGACTAGGGATAATTTGGCCACTCTCTCGTTTAATCTTAGCAATATCCCGGAAACGGCGGCCAATCACTTCCGCCAAACTAGCAAAATCATCAGAATGACCCGATGTTACTTCCGGGTGGCGAATTTTATAGCGACGGTAATGCTGTTTCGCCGGGATACCATCCACAAATACCACCTGAGACGCCACCGCATCGGAACCCTGAATATGAGAAATATCATATCCCTCCATACGGTGGGGTAATTCTGGCAGATCCAGCAGTTCCGCTAAATCTTGCAAAGCCGCATAATTGCTATCTTGCTGTTTTTCCAGCCTTTCCAACTCATAACCAGCATTTTTCGCCACCATTTCTATTAATTCCGCTTTCGTTTGTCGCTGGGGCGTGATAATCGTCACTTTTCGCTCCTTGCGTTGCGACAACCAAGCCGCTAATATATCGCCATCGGGCAATTCATGCTGGACTAATATCTCCGTGGGAATTTCTACCGGTTCGGCGGTTTGATAACATTCTTCTAACACCCGCTGCAAGATTTCTCCCAGTTCCCCCGCCCCAGAAACGAATCCCAACCGCCCCACCAGTTGTCCGGCACGCATTTGGAATAGTTGAATACAGGCGCTATCTTTCCCCGCTGCTAAGGCAATAATATCGCGGGATATAGTATCATCAGGTAAAGAGACTTTTTGACTGGCGGTCAGACTCTGCAAACCGGCAATTTGGTCGCGGATGCGGGCGGCGAGTTCAAATTGCAGCGATTCAGCGGCTGTTTCCATTTGCTTGGTTAAAGTTGCCACCAGTTCCGTGGTGCGTCCCTGGAAGACCATCGCCACTTTTTGCACTGTCTGGCGATAATCTTCTGGGGAGATTAAATTTTGACAGACTCCGGGACATCTGCCTATATCATAATTGAGGCAGGGGCGGTCTTTATATAGGGGTTGGGGACGTTGGCGGAGGGGGAAAATCCGCTTCACGAGCTGCCAAGTATTGCGCAGTTGTCCCGCATCCACATATGGGCCATAATAGCGGTCTTTGGCATGGCGCATCTGGCGTTTGCGGGTGATGAAAATGCGGGGATATTCTTCTGACCAGGTGATGCAGAGAAAGGGATATTTTTTATCGTCTTTGAGGAGGACGTTAAAATGTGGGTCGTGCTGCTTGATGAGGTTGGCTTCTAAGGCGAGGGCTTCCGCTTCCGTGTCGGTAACGATAAATTCAATATCGCATATTTGCCGCACCATTAAGGAAATGCGGGGGCTGAGCTGTTGTCCGGGGCGGAAATAGGAGCGGATGCGCGATCGAAGTTGCTTTGACTTCCCGATATAGATAATTGTCTCTGCACTGTCGCGCATCAAATACACTCCCGGCTGGGAGGGCAGTTCCCGGAGCCGGTTTTCTAGTCTTTCCGGGTCTTTCAGTAGGGGCAGGGTTTGGGGGCTAGGAACCATCGCAGGCAATTTGGCTCTTATGTTACATTGTTATTGGTGATTTGTCCTTAGTCTCTTATCCCAAGTCATTTGTGTTCTTTGTCCGCCATTGGGCTGGGGTTTCTTTGACAAGTGACTAAGGACAAAGGACAAAGGACAAATGACTTGGGACTTTTGACCAGAAATAGGTATTTTAACTATGAGTTATCATCTTCACTATCGGGCAATTGTAGCAGGATTGCTATCGCCAGCGATCGCCCTCCTGACTGTGCAGCTACCACCGGTGCGATCGCAGCTACCCCCTGGTCTCTCCGGCAGCGACATCGGACAACCCAGACAAACCGTAGGTGCAGGCACTCGCTACGGACTGGAATTCCCTGGCAGTGCCGGTGACGTGGGGCAACCCGAAAGCACCGTTGGCGCAGGGACCAGAGGCAGCGGCGACTGTATCGGCAGAGACGAAAGACCCCTCACCGCCTTAATGCCCACCCACAACAACGCCAGCACCACCGTTTCCCCCAATCCCACCATCTTCGCCTACATTCCCCAAACCACCGCCCAGGAGGGAGAATTCGTCATCGTTGATGAGGAAGGCAACGAAGTTTACAGCACTTTTTTCGGCGTCCAGAACCCTCCCGGCGTCATTAAATTAAACCTCCCCAGCACAGTTGCCCTAGAAACCAACCAAGAGTATCAGTGGCAATTAGCGCTGATTTGCAATCCCCAACAACGGGAACTCGATAAATTTGTGCGCGGTTCCATCCGCCGCAGCCAACTTAGTCCCGAAATGCAAAATCAGTTAGCCAAAGTGGCAGCAGAACCCATAGAACAGGCCAAAATTTACCTCCAAGCCAGCATTTGGCAAGATGCCCTCACCATCATCGATGCCAACCGGGACAAATATCCCGGAGCTTGGGAAGAACTCCTGCAATCCGTGGGATTAGGTGCAGTTGGTGTTGAACGGACGATCGACTGCTGCAAACCTACCCCCGAAAATTAATCTTTGGTCATTTGTCCTTGGTCCTTAGTCCTTGGTCATTGGTTCCACAAGGGACAAGTAATTGGTTATTAGATGTAGGGTGGGCAGGCATTTGGTCATTGCTTATTGGTCATTGGTCAAAAGCAGTGCCTGCCCACCCTATTCCTGTCTCCTCTTGGACAAGGGACAAATGACAAATGACAATCACCAGAATCACTCCCAAATTGCGATATAATCAAAATTAATCAAAACCAGCCATTTCCCCAGGAGTTGCACATTGGTAACGACACCAGCAAATATCAACTTAGAACAATTCGCTAATCCCCAAGAATGGGACTTATCGGACCTATATCGAGGTTTTGATGACCCACAATTAGAGCAAGACTTACAAGCATTGCAGGCAGAAGCCGCCCAGTTTCGGGAACGCGATCGAGGCCAAGTCGCCCACCTCACCCCCGAGGAACTCGCCTCCCGCCTCCAACAACTCGAACAAATGGGTCAAAAATCCGGCTACATCTACGCCTATCCCTCCCTCGTCTTCGCCGCCGACACCCGCAACACCCAAGCCAAACAATTTCTCGATAAAGTGATGGAAGCCCTCACCGCGATCGAGAACCAGCTCCTATTCTTTGACTTAGAACTACAAGAACTAGAACCAGAAAAACTCCATCAATTACAACAAGCAGCCGCCCTCAAACCCTACAGCCACTATCTGCATCGCATCGCCGAAAGACGCCCCCACAAACTCCCCGAAGTTGTCGAACAAACCCGCAACCAAGACAACCTCACTGGCAGGCAGGCATTCATCCAATTACGCTCCGTCCACCTCGGCGAGCAAGAATACGAACCCGTCACCACCCCAGAAGGCAAAACCGCCAGTACCGAAGCCGAACTCGGAGCCTTAGCCTATCACCCCAACCCAGAAATACGATACCAAGCCTACCGCAGTATTCGGCAAGTTTTAGCAAGTCACAACTCCCTCTATAGCTTCATCCTCAACACCGTCGCTCAAGACCACCGCATAGAAAACCAAATGCGGGGCTATCAATCTACTTTGCATAAACAACTCCTCGCCGATGAAGTCTCCGAGCCAGTATTCCAAGCCATTATGGCAGGGACGGGTAGCCGGTTTGACCTATTCGAGCGATACTACCAACTCAAAGGCAAAGCATTAGGGCAAAAAATCCGCATTTGTGATATCTACGCTCCCTGGACAAAAGGAGACGAAACACCACTACCACCAGTAGAATATAAAACCGGCGTCCAAACCCTATTATCGGCATTAGAGCGGTTTGATATCAATTATGCCCGCCGAGCCGAAGAATTTTTCCTGAAAAACTGGATAGATGCCAAAGTCCGTCCCGGAAAGCGTGGCGGAGCTTTTTGCGCTTACTCCCACGGCAAACACAGTTACTTGCTGCTATCATACACCGATGACTACAGCTCCGTGTTTACCCTCGCCCACGAGATGGGACACGCTTTACACTTTGCCTGGATAGATAAAGCCCAATCTTATTTTAACAGCAATCCGCCTTTAGTGCTAGCTGAAGTAGCATCTACATTTAATGAGTTGCTGCTGCTGGATTATTTGCTAGAAACCGCCGGGGATGACAAGCAACTGCGCAAATCTCTACTGACGCGACAGCTAGAAGACCAGCTAAACTTGCTGTTCCGCCAAAGCACGATTAGCCGCTTAGAGATGGCCATCCACCAGCAAGCAGCATCAGGAAGTTTTGACCAAAACTTCGTCAATCAGCAATGGACGGAATTATATCAGAAGTTAGGCGGCAATGCCATAGAAATGTTGCCCGAACACCAGTACGACTGGGCTCGCATTGGCCATATCTTCTTTAAACCCTTCTACTGCTACCAATATACAGCCTCCAATATCGTCAGCCTCGCCTGCTATCAGCAATACCGGCAAATGGGTAAAGATTTTATCCCTGGATACTTGCAATTACTAGCGGCTGGTGGTAGTATGAATCAAGTAGAAGCCCTGCGGCAATACGTGGGCGTAAATTTGGAAGATGCCGCCACGATTCGGGGCGCGTTGGATTACATCGAAAGCCTGATTGACCAATTGCAGGCTACTTTGTAAGATGCCAGTTTAAACCTGGATTATCGCTGGAGCCTGCCCCCGCTTACTCGGGGGCGGGTATGACCGGCATAATTTTTCTGTAGATTGCCTATGTTGAGGTTATTTATGTCTATCTCCTGGCTCATTCTCCTAATTATCTAGGGGCCGAAGGCCAAGTTTGGGCCGGTTGATTGCCAAAAGATGGCTCTCTCGGTCCCCGTTTGGCATAGAGGTGGCAATCTCAGGCCACATCGGGAAGCGAAAATTTAATGGTTCAATCTCTGCGGTAGCCCTTGACAGGGAACTGGATGAAGTCTATACTGTATGAGTACAAGTAAGACTTATCGCTTTTGCGGCTCACGTGCGTTATGGAAGTAGTCTGGCCATAGCTCTTAGGTGCGGAGAATCCGGAAATACCGATTCTCCTAGCAAAGAAGAGTTTGGGTGGATATAGAACTTCTATAACCAGCTTTTCCAAGACAAGAATCGAAATCAAGATTATACGAACATGGACGTATCCCAACTGGCTTTAAGTACAATAAAAATTCTACAGGCTATAAGTGATAAGGCTTTGGATGGTGCTTTGGGGAAAATTGGATCTGATCTTGTAGATTTTCTCAACAAAAAATTTCAAGGGAGATTTCAAATCAAGGGTGCTAAACCAGAGGTTTTAGAGGCAGAGATATTACGTGAAGCTCAGGGCGATAATAAGTTTTGCGAAGAGCTGGAAAGACTTGTAAGAGAATATCACCACAGAGAAAGAGAAAGTAATTCTCCCAATATTAGCCAATCAGGGGTCAACATTAGTGTCAATAACAACACGGGAAAAGTAACAGGACAGGAAATAAATAACTTTTTTCGACATAAACATTGGTGATAATTACATCATTTTTCCCAATCTCACAAATGATGACCTAGAACCAACTAACAATATAAATAAATTCGTAAACTACGCTCAAGTAGTTGTATTTTTGATTTTTTCTTTAATTTTCTGGCTTTTATTTGGTTGGTTGGCAGACTACTCTTTTCCTTTCGGTCAAGCTATAGATTTAATAGTTGCTTGTTTCAAAGGTACTATAGCAGCCAAAGTTAATCTTATGCAGCATAAATTATTACAAAAAACAGATATAATTTCTCAGCCAGACAATCAAAAGCAAATTTACAAGTTAAATATCTTAGAGTCTCAATTATGGTTGTGTCAGGAAATATTAGAAATTCTGGGTGCAGATGCCTCGACCAACCACGAAAAAATTGCTAAAACGATTCAAGCGCTAGAAAATAAGAGAAATAAAATTTTAGAAGAGCTAGAGCCTAGAAGATCTCCACGCTATCGCGTGTTCGCGAATATCCAAGATTATGTTCGTCCTCTTTTTTCGAGTCAGGCTGATAAAGATTATAAACAAATTCAGAAAATTGTCACTAATTTACTGAATTTTATAAACCAACAACCATCACCAATAAGTTTTGCACAAGTCATAACTAAATTATCTGCAGAAGTAGCAGCTATCAATCAAATTAGTGCTGGTCGTCTTCGCTTGGCTTATCAAGTACATGAGTTACTAAAAATCTTATCGGCAAAATTATCATTATATGATGATGCTTCTAGTTACGATATTAATGATGCTGAGGCGCTTCGGAACGAAATAATCCGCTTACGCGATGAACTCGATAAATACCAGAAAATTGTAAATAATCCTGATTCTTATATCAGCTATGTTAGGGATAATTTAGGTATTCAATATATCAGAAAAAACCCATCTAAAAAATATCATTACAATGTTGAATGTCCACATTGGAAACAACTAGCTTGGGAATATATGATTGCGAAATTATCTTCTACCAGTGATAATTTGTCAGTATTTTCGGTTTCATCAAACCCACCAGCAGATATATCAGATCAAGAAAAATGCCAAAAATGTGGGGATGAATTGGCTGACTTTGACACATAAAAAATTAGTCTTTTTTGTTTGACAGTGTTGGCGAATTGTAAAATAGCGATCAATCACCATCCTATGATTTGCTGCCAACACAATTTTACTTCTACCCTACACTCTAGGTCTTTTCGGTTTATTCTCACTTTTTAACCCAGTCCAGCCAATGGTTATATAGCAACTTGCCAACAGCAGGCTACTAATCCCCAATCTAAAACTAGACTTCAGGGCACCAGTGCGGGATTTTTTCTCGGCTTCTTGGCGGCGCTTTTCGATTTCTTTTTTCGCATTGGTGCGGATGGCTTCTGTTTGCTTTTCCAACGCTTTTGGGTCATTCTGAAATTCTTTTAACTTGGCGAGCTGCTCTTCATTAAAATTATCGCTTTTGATAAAATCATCCAGGCGTTGCTGACTTGTGAGAATAGAGGCGATTTGTGTTTGTTGCTGCTGCAATCGTTCTTCTAGCTGCGTTTCCGCTTGTTGGGCGTCTTTTTTGAAACCGGCTATGGCTTGATTACTGGCACTAAAAGCATTAAAAGCATGGGCGGGAGCTAAAACGAGAAAAATAAATCCTAAAAAACTAGAAATTAAAAATACCCACAATTTTAAATCTCGCAGTTTTTTGGGTTTGATATAGGCGGCTCCGGTGAGAGTTTCAAAGCCGTAGCCACTGAAAACTAAAGCCATCCCCAGCATGGGAACTATCCCTCGCTCGATAAGCTGGGTGGTGAGGTTCAACCGCCACCGCACGTCCCCCAACTCCAAAGGAAAAGGCAACATTACTAAGTCTAAAAGTGAGATGACAATTAGCACTGTCCCCGCCTGTTTTAGGAGGCGAGACGCTTGCCGAGAAATTAGCTCGCTATCAGTTGCTTTCATATTTACCTTGTTCTCTGTTGTCGCCTAGGTGTGGCATGATCGCACCTCAAGACAGAACCTTAACACTGGTCTTGGCGATGCCGCATCTGCATTTTAGCCCCAAAGGGCAAGAGCGGCAAATTCTCCCCTTTGGCAGAGCCACAAAGATACCCCAAAGATACCTCCTCCCTGACGCTGGGAAAATCTTTACCAAAAATTCATCGAAATTCCCACAAATAAAGGGCTTTTCGCCCCTTTGCCCCGTTGACCTTCCCGTTTTCCCCGGTTAAGATCGGGTTATGTGGAGTGCGGCTAGCAACTAACTCGCTTCTACATCCCCTACAAATGCTGTGCATGGCTTTTGCAGGAGGCGATCGGCTGTTTTGGCGCTCCCCAGTGCCGGTTGTCACGGTTCCAGCCATGCACAGACAGAACCAATATTGATACTTCGCAGGCAATAACGGAGATTTAAATGAACAAGATAGTAACGGCGATCGCCTCCGCAGCATTCCTGATGTGGGCAACCACCGGTAAAGCAGCAGCACAATCATTCCCGCCAATGGGTGATGGCGGCAACACCGACAGCCAACTAATCTACAACGGCCAACCTCTGGACTCCCAACAAACCGAACTGGTAGAGATGCTCTCCGGCGTCCTGAGCATCGGCCCCCAAGACCTACTCGACAACCCCGAGCAAATGGATAGTCTGTTTGTCGATGGTACAGACCCCCAATCTAATGATGGTTGGTTAGGGACATTCCAGAAAAACGGCTGTTATGTCAACGCTGACTGTGCCTTTAAAGCCATCGGTTTGGGTTTAGTCCTCCAATGTTCCCCTTCCGGTGTGGACCCAGAGGCTTGGGCCAAATGCGTCAAGAGCAAAGATGAAAACAAATATTATGCCGCCATAGATTGCACCTACGGCAACTGTCCCAGCTTTAGTGCTATCCCTGGGCAACCCCTATTCGCCTGTGGTAAAGATGGCAGAGGAGTAATAGCCGACAATCGCCACCTCAGCTTACCACCTAGCCTCAACCAAGACCAAAGCGAATTCCTCGCCCTTGACCTGCTCTCGCGAGTTTAATCTAGCGGTTTTCTGTAGCCAGCAATCAAAAGCTGTAGGGTGGGCAATTGCCCACCCTACCATTTGCCTAGGATTCTTTAACCGCCTTGCGCTTTTTGGTAGCGGCAAGTATTCCACCGAGAGACATCAAACCCACCATTGTGGAAGGTTCAGGAATCACTGCCACAGTCACTTCATAGTTACCACTGTGGGACTTCCCATCGCTGAGTTCTTTTAACCCCGTAGCCGTGGCGTTAAAGTTGTACAAGTATTGAGTTACGCCACCGTAGGTGTACTTCACCACTTCACTGGCTTGGAAACCATTGGGAATGAAGGCGTAGTTATACACATCCTTCATATTGTAGTGACCAGCCAAACCAATGTTGATTTTACCCGCGCTGTGGTCAATATATGAGATATTGGGGTCGGAACTGCGCTGGAAGCCGCCGCCATTGAGAAACTGGTTAAAAGCAAGCTGACCGAGAGCTTTATTCACAATCCCGCCTTGACCAGCAGCAGTGAGCAGGGAGTTAAACCAGCGAGTGGCCAGGGTATTGCCGGAATAAGTATAATTATTCCCGCTTCCTGTAGAGAACCAGTCATTAGCGTTGAGACTGCTCAGAGTCAGAGTTTGGCTGCCCACTTGACCACTGAGGGTGACTTGGGGAGCAAAGAAGTTCGTGCCTGCGCGTTCGCTGCTCGCGAATAACTCGATGTTGCCGCCAGGGTTGCTCTTGTTACCAGCTAAGATAGCATCCAAGCTGGCGCTAGAGTTGCGGTAGGTTTGGTCAAGCACCCCGTCCCCGTTACTATCTCTCACATCATATAAGTAGTAATCAGTGCCGCTGACGGTGAAGGAACCAGCGAAAGCGGGAGCAGCGGCGAGGGTGGCGGCAGCGGCGATGCTACCGATGAGTAATTTTTGGGTTAGTGTGGTCATGGTAGGTCTCCAGAAAGTTTGGCGGGGGGGTCGGGGGTTGGGTAGGAGCTTTCTCGGCATTGTAGGGGTAATTCTTGAATTGCCGGTACTGTGACTACTACTCCCATTAATTCCATGTTATATCTACTTATCGAAAGGGGACGTAAAGTTAGAGTTGATTAAGCGTGAATTTTATTAAAGATTTGGCAAAGTTGGTAGGGGTGAGAGCGGGATTGAATTTATGCTCTAGCGGTTACTCTCCTGTCCTACTGTGGCAACTGGGAAGATAAAAACCAAAAACCCGGCTTCTGTGCAGAAACCGGGCTTCTGATTCCAGGGACTGCGAAAATTTAAATCCCTGCAGTGGCCGCCTCGGGTACGGCGGGGATAGAATTGGTACTGCGCAAAAAGGTGCCAATTTTAGCCACGGCGGCTTCTAACACTGGGGGTTCGTGGACGAGAGCGAAGCGTACATATCCCTCGCCTGCTTTGCCAAAACCGGCTCCGGGGGAGGCGGCGATACCGGTAGCTTCTACCATTTGGAGGCAGAAACCGATGGAATCTTGCTCCCAAGGGGATGGGAGTTTGGCCCAGACGTACATGGTTGCCTGGGGTAGGGGGACAGACCAGCCGATGCGGTTGAGGGCTCCGACGAAGGTATCGCGACGGCGGCGGTAGGTTTCCACGGTGGCGGTTACGCAGTCTTGGGAGCCGGTGAGGGCGGCGATCGCCCCATTGAGGATGCCCCGGTACTGGTTGAAGTCGATCGCCGCCTTCACATTGCGCAGAGCCCGAATCAATTCCGCATTACCAATGGCAAAACCGATGCGGAAGCCGCCCATATTGTACGACTTCGACATGGTGAAAAACTCAATGGACACAGTTTTATCCCGGTCCGCCTGCAATACTGAAGGCACCGACTCAGAAAACACCAAATCACAATAAGGGAAGTCGTGAACTAACACCAAGTCGTGTCGCTGACAGAAAGCCACCGCCTCTTCAAAAAACGACAAAGGTGCCATCGCACTGGTGGGGTTGTGGGGATAGCTCAGAACCATCATCCTGGCTTGGGCGAGAACCGCCGCCGGGATATCCCCAAACACGGGCAAAAAGCCATTTTCTGCCCGCAGCGGCATGGTGTAAATTTGACCGGAAGCCAGATAAACACCCCCAGCGTGGGAGGGGTAGCCCGGATCCATCAGCAGGGCAAAATCCCCTGGGTTGAGAACTGCCAGGGGTAAATGGGCGGTTCCTTCTTGAGAACCGATGAGCTGAAGGACTTCCGTTTCTGGATCAACCGCCACACCATATTTTTGCTCATACCACCGGGCCGCCACTTCCCGAAACTCCTTGGTGGCGTGGAAGAGCATATAGCCGTGGGTGGTAGTGTCAGTCAGAGAAGCGGCGATCGCTTCTAAAGCCTGCTTAGGGGTAGGCTGGTCGGAAGACCCCAGAGACAAATCGATGACCTGATGCCCAGCGGCCCTTGCCTTGGCCTTAGCATTGTCCATTTGGGCGAAGACATTGGAGCGCAGGGGCTCTAAACGTTTAGCAAACTGCATTTTTTTTCTCTTTTTAACCTTTCTCGGATAAACTGCGAAGCCATAAAGGCTTCCTCCGAGTCAGAATATCTTTTTTATAAGTGGGGTTCTAGTAAAGCGGCTAGTTTGGCTTTGGTAATGGCGCCCTCATAGTTGACCAGCACCACTCCGTCCTTGACCAGGCGCAAAGCTGGCACGCCTTCCACTTTGTACTGCTTTACCGTTTGGGGGTTGGCGTCCACTTCCATTTTGATCACTGTGAGTCGATCGCCATAATTGCTCGCCGCCCATTCCACTGATGGCGACACCAACTTACATGGACCGCACCAACTCGCCCAAAAATAAAACAACACCGGCGTAGCGGCGCTGTGGATCGCGGTGTCTAATTCTGCCTCTTGAATTGAAATAATACTGCTGCTCATCCCACTCACTATCATAATAATTCCAAGTGCAAAACCCCCTGGTCCCGTGCTACTCCCAATTTCCCAGGGAAGTAGCCCAGACTACTTCACTTTAACATGACTGGGCACAGCACCTCAAGCAGCCGCCAGGACTTTTGCCCCCAGCGGCTCGTCAGGCTCCCGAGACTAGGGTTGATCTAGCTGCTTGCGTAACTCCTCCAACTCGTCAAGCCCGGTTACGGCTTTTTTCGGGCTAGTGGTTGCCCCAGAGGCAGGGAGTTGGCTTTGGTTGACGCTACCGCCACTTAGCTGGCGCTTCATCTGCTCTAGTTCATCATCCACATTGTTCCCGGCTTCCAGCATGGCGAACTGTTGCTCGAGACCGGACCCCGCCAGTTCCGCAGAGGCTTGGGAGCGAGCTTCCATCTGCAACACCTTCTCCTCCATCCGCTCGAAGGCTGCCATTGCACTACCAGTATTCATCGAGCCGATCGTACTTTGCAACTGCTCTTGGGCTTTCGCCGCTTGCGCCCGAGCCTTGAGCATGTTTTTCTTCGTCTTCGCTTCAGAAATTTTGCTTTCCAAGGCGATCAAGTTACGCTTGAGACTTTCCACCTGACCACTTTGGGTATCGAGCTGCACTTTCATAGTCTCGGCGGTTTCCGCGTGAGATTTCTTGCGTACCAAGGCTTCCCGCGCCAAATTTTCATCCCCTTTTTGCAGAGCGAGCTGGGCCCGCTGCTGCCAGGTATTGGCTTCGGTCAGAGCCTGCTCGTGCTGTTTTTGAGTTCTTTTTTGCGTAGCGATCGCCGTCGCCACCGCCTGACGCAGTTGCACCAGGTCTTCCTGCATATCGATAATCGATTGCTCCAGAATTTTTTCTGGGTCTTCCGCCTTGTTCACCAGGTCGTTAAGGTTAGCCTTAATTACGCGGGCAATGCGATCGAACAATCCCATGACTCTATTTTTCCTTATTGAGGTTGACAACTAACTTTTCTGAAATGATCTGGCTGGGTGGCAGGGATGAGGTCAACCCACTGGCCAGGTGGGTCTGCCCAATAGCCAATCTCCAAACCGATGGCAGCAGTTTCAGGCCAAGCCCATCTTTATCTAGTGTAAAAACTTGATTTGGGAATCGGGACAAAGTGGGCAATTAATTGAGACGGGCGAGCGACAACAGCCGCAGATTTTGGCATCGGATGGTTTAGTCATGTGAGCAAATCTCTTGCCTTCCTTTTATGTATCAACTTTATGTTGATTATTCATATGAGAGCGAATTTTTTCCAACTCGCTGTCAATATCCCCTGGGGTCGTAGCCGCAGGGGGAGTGGGAGGGGAAGCGGGTTGGCTGGTGCCAGACAAGACTTGGGCTTTGAGCCCTGCCAGATCCGTTTCTACCCGATCGCTGGCAGTTTCCAGAGCCGCAAATTTTTGCTCCCAGTCTTCGCCCGCCAGTTCCCCAAAAGCAGCAGAGCGAGCTTCCAACTCAATAACTTTATCCTCCATCCGATCGAACGCCGAGACAGAACCACTGCCACCATCAAGCTGTCCGAGCATTTCTGCAAGTTTTGCCGAAGCCCTTGCCGATCGAGCCCGGGCGATGTAAAGGTCCTTTTTCGTCTTCACATCAGCGATTTTCGCTTCCAAAGAGCGCGTATTTTGTTTCAGCTTGTCCACCACCGTAAATTGCTGCTGGAGTTGACCCCCCAACACAACCACAGTTTCCTGATAAGATTGACGCCTCCTGAGAGCTTCCCGCGCCAACTTTTCATCCCCTTGGAGCAAAGCCAATTCTGCACGACGATACCATTCATCAGCGGTGGAGCGGGCTTGGTCGTGCTGTCTTTCCGTGCGCTTTTGCGTGGCGATCGCTCCCGCCAAAGCCTGCCGCAGTTGCACCAACTCATCCTGCATCTGAGAGAGCGTCTGCTCCAGGACCTTTTCTGGATCTTCGCTATTGGCAACCAAGCTGCTGATATTGGCGCGAATCACCCGCACAATCCGGTCAATCAATCCCATACCGAATTCCCTTCCATTGCTTCTACTAGGCAGTGGTGGCGCCTTCGTGTTTCGGTGCCCTCTGATTCTATGGTATCGCATGGGGCCAGAAATGCTGACCCCCAATTAACATCAAGGCTTATATATCACCACTGGCAGCCCATACTGCTGCAGTTCTGCCGCCACTTCCTTCGCCGTCGGCTCATCATCATAAGCCCCCAACTGAATCCTTACCCCCACGGGAAACTCCCGCACATAAGCATCCGGCACCCAATCTCGCGCCTGCCTCAGACTCGCATCACTTTTATATTCCATCAGCAGATAATAAAATTGGGGCACAGCCAAGTCAGCCGGTACAGCGGGCGCCGTCGCCGCCGCCGTTGGGCTAACCCCCGGAGCCGGTGGCGTCGGTTTTTGCTTCACCGACTCCGGCAACAAGATGGTATTAATATTTTCCAAACCCCCAGCATTAGGCAGCGTCGGCGCCGTGCCCGGAACTGGGGGAGCTGTGGCTACTGCAACCTCTGGCAAGGAGCCAGCAGGGGGCGGAGTTTGGGGCGCTGTCGCCACCAAAGCCGGTGCCTGAGCTGGTGCTGGGGTGGGCAAGGAAGACTCGCCATCGTCCAAAGTCCCCAAGGTCTCCACATCCAGAGGTACGAACTCCCGGCGGGCGAGATTCGGCGATTTCGGCTCAGCGTTAGCCACTGGGTTGGGAGTTGGCTGTGTGACAGCAGTAGTAGGAGCCGGAGACTCCCCAGGCCACAGACGCTTGAGGCTCCAATTACCGCCGCCGCCACCATTAAGTAGCGCATAGGCGAGAGTGCCACTGGCGGCGACAAACAGCAGGGCACTACCCACAGTTAAAGGTGTCAGGAAGTTTTTCGACTTCCGGCGGCTGGTGGTAGCCAGCTCTGGCGAAATATTGCGGGAATTTTCTTCATCGATACTTTTGAGCAGTACCTCGGAGGATTCTAAATAATCATCCGGTTCTGTTGTTACCACCTCTGGTTCCACCCTTCTGGTGTGGGATGCTTCTGGTGATGCGGCACCATTGCCCGATACGGGGACGATCGGGGCGCTGGTGTAAGGCTGAAAAGGAAGCGAGGTAGTGGGGGCGGCGGACTGCTCCCGAGGTGGGGGTAATGGCGTCCCACTCGCCGCCACCGCTGAGTTGGGTAACTCAGAATGAGATTGACTGCTGCTGGTAGGGGTGAGTTGGATTAAGTCCAGATTTTTCTGCACCTTTTCACCCCCGATCGTGCGGAAGGAGGGCTCAAGTTGTTCCCCCCGTCTTTGGCGGCGGTAGCGAGCAAGTTCCGTATCAATATCCACATCCAAACTGGCCAAAACTGCCTGCAAGGCGGGTGAGAGTTTTGGGGTTGGCGCCGCTGTGGCGGTGGTGTCACGTGAGGATGGTTGGTTCATAGCAGCACAAAATTAATTCTGGCAATTTCATCCTAGGTGTGGGGAGGTTGGTGCTTTCCCCCGTGGGCTTTTTGCTGGCTCTGGTTTTATTGTGCCCCAGCATGGAAATACTATGGCACTGCTGAGAGTTTTTCCAGAGATTTCGCCCGGGCACCCTATGCTATCTTGCCAGTGATGGCTGGGGATAGGTGGGGCAGTATCCAGGTTTGGGAGGATTAAAAATGGATTTTAACTCGCTGGCTAAGGTTTTGCGAGCTTGGGGAGGGGACGCACTGGGACAGCGACTACAGGAATATCGGCATTTATTGCAGTGCTGGGGGGCGGTGGTGGGTCCAGCAGTGGCACGCCAAGCCCGCCCCTTGGGGATAGACGATCGGCGGGTGTTATGGGTAGCCACATCCTCAGCAACTTTGTCTCAGGACCTGACGATGCGAAGACGGCAAATTTTAGCTAAGTTAAATTCCCACCTATCGCCGGAGGTGGTGGATATCAAGTTTTCTACCCGCAGTTGGACAGAAACTGAACCGAGCAGCCCGCCCAGGGTAGTTGACCCGGAAACATTATGGCGGGAACATCCCAGCCGCATTGGCCATATGAGATTGGCGGAAATTGAGGCTGGGGGTAAATCGCCCCTGTCAGCCCAGGCGGCTTTTCAACAGTGGGCAGCTCGACTACAGCAGCTTGGGGGCAGTCTTCCCCTTTGCCCCACTTGTCAATCTCCCACTCCACCGGGGGAACTCGATCGCTGGTCGGTTTGCGCCCTCTGTGCCACTAAAGCATGGTCAAATGAGCCAGTTTCTCCTGTCCCACCAGATTTGTCCGAGTAAATAGCTTTTTCCCCAGCCACCACTACCCGAGATAACCATTGCCGCTTTCTACTTATTGACAAAAAACCTCTTATCGTGTATTTAACCCCTAGGCAGGCGGGAACGGTGGGGATGGGGATAAAACCGGTCCAGAGCCAACTCGCCTACAGAAGCATCAGCCTTATGACTTTATTAAGGGGCGAGCAAAAGCGATCCCCACTCAGTTAGCCCCGGTTTACTGCCATAATTATCTTGATTACAGACAATTTCCCTTTTTCACCTCTGGGCAAAATTAACCCTCATCATCCCAGATATCCTCTCACGGGCGGGCACTCTCTAATACCAGCCCGCCACTGCGACTCAACCCATCCACCACGATCGCCATAGGAGAGAGCATCCCGATTTCTCCGCTGCTGTTTCCCCGCAGTCATTGCCGCCACCCCCATCCCAGCAGGTCTGAAAAATCCGGGCATATTTTCTCCCCTGATTTCCCCTAAAACTATGCTTTATCAGACCTGGTAGCGCTTAAGGTTTAGCTTGATCCCCGTTTAGCTTTGGTCGAAAACGATATGTTACCGCCTGATGCGAGAATTGATTTACTATAGGCAATTGTATCGAAATTTAACGAAAATATAAAAACAATATAAATTTTTAAATTGATTGGGGATCGCTGAAACCCTCAAGCCAGAATCGTTTGCCAGCTTCCGGGCTCATATGAGGATACCCTGATAATAAAGAAAGCAGATTTTTAAGAGAAACCCATATGAGCGCATCAAATTGCTTTGCATCCGCATGTCGGTATTGCCGGTACTTCACTCCCGAGGGGCGGCGGGGTGGACATTGCCAGCAACTGGGTGTCCCCGTGCAAAGCAAGTGGAAGGCTTGCTGCTTGGCGATCCCACCGTTTGCGCCATCTTGGGAAAATACAGAAGCCGTCACCGCCGCTGTGGGGGTTGCCTATGGGACGATCGCCAACTGGCCCCCCCAAACTCTGGTGCTGCCAGACATCCTATCTTTAGAACGTTCTTTAAAATCAACCGAATTCCCCGGTGCTGCTGCGGATGCGACTCGCCAACCCGCGCTCCGCGATGCCAAAGCGATGTTGGTGTAAATAAGTAAATATCCTTAAAGGAAAATTGCTGTTGCCGAGGTAGGGCGAATTTAGTTGAAATCACTTCAAACTTGCCCGTGACTACAACAGATTGGCAGAAATTTATAAAACTTAACTTTCGTGAGCGCATCTACTAAGCAAGAAAAAATAGCATCCCATTTTGGGGATGCTATTTTGCTTTGGGTGGATGTCACGGAGTAGGGGCGAAGCATCCCGACAGATATCGAGCGGCGAAAACCAAAGAACTATAGTCATTTCAAGTAAGAATGGGATTGACTCCGCCCTCACCCCCGTCCCCTCTCCATCCCCCCTACCCCCCTTGGAAAGGGGGGGAGAGAGAAAAGGAGATGGGGGTGAGGGCAATCTCGAGTGGTTCATTTCTATTTGAAATGACTATAATTGCTGGGATGCTTCGCCCTTCTTCGCTCCCCTTTTGGGGATGCGATTTTGTTTGGAAGTCTGGGGAAGACCTAGGAGCCTGTACGGCTGATATCTGTGGCTGGGGACCCACACCTAGACCAACCCTCCCCTGGCAGTTGCTGCCATATTAGGGTCGCCAGGGAAATGAGCCAAAGTCAGGGGGGCGTTTTTCCAGAAAAGCCTGTTTGCCTTCGGCGGCTTCTTCGGTCATGTAGTAGAGCAAAGTGGCATTGCCTGCCAATTCCTGAATCCCGGCTTGACCGTCGCACTCGGCGTTAAACGCGGCTTTCAAACACCGAATGGCGAGGGGACTCTTGGTCAAAATTTCTCTTGCCCATTTAATTCCCTCGGCTTCTAACTGTTCCACGGGGACGACGCAGTTAACTAAACCCATTTCTAGAGCTTCTGCGGCATTGTACTGGCGGCAAAGAAACCAGATTTCTCGTGCCTTTTTTTGCCCCACGAGTCGCGCTAGATAGCTGGCGCCAAAACCGCCGTCAAAACTGCCCACTTTGGGACCGGTCTGGCCGAAAATGGCATTATCGGCGGCGATCGTCAGGTCGCAGATGACGTGGAGAACGTGACCGCCACCGATCGCATATCCCGCCACCAAGGCAATGACCACTTTCGGCAGCGATCGAATCAGCCGCTGCAAGTCCAGCACGTTTAACCGGGGGACGCCACCATCATCCACATAACCCGCTTCCCCCCGCACGGTCTGATCTCCACCGGCGCAGAAAGCATATTTGCCATCGGTGTGCGGACCGACACCAGTAAACAGGATGACGCCGATCTGGGGATCCTCCCGAGCGTCGGCAAAAGCATCATATAGCTCAAAGGTTGTTTTCGGGCGAAAGGCATTCCTTTTATGTGGCCGGTTGATGGCAATTTTGGCCATGCCTTCGGCTTTTTGATAAATAATGTCTTCGTAAGTTTTCGCGGTTTGCCATTGCACTTCCATTGCCTGATTTTCCCCTCCCCGGGACAATCTGGAATGCCAGTATTAAACCCCATTTTGAGGTGCTTTTTGTCGTTGACTTCGCCAATTGCTGCCCGGAGTGTATATTTGGGAGAGTTTCCCGGCTGTAGCTATTTGGTCAGCCCCTCATACCTAATTAACTCAAGCTGTTTATGCGCCTGACTTCCCTGGATGTGTTTCGGGGCATCGCGATCGCCACTATGCTCCTGGTCAACAACCCCGGTAGCTGGGAATGGGTATATCCCCCCTTCCGCCATGCCGAGTGGCACGGTTTCACCCCCACAGACCTGGTATTTCCTAGCTTCCTCTTCATCGTCGGCGTGGCGATGACTTTCTCTTTGGGCAAATATCAGCACGCCGAACTCCCCCCAGCTACCTCAGTTTACTGGCGCATTCTGCGGCGAGGCGCTCTCTTATTCGCCCTCGGGGTGGGACTCAACGCTTCTACCTCGGTCTTGAATTGGCTGTTTAACGGTATGGTGCCCGACTGGTCCACCCTGCGCATCCTGGGAGTGTTGCAGCGCATCGCCTTAGCTTATATCATTGCTGCCCTAGGGATACTGAAGTTATCCCCGAAGCATCAATGGGCCTTGGCTTCGGGACTGCTCCTCGCCTATTGGGGGGCGATGGTATTGGTGCCAGTTCCGGGTTTTGGCCCTGGGGACTTGTCCCCAGAAGGTAACTTTGGGGCTTTTATTGACCGTCTCATTCTCACCAAAGACCATTTGCTAAACCGGGATATCGGTTTTGACCCAGAGGGTCTGTTTAGTACCATTCCCGCCGCTGTGACTGTGTTGGTGGGCTATTTTACCGGGGAATGGCTGCGCCGCCAGCCCAGAGTGACAGCCACAAGCTGGCAACTGGTGTTATTTGGTCTGAGCTGTTTGGTGGTGGGGCAGTTGTGGGGGTTTGTCTTCCCGATTAATAAGCAACTGTGGACCAGTTCTTATGTGCTATTTAGCGCTGGTTGGGCGCTACTGCTGCTGGCGGCAATTTACGAGGCGATCGAGGTGCGCCACTGGCGCCAGTGGGGTTGGTCGTTTGAGGTGATGGGATTAAATGCGATTTTTGCTTTTGTGGGTTCTGGCTTCTTGGCTCGCATTCTCATTACCTATCGCTTGGGTAGCGGTGAAGACGCCCCCAGTTTGAAAACCTGGATTTATGAACACCTGTTTGTCTCTTGGGCGGGCCAGATGAATGGCTCGTTGTGTTTTGCGATCGCCACTGTCTTGCTCTGGTGGCTGATTTTGCTGTGGATGTACCGCCAGCAATGGTTTTTCAAGATTTAAGCCCTCCCCCTCTGCCCATTCCCCACCCCAGAGAATCTCGCCTAAAATCCGATTCTTGATAATTATTCACAAACCTAGTCCCGCAGGAATGCTGGCTCGTGGCCTTGGGCCCCTTAATTGGCTCGTAGTTGGGCTTTAGCCATCCAAAACCTAGCGTTTTTTGGGCTGAAGCCCAACTACAAACCCAAGATTGGGCTGTAGGTGTAGCCCAACTACTAACCTTAAGATATTTTTTTGTTTATTGTAACTAATTTTATAATTTAATTACATAAACTTGATAAATTAGGATTTTTAGGGCTTGCCAGGAATCATCAACGGTAATTAATCGCTGATGATTTGATATACACTGGATTTTAGCGATTTAAACCCCCGGTTGTTTCGAGAGACTATTTACTCTTATGGGGCGCTTGGACAATAATGCAAACAGCAGCCTAGGTAAAGGCATCAAAGTTTAAAGACAAAACAACCAGATTCTTTGCGAAATATAAAAAGCCAGTAACGGAGAGCAAAAGCGTGAAACTAGCAGTTTACGGAAAAGGCGGCATCGGTAAATCTACAACTAGCTGTAATATTTCTGTGGCCCTGGCGAAGCGGGGGAAGAAAGTGCTACAAATCGGGTGTGACCCGAAGCATGACAGCACCTTCACCCTCACGGGCTACCTGATTCCCACCATCATTGACACCCTGCAAGAAAAGGATTACCACTATGAAGACGTGTGGCCGGAAGATGTAATTTACAAGGGCTACGGCGGCGTCGATTGTGTGGAAGCTGGGGGACCTCCGGCTGGTGCGGGTTGCGGTGGCTACGTTGTGGGCGAGACGGTAAAACTACTCAAAGAACTGAACGCCTTTGATGAATATGATGTGATTCTGTTTGATGTCCTCGGCGACGTGGTATGTGGTGGCTTTGCCGCGCCCCTGAATTATGCGGACTATTGCTTAATCGTTACGGACAACGGCTTTGATGCTTTGTTTGCGGCGAACCGGATCGCTGCCTCGGTGCGGGAAAAAGCCCGGACTCACCCCTTGCGTCTGGCGGGGTTGATTGGCAATCGCACCTCAAAACGGGACCTGATTGATAAGTATGTGGACTCGGTGCCGATGCCAGTATTGGAGATTTTGCCCCTGATTGAAGATATCCGGGTTTCTCGGGTGAAGGGCAAAACGCTGTTTGAGATGGCGGAGAGCGACCCGTCTTTAAATTACGTGTGCGATTACTACTTGAATATCGCTGACCAAATTTTGTCCCGTCCCGAAGGGGTGGTGCCGAATGACTCGCCCGATCGGGAGCTGTTTACCTTGCTGTCGGACTTCTACCTCAATCCCGGCAAGGCTCCTGTCCCCACGGAAGAAGAAGCCCTAGACCTGATGATGGTGTAAAGGGATACGGGAGGATACTTCCGAGATGGAGGGGTTGCTGAGAAAGCAGTATCATGCAGGAGTAATCTCAACAACCAGCAAAATCTGACTTAATTTCAGCAACTCTCGGGAGGTAAACTATGGCTTTTTTTGAAGAATTCAGCAGCGCCCTCAAGCAGAAGTGGTTGCAGTATTTCCAAACCAACCAGGACTGGTTAACCCTGCATATGCAGGTAGCACCGGTAAAAACCCCCGACGGGGGCCGCCGTCCAAGCGCCTACTTCATCTTGGGCGCCATGAATGCGATCGAACCCAAGCTGGCCCAGTTGATGCTCCCATTTTCCCAACTCAATCCCGATGCCGACAAGCTGATTGAGGTTTTGGGTCTGCATTTTGACCCAGAAATGGCTCTGAGCAAAGGCGAGGCTAGAGAAATCCCACAGGCGGCTAAAACTGAACAGCCCACCCCCGTCGTCAAACCAACGGAGGTAGCCGCCCCAGAACCAAAACTGGCAGTCCCAGCCGCCGCCGCCAAACCACCGGAGGTAGCCGCCCCAGAACCAAAACTCCCGCCCAAGGCAGCAGAAGAAGAAGCCGCCGACGTGTGGGGTGATGAGTCTGAGGCAGAAATGGCAGCGCCCAAAATGGGCGGTACTGCTCAAGCCGTAGCCGCAGTGGCGGGAGTGGCAGCCGTGGGCGCCGTTGGTGCCGCTGCTATGTCTTTCGCCGATGAGGAGGAAGAACCCAGTACGGACCTGGGTGGCATGGATGACCTGGGTGCTGATGATGCCGAGGGTCTCGGTGGTATGGATGACCTCGGTGGCGATGACGCCGATGATCTGGGTGGCATGGAGGACCTCGGTGCCGATGACGCCGATGGTCTCGGTGGCATGGATGGCCTCGATGATGACGCCGATGGTCTCGGTGGCATGGATGACCTCGACGATGACGCCGATGATCTCGGTGGCATGGATGACCTCGACGATGACGCCGATGATCTCGGTGGCATGGATGGCCTCGACGATGACGCCGATGGTCTCGGTGGCATCGATGGCCTCGATGATGACGCCGAGGGGCTCGGTGGCATGGATGGCCTCGATGATGACGCCGAGGGGCTCGGTGGCATCGATGGCCTAGATGGCGATGATGACGATGGTCTCGGTGGCATTGATGGCCTCGGTGGCGATGATGACGATGGTCTCGGTGGCATCGATGGCCTCGGTGGCGATGATGACGATGGTCTCGGTGGCATCGATGGCCTCGGTGGCGATGATGACGATGGTCTAGACGGTCTAGATGGCCTCGGCTTGGGTGGAGAATCTGATGAGGGGGATATGGTTGACCTGGATGCGATCGCTGGGGATGAGGATGAAAGTTCTAGTCTGCTGGCAGATTTGTAGTTAATTTTGAGCGAGTAAGAGGAGAATTAGTCGATGGCTGTTGCGCAACCTGAAGCACTGAATTTTGAGTGCGAAACTGGGAATTACCACACTTTTTGTCCGATTAGCTGCGTAGCTTGGCTCTATCAGAAGATTGAAGATAGCTTTTTCTTGGTGATTGGCACTAAGACTTGCGGTTATTTCTTGCAAAATGCAATGGGGGTGATGATTTTTGCCGAGCCGCGCTACGCAATGGCGGAGTTAGAAGAGGGGGATATTTCGGCGCAGCTTAATGATTATGAGGAGCTGAAGCGCTTGTGCTTGCAGATAAAACGCGATCGCAACCCCAGCGTTATCGTCTGGATCGGCACCTGCACCACCGAAATTATTAAAATGGACCTGGAAGGTCTCGCCCCCAAACTGGAAGGGGAAATCGGCATTCCGATCGTGGTAGCCCGCGCCAACGGCCTCGACTATGCCTTTACTCAAGGGGAAGACACCGTATTAGCAGCAATGGCCGCTCGCTGCCCCGAAAAAGCCCCAGAAAAGGAAAAAGAAGACCGCAACGCCATCCAAAAACTCCTCAACTTCGGGCGCAAAAACGAAGAAGTAGCCGCCGACGCTTCCGAATATGTCAACCATCCTCCTCTGGTACTATTCGGCTCTCTCCCCGACCCCGTTGTTACCCAGCTCACTCTAGAGTTGAAAAAGCACGGGATAAAAGTCTCTGGCTGGTTGCCCGCGAAGCGTTACACCGAACTGCCTGTAATTGAAGAAGGCTACTATGTGGCTGGTGTTAACCCATTTCTCAGTCGTACCGCCTCCACTTTAATGCGTCGCCGTAAGTGCAAACTCATCGGCGCACCATTCCCGATCGGACCCGATGGCACCCGCGCCTGGATTGAAAAAATCTGCTCCGTGTTTGGCATCGAACCCAAAGGTATGGCAGAACGCGAGCAACAAATCTGGGCAAACCTAGAAGATTACATAGAACTAATTCGCGGTAAGTCTGTCTTCTTCATGGGAGACAACCTGCTAGAAATTTCCCTCGCTCGCTTCCTCATCCGTTGCGGCATGACTTGCCCAGAAATCGGTATCCCCTACATGGACAAGCGTTATCAAGCCGCTGAACTAGCGCTCCTAGAACAGACTTGCCACGAAATGGGAGTAGCAACGCCCAAAATTGTCGAAAAACCCGATAACTACAATCAAATTCAGCGGATTTATGAGTTAAATCCCGATTTGGTAATTACCGGTATGGCACACGCCAATCCCCTAGAAGCTCGCGGTATCAATACTAAATGGTCAGTCGAGTTCACCTTCGCCCAAATTCATGGTTTCACCAACGCTCGGGATATCCTGGAGTTGGTCACTCGTCCTCTGCGCCGCAATAACGCGCTCAAGGATTTGGGTTGGAGCAAATTAGTCCAGGAAGAAGCCCAAGTTTAATTTAGCGTTGGTTCGTAGTTGGGCAAACCTAATATTTTTTGGGCTAAAGCCCAACTAAGAACCGAACCAATTACAGCTTATTCAAAAGTTAATTAGTACAGTACACCTTGTTCAAAAGTGACTTAGTACAGCCATTCTCGACCCCTCACCCTAAATTCCTCGACCAGAGAGGATCCGGGATTTGAAGATGTACCACATTTTTCAGAACAAGCTGTAGAATTTATAGTCAATTCAAATAATAATGAGACACCAAGTGCCTGCATAGTTGCCCTCTATCCCCCAACCCCCTCTATCCCCCAACCCCTTTCTCCCAAAAAGGGAGAAAGGGGAGAGCGGGGAGAGCGGGAAGAGGGAGAGGAGGGGGAAGAGAGGGAGGAGGGGGAAGAGGGGGAAGATTACTCCCGACACTCCCGACACTCCCGACACTCCCCACACTCCCCATACTCCTCACGCTCCCAACACTCCCCACACTCCCCACACTCCCCACAATCCCCACACTCCCCTCTCCCTACCTGGTCGAGGGGACGGGGGTGAGGGCAATATTGACCGTCTCATTCTTAATTGAAATTACTATAGGTAAAAACACGGATAACAATATCGAGAATCTGCGGAGAAAAAAATTCCGTGAATCGCGAAGGCAAAAACAAGCATTCCTACTGAGGAAATGTAGAAGATTAATCGCCATCATAAGGATAAGCAGATTCGGAGGTAGTATTTATGACCTCTATTACTCAATTAGAAGAAATGTTCGTGAGCGCCTCTGTTTCCCAAACCATATCTAAGGATGAGTGGGAAACTTTGACCGGTTTATCGGCAGCTCCCCTCAGTTTAGAAGAGCATCGCATGATTAAACGGATCATCCACGGTGTGCGGCGCGGTTGGGTGAATATTGTGGATTAAATACAAATCCGCTTCATTAATTTAGAGGCGTGCCTAATAATTTGGATATTTATGGAATTACTTCTGCCATTGATGATTGTTAATAAATAGCTGGTTGAACAAAACCCTGTGGAAAAACCCTATTAGCAAATTTTCGCCCAGTTTTTCTCCATTCCTCTGGAAAAACTGGGTTTTTAATTAGCGGGTTTTGCAATTCTGTTTTTTGTGGGTTTACCACTAAAACACCAAGGGGACTTGAGAAAGATTAAAGGGGCGATCGGGAGGAAAACTGGACAAATATTTCTCCGGCGCCATTGGGGTCTAAACCGATGTATTTGGCCCGGATAGTGGTGTTGGGCTGTACCGGCATGGGTTTGGTGATGGTTCCCAAGGAGATGAGGTCGCCTTTTTTGAGTTGTTTGCCTTCGGCGTTAAGGGTATCTTTCAGCCAGAGTACCACATTGAGGGGATGACCGAGGAGGGCGGTGCCGTTGCCAGAGTCGAGGGGGTTGCCGTTGGCGTCCAATATTTCCACACGCATATTTGCTAACCGGTTTTCCCATTCGGGGGTTGGTGAGATGGGGATGGGTTCGCCCATGATGCCCAGACGAGCCCCAACGTTGATGGCAGCGATCGCCCCCGCATTCACCGCCACATCTTCACCATAAAATAAATCGGCAATTTCTATAAACGGAATCACCGCATCTAAACCAGCTAAAACCTCTTGCGGGGTGCGAGCTTGGTTGATTTCATCTCCAGCCACCCTCACCAGCAAATCTCCCTCGGTGATGGGGCGTGCCCCCACATCGGGGCTGAGGACGGCGCCACTTTCCAGGAGCATTTTCGCAAATAAAACCCCCCAGAGCGGATGAGAGACACCAAAACGCTGCTGCACAGCAGCATTAGTCAATCCCACTTTATAGCCCACTGGGGCGCCGAGTGTTTTGCCGATTTCCGCCCTAAATGTCTCTCCTACCTGCCTTCCTTGCGGGAGGGTCAGGGTGATGGGGAGGGCACCACCAGGAGTTTTGCTGGCGTAGCTAACAGCTAGCTGTTGGGCAAGCTGGGTTAAACCCGCCGCCTCTGGGATAGTGGGGGGTTGGCGGTTGGTTGGTGCTGCGGTTAAATTATTGCTACACTGCACTAAGGCGGGAGAACCGAGACTCAACAATAGGCAAGAAATTGCCTGCCATACCCGGGTGATCGGAGCGGGGGATTTAATTGCTGGTGATTTTGAGCGCGTCGGTAGTTTCTGCGATCGTCTTACCTTCATCAATCAAGTAATCAAAAAAAGTTTGGGCAACCACGGAGAGTTGTTTGCTGGCGGGGTAAATCACATACCAGTGACGAGTAATGGGGAACCCTTCCACATCCAGGATGGTGAGTTGTCGGTTAGCACCTTCGAGAGCTAACACATGGCGGGAAAGGACCGAGATGCCCAAACCACCAACGATCGCCTGCTTGATCGCCTCATTATTCCCCAACACCAACCGCACCTTGACCTTGATTTTATGCTTATCAAACAACTCTTGCACCGCGTGGCGGGTGCCAGAACCAGGTTCACGCATAATAAAAGCTTCCCCATTGAGGCGCTGTAGGGGGATATTCTGTTCCTGAGCCAGAGGATGATCCGCTGACGCCATCACCACTAGGGGATTTTCCAGAAACTGGTGGCAAACCAAGTCCGTGGCGATCGGTGGTTGGCTGAGAATGTACAAATCATCCTCGTTATTTTGCAGTCGTTCCAGCAAAACTTCGTGATTTACCACTTGCAGAGAAACATCAATGCCCGGGTAGCGGTGACAAAAAGGACCGAGCAACCGGGGGATAACGTATTTAGCGGTAGTGACAGCAGCAATGCGCAACTGCCCCTGCTTCAGACCCTTGAGGTTCGCCACCGTCATCTCAAACTGGGAGAGGCGATCGAATATATCCCGACTCAATGTCAGCAACTCTTTGCCAGCGTCCGTGAGATAGAGACGCTTGCCCACTTGCTCAAACAGAGGCATCCCCACCGACTTCGATAGCTGCTTCACCTGCATCGATATAGACGGCTGGGTAAGAAACAGCTCCTCCGCCGCCCGGGTGAAACTACCATGCCGAGCTGCCGCTTCAAACACCTTTAACTGATGCAGCGTTACCTGCTTCAAGGCTTATGCTCCTGACTAAAGATTGTGGATAAGTTATAATCTATCATAAAATGTTTTTTAAATGATTTTGCTTATACTGTTTTGGGGTGATTCCTCACGTAAATATCCGTATAGGAGATTTCATCCGAGAACTCCAACCGGGATTGCCCCAGCACCAGTCTAAGCCATTCCAGTTTCGCTATCCTGAGAGAAAGCAGGCTATATAAGATGACTAAACCAGAAATCGTTGCCTTAAGGCGTCCCAACTCTACCCCACAACCCCCAGCGGCTACCCCTGAAACCGCCCCAGCAGCTACCCCAGCGGCTGCCCCAGCGGCTACTCCAGCGGCTACCCCAGCGGCTACCAGCGAGCCACGCAGACAAACGGCTAAACCCGTAAAGCCAAAACCCGCAGAAGTCATCACCTCGGCGACCAATAACCAGGGGGTGATTTTTTCCTTGGGTGATAAAGTGGGGATTTTCACCGGCAAAACAGCAGTGATTTCCGGATTTTACAAGGGTCTCGGTGGCGAGCTGTACGCTCTCTACCAAGTCCCCGATGACCCGGAAATCGAGCGGGGGATCAGTAGGGTGGACTACTTGAAGAAATAGTCAAAAGTTCGTAGCACCCTCCTTCAGCCCTCCGGAGGTTCGTAGCACCCTCCTTCAGCCCAAAAAAAGGTGGCTGACGCGACGCCTGTCGGCGTTCGTAGTAGGGCTTCAGCCCAAAAAATGAAAACTTCTTTAGGAGGGCTAAAGGAGGGGGCTACGAACCGGCCCAAAAAAAGGTGGCTGACGCGACGCCTGTCGGCGTTCGTAGTAGGGCTTCAGCCCAAAAAATGAGAACTTCTCTAAGAGGGCTAAAGGAGGGTGCTACGAACGGGGAAAACCGCCAATCGGTTCGACAATGAGAGTGATTTGGGAAATTCCCACCACCACCACCGCTTCACCAGCCGCAATCACCGCCTCTTCCAGACAGCGAGCCGACCACCAACTGCCCCGAAAACGCACTCGCCCTTTTTGATGCGGACCAACGATCGTCTCTGTCACCACAGCTTTTTCCCCAGGGTTTCCGATGATAAACTTGAGATTAGGGTTGGCTGAATAGCTATCTTGCAATCCCGCGTAAGTCTGGAGCTTGAACAAATTAAACATTTGGCCGCCTCTGTACCCTACGCTTACCAGCCTAAAATCACCTCCTAAACCCTAGTTGTCTCTCTGTGTAACTATTTCAGGCGTCCGGCTTTTTCCCCCACATCCTCACATTGCACCCCCATAACCAGTGGACGGTTCACCAGGTGGCGGGAGGCTTTGCCTCCCAAAAGGTGAGATGTAGGGGTGACGATCTCTTCACCCCTACATCTCACCTCGGTTGACATCCACCAAGCGGGACGGGATAAAGCGATTCATCCAGGTTTCTAGGTAAATGCGGTTGGCACGTTGCTGATCGGGGTCGGAAGTATCCAGAGGATGGGGAGCTAAACCCCGAATTGCTGCTGTAGTGACGCAAAACATGGATTTTTGAAAGCTCTGGCAGATTTGTACCCGCAGGTCGTCTTCTTCTCGGCGCCCGCGACGGTAAATATCATGCAAATATGGGGGGAGAAAGTGGCGCATATCCTGCATCAGCAAGGTGGGGGGAATGCCTGCACCACCAATGGGTAATGGATCCGCATACAAAGCCCCGTAGATAAAATCTGATTGCTCCAAAGGAATTTGGGCAGCTTGAGCGTTGTAAGAAATCGTACCAGGGAAAGGAGTACCTCGGAAGAAAACCGCTTCCACATAGGGAACGGCGGTATCCATGAGGAAGGTTAAGCCCACAGATGGGGGAATGATTTCATAAACTTGGCCATTAATGGTGACTTGGTAGGTGATGGGATTGTTAGCGGCGGCGACTAAACCATCTTGAATATGCTGCACCACTTGGGGGATAGAAGTGATTTCTTTGCGGTCATATCGATCGGACAGGTCAATAAACATATCGCTCATCACCCGCCAAAATTGTCCCAAAGCGCTATAATAGCATAATTGCCGAATTTGTTCCGGCAAGAATTCGGGAAATAGCTTGTGCAAAGACAGCATCACGAAATTACCTTTTAATTTAGCCTCGATCGCCTTTTCAGCAAGAGCTTTAAATTCCGGCGAATCCAAGTAACTATCAAGGCCACCGCCCCCATGCCACATCATAGCCCGCATGCAGTATTCGGCGTATTCAAAATTGATTCTATCGTGCCACCAATGACGGAGCAGCTTATCTACAGAAACTTCGCCATTGAAGTATTTAAAAAAGGGAAATAAAACCAAAAACTGATGGTCGGCAATATAAATCAAATTGCGATAGTAAGCATCTAAAACAATGCCATAACTTTTGAGAATGCCGACTACTTCTAAAACATTTCCGGGGGAATCCTGGAGCATGGCGGCTCCGGCTTCTAGGTGGTAGATATATTCGGCGAGGGGATGTTTAGATGGTTTTAGGTTGATGCTGACCATAGGAATATTATCGGTGTATGGTGTATGGGTTCCTGGGGTTTTGCCCCCCTTTCCCAGGTTTGTAGTTGGGCTTTAGCCCTCTTTCTTGGGTTCCCCTTTTGTTTGGGCTAAAGCCGGGACACGGCATGGCCGTGTCCGTAGGAACCTAAGAGTGGTAACTGATAATATCAATTATCAATTACCCCCGAATTTGCCATCGGTAGGGTCATCGTCTGATTAACCTGATTCACTAAACCGATATTTTGAGAACGCCGTGCCCCCAGCATAAGAGAGTTGGTGTTATGTTCACTCCAGCGGACTAACCAGTTCGGTTGCAGTCCGAAGATGACGACGGCGATCGCTAAAGCCACGGCGGGGAGACGATCGCTCCAGTAAACCCGGGGCAAGTTTTCCACCCGCTCTGACAGGCGGCCAAAAAATACCTTATTAATCATCAGCAAAAAGTAAACTGCAGTTAAGCCAGTGCCCACCATGCACAGGAGGGTTTGCACGGGAAACACCGGGAAACTGCCCCGAAATAGCATGAATTCGGCGATAAACCCTACCATTCCAGGGATACCCGCACTAGCCATCGCTCCCAAAATCATCAAACTGCCAATTAGGGGCAAACCCCGTTCTGGGTTGAGTAAACCGCGCAACTGATCCACATCCCGGGTGCCGGTTTTTTTGCCCACCACCCCCACCAAGAGGAAGAGGAGACCAGAGATTAAACCGTGGCTGACCATTTGGCACACGGAAGCAACGAGGCTCAGAGGGGTGGCGGCGGCGAATGCCAGGAGGATAAATGCCATATGGGCGATCGAGGAGTAAGCCACCACTTTTTTCATATCTTTTTGGGAGATGGCGGCTAATGCTCCATACAAAGCGCTCACCGCCGCCCAGGTAGCCAGCCAGGGAGCCAATACCTGCCATGCTTCAGGAAACAGCCCCAAGCCAAAGCGCAGTAACCCATAGGTGCCCATTTTCAGCAGCACTCCCGCCAGGAGGACGGAAATGGGGGTGGAAGCCTCCACGTGGGCATCTGGTAGCCAGGTGTGGAAGGGAAAGAAGGGAATTTTAATCCCAAAAGCCACTAACAGTCCCGAAAGGAGGATAATTTGAGTGCCCAAGGGCAGAACGGCTTCCCGCAGGGGTTCATAGCCAAAGGTGGCGGCGCCGCTGAACCAGACAACTCCCAAAAATGAGGCCAGCACTAAGATGCCCGAAAGGGCGGTGTAGAGCAGGAATTTGGTGGCAGCGTAGGCGCGGCGTTCACCTCCCCAAATGGCGATTAAAAAGTACAGGGGAATGAGTTCTAGTTCATAGAACAGGAAAAACAGAAGCAAATCTTGGGCGAGGAAGGTGCCGGTAACGCCGAAGTTAATCAGGAGCAGGAGGGCGTAGTAAAGGCGGGGGCGATCGATATGCCGATCGCTGCTGTAAATTGCCACCACTGTGAGCAGGCTGTTTAAACATACCATCGGCAAAGATATGCCATCTATCCCCACTTGATAGTTAAAGCCGATTTGTTCAATCCACGGCACATATTCCGATAGCTGCATCCCGTCCAAGTCTGGGTTGAACTGGGTCACAATCGCGATATTCCAGACCAGCAAACCCACGGTGATAGCAAGGGTGACGCGCCGCAGATGAAGGGATGATATTTCTCCCGGCCACCAGGCAACGATCGCGGCACCGATGAGGGGCACCCAGATTAAAACACTGAGCATTTGTTCTTCCTGACTCCTTTGTTGTTTGTCCTTTGTCTTTTGTCCTTTGTCATTTGGATCCGAATGTTTCTTATTGCCATCCCATCATCAGCAAGAACAGCAAACCAATTCCGATAATGATGGTGAGCAGATAGGCTTGGGACTGGCCGGAAACGCTGTATTTTAAGGCTTGACCGCCGAAAATGGCGGCTATTCCTACTAAGTTGACCAAACCATCTACTACGTAGCGGTCAAACCAAGAGGTGATTTTCGCAAAAGTATCAACCGCCCAAACCACGGTGAGGCGATAGAGGCGATCGATATAAAAGTCATAAGCAAATAAATCCTGGAGAAAACGCAGGACTTTCGCCGCCGGACGAACCCAACGCCGAGACAAATCAATACTCAGACCCAAGACTACTCCCAAAAAGCCAGATAACACGAGCAGGGGGGTTTCGATCTGAATTCCCAGCCGCCCACTGGCAGCCCAAGGACCAGTCCAGCTTAGAAGTAGTTGCCATTGCTGCAACATTAAAGGCACCAAAAACACCACTACTGACAAAGACACCATCGGGACCGCCATCGGCCAAGGCGCCTCGGGCGCCCGCCTGGTTTTCTGTTGTGGTTCGCCCAAAAATACCAGCCGGAAAACCCGGGTCAGGTTTAAGGCACTCATCGCGTTGACAAATAGCAAGATGGTGAGTAACCACCAGGGCATTTCCCAGAAGCCATTCACCCATCGCCGCATCGCCCAGAAAGTGCCCAAGGGGAGGAGGGAAACTAAACCGGCGGTTCCCACGAGAAAGGCGGTAGTAGTGGCGGGCATCCGGGACCAGAGCCCTCCCATTTCCGTGATGTTTTGGTTTTGGGTAGTGGAAATGATGGAGCCAGCGGTCATAAACAGTAGCGCTTTGGCAACGGCGTGAGTCAGCAGCAGCATCAGAGCTACATCTACGTGACTTTGCCCCACCGCCACAAAGACTAAGCCTAAGTAGGCGCTGGTGGAGTGGGAGAGAGTGCGTTTGATGTCAATTTGGGCGATCGCCATCAGGGAAGAGCCCACAGCCGTCACCGCCCCTATAATTACCAATACATGCAGAGCCACAGGAGAAAGCGTTAATGCTGGGTGCAGCTTAATCAGCACATAAGCACCCGCTGCCACCACCACAGAATTCCGCATAATTGAAGCTGGGTTCGGCCCTTCCATCGCCTCATCCAGCCAGAGGTTCAGGGGAAATTGGGCACATTTACCCGTAGGTCCGGCAATCAATGCCAAACCTAACAGGGTTGCCGTCACCGGCGGTAAGGTGACAGAGGTTGCCCAACTTTCTAGCTGGCTGAAAGTCAATCCTTCACCATAGCTGGACAGGGCCACAATACCCATCAGCAGGATGATATCTCCCACCCGCTTGGTTAAAAATGCGTCCCTAGCTGCAGTGACTACCAGAGGCTGAGCGTACCAAAACCCCACCAGCAGATAGGTGGACAGGGTGAGCATTTCTAACAGCCCGTAGCTGAGGAAGAGGGAATCACTGATGGCTATCCCTGCCAAGGCTCCCTCAAAAAACCCCATCAACCCATAGAAACGTGCTAGAGACCAGTCTTTTTCCAGGTATCCTAGGGCGAACAGTTGCCCTAGCAAGCTGATGCCCGTCACTAGCTCCATCGCTCCGAGGTTGACCTGAGATATTTCAATCTCCAATGGCAAATTTAAATCTGCCACTTGCAGCCAGGGCAATATCAACTGCTGTGGCTCTTGGTTCCAAGTATGGATAAAGGCGATCGAACCATGCACAAATGCCAAGACAGTCATTAATAAATTAAAGTATGCCGCTGGGCGAGGGCCTGTCTTGGTGACAATTCCCACCGACCACGGCAACGTCAAAACCGCCCCGATTAATCCGTATAAGGGTATAAACCAGCAACTCTCCAGCAGAAAATCCCTCATCAATATTTACCTGATTGAAATTACAGATTTGTCCCAAGGTAATTGGTCAAAAGTCCTTTGTCCTTTGTCATTGAACAAGGGACAAAGGACTTTTGACCAGGTACTTTTGACCAATGACATTTGTTTTCCCGAATTTCCGCCCAAATAGCGAGACTTTTAAAGTACCATAAATTTGGCCTTATCACTCGCATCAGCCATCACCATATACCACAACAGCGCTTTTCATAGCATCAGCCTTGTCTATACTTAATAAGCTGTAGCCAGAGCTAGGCGCTTTCTCTTCCCAGCCGCTCCCCCCCAAGATGCTTGTGTTCTTGGGATTAAGCTCAGCTTTGTCATTACATATTAACTGGGGCGCCACTCTCGATTTTTGGCGGCGGCAGAAAACATTTGACCGAGGCAGATGCCCCGGCGAGGATTATTTCCAGTTTTTTCCATGAGTGTCCTTGACATTTATATTGGTTAGTAGTATGATTAGGATATCCTGGCTAATTTGTCTCAACTTTCTCCTCGTTAGCGCCAAGATTGAGCAGCTTTCCAGGCATTCACGGGCTCCCCGCCAAATCCCAGCCCCTAGTGGGTGTTAGCCAAGGGCGGGATCTGGAAAAACCGAATCGATCGCACCGACCCAGAAAGCCCCTGCATCAATTATTCCCCCCTACCCTTTCCACCGGTCCCCGGTTTAAACCCCCTGCTCAGTGAGGCGGACAGATAACCAATCAATACCCCCGCTCCCGTCCACAATAAAGCAAAGTTCCCCATTCAGAACAGCCGGGATGCTTTCGGGGCTCCCATATATAACATAAGTTTTATTTATATTAATTTTTATTAAGCTGGCGATTTAAGAATATCATAAGGATTTATATTGTCAAAGTGACTGATGTTCCTTATGCTATGGGTTGGAAAGGGGAAATTTTGTGACAGACATTACAAAACAGCCCTTTCCGGTACGCAGTTCTGTGCCAACTGGAAATGATTCCGCTGGTGTGTACCCGTGGTAGGGGATGGGGTTTGGGTTGACCACAGCCCGGATAGGCCAAAGACCCAATCATCAACAACCACAGTCGCCAGTGAGAAAAGTGATTCCAATCAAATGTGACCTGGAAAAAGGGCAGTTAGTTAGTTTTGCTCATCCACAAGGAAAGAAAAGATGCCAATTGCGGTGGGAATGATTGAAACCAAAGGCTTTCCAGCAGTAGTGGAAGCCGCAGACGCGATGGTAAAAGCGGCTCGCGTCACCCTGGTGGGATATGAAAAAATCGGCAGCGGTCGCGTCACTGTCATTGTCCGGGGGGACGTTTCGGAGGTGCAAGCTTCCGTAGCAGCGGGAGTCCAATCGGCGAATCGCGTCAATGGTGGTGAGGTGCTATCCACTCATATTATTGCGCGTCCCCACGAAAACTTGGAGTATGTGCTGCCGATCCGTTATACGGAAGAGGTAGAACAGTTCCGAACTTATTAGCGCCTGATAAGTTCCCAAATCCAACCCAAAATTCAGCAAAAGCACGTAGAGGAGCTTTTGGCAAAAGCTCCGAGGACGTTGTTCATGGTTAATTGGCGGTTGAGCCATCTAGCCAGAAAACAGCGCCCGATGGCTACGCCGACCGAGCGATCGGTTGGTGCAAATGCAAACGCCCTTAGAAAAAAAACTGGCTCAAAAACTGGATGTAACTCATGGCAATAGCAGTAGGAATGATTGAAACCCTAGGCTTTCCCGCAGTGGTGGAAGCCGCAGACGCGATGGTAAAAGCTGCCCGCGTCATCCTGGTGGGATATGAAAAAATCGGCAGCGGTCGCGTCACCGTCATCGTCCGGGGGGATGTTTCGGAGGTGCAAGCTTCCGTAGCAGCCGGAGTGGAAAATGTCAAGCGCGTAAATGGCGGACAAGTTTTGTCCACTCATATTATTGCGCGTCCTCACGAAAACTTGGAGTATGTCCTCCCAATTCGCTACACAGAAGCGGTAGAACAGTTCCGCGAAGGTGTCAGCGAACCGCGCTCCCTCAGTAGAAGACCCTAGTGCGGTGGGTATTTACTCCGCAAAGAGAACATGCAAATCGCCAAAGTCAGGGGTACGGTAGTCAGCACCCACAAAGCACCTAGCATGACGGGGGTAAAACTCCTAATGCTGCAATTTATCGACGAGGACGGAGAACTCTTGCCCCAGTACGAAGTAGCAGCAGACATTGTGGGCGCTGGTATTGATGAGTGGGTGTTGGTGAGCCGGGGCAGTGCCGCTCGCTTTGATATAGGCAGCGAGCATCGCCCCCTGGACGCGCTGGTGGTGGGGATTATTGATACGGTGACGGTGGAAAATCGCACGCTGTACAGCAAAAAAGAACAATATCGATAATTTTGGCTTTCCGGGGAGTAGTTGTGGATGAACTCCAAATCAAAGAGACTCACTCCCAAAAGCGAGGTAGAGAGTGTCGAAGTAGGAGGAATTGATTAATGGCAGTCCGCAGCCAAGCGGCTCCCCCGACTCCTTGGTCGAAAAATTTGGCCGAACCGAAGATTCACGAAAGTGCTTACGTTCACTCGTTCTCCAATATTATTGGAGACGTGAAAATCGGCGCTAACGTTTTAATTGCCCCGGGCACTTCGATTAGAGCCGATGAAGGCAGCCCATTTTATATCGGGGAAAGCTCGAATATTCAAGATGGGGTGGTAATTCACGGTCTGGAACAAGGTCGGGTCATCGGAGACGATCGCAACAGTTACTCGGTCTGGATTGGCAATAACGCTTGTATTACCCACATGGCCTTGATTCACGGCCCTTGTTATGTGGGTGATGACTGCTTTATTGGCTTCCGCTCGACGGTATTTAATGCCCGGGTGGGAGCTGGCTGCATTGTGATGATGCACGCCTTGATTCAGGATGTGGAAGTTCCGCCGGGGAAATATATCCCCTCGGGAGCCATTATCACGAATCAACAGCAGGCAGACCGCTTGCCGGATGTGCAAGCTGCCGATCGCGAATTCGCACACCATGTGGTTCTGGTTAACGAGGCTTTACGTGCCGGATACCGGTGTGCCGAAGACAATGCCTGTATTGTGCCAATTCGAGACGAGCTAGTTAAACCTAATGGGGCTGGTGTTTACAGCAATGGGGGAACAAGTTTGAACAGAGATATAGTGGAGCAAGTACGCTCCCTGCTGATGCAGGGATACCGAATCGGTACGGAATACGCCGACGAACGCCGGTTCAAAACCGGTTCCTGGCAAAGCGGCACTACGATCGAGTCCAACCGGGAAGCTGATGCTATTCGGGAACTCGAAGCATTCATCGCCGAACACCCTGGGGAATATGTGCGGCTGATTGGCATTGACCCGAAAGCCAAGCGCCGGGTTTTGGAAGCAATTATCCAACGTCCCAATGGCCAGACGGTCTCTACCAAGGCAACCACAGGGGCGGCTCCTGTCAGCGCCAAGAGTTCAGGCGCTGCCACTAGCACCGGTTTGAGTTCGGAAACGGTGGCACAAGTGCGCAGTCTCCTGGCTCAAGGATATCGCATCGGCACCGAACATGCGGACGAGCGCCGCTTCAAGACCAGTTCTTGGAAGAGCTGCACTCCGATTCAAGCGGACAGAGAAGCGGATGTACTGCGTGAGCTGGTAGCCTGCATGGCGGAACACGCTGGGGAATACGTGCGCCTAATTGGCATCGACCCGAAAGCGAAAAGCCGGGTGCTGCAAGCGTTAATCCAGCGTCCTGGTGATGCAGTGGCAGCTAAGTCTAGCACGGCTAGCCCATCGGCGGCTGGTAGCGCCAGCGCCGCTAGTAGCTCTGGTTTGAGCCGGGAAGCATTAGAGCAAGTGCGCTCCCTTCTCACTCAAGGCTACCGCATCGGGATGGAAAATGCCGATGAGCGTCGGTTTAAAACTGGCTCTTGGCAAAGCGGTACTACCATCCAATCTAACCGCGAAGCTGATGCGATTGGGGAGATTGAAGCCTTCATCGCCGCACACCCTGGGGAATATGTGCGCTTGATTGGCATTGACCCCAAAGCGAAACGCCGCGTGTTGGAAGCTGTTATCCAACGTCCCGGAGAGGCGGTGGCTAGTGCTAAGTCTAACGGCACGGCTCCGAAAGTGTCGGCCCCTGCTCCTTCCTCGGTGAGCAATGGTGCGGCGCCCAAGGGTCTGAGTTCAGATACGGTAGCACAAGTTCGTTCTCTGCTGGCTCAAGGATATCGCATTGGGACGGAACACGCCGATGAGCGTCGGTTCAAGACCAGTTCTTGGCATAGCTGTTCCCCGATCGAATCCTCTCAGGAAGGGGAAGTTTTGCGCAAATTGCAAGACTGTATGGCAGAACACGCCGGAGAATATGTGCGCCTGATCGGTATCGATGCGAAGGCAAAGCGCCGCGTTGCAGAAACGATTATTCAAAGGCCCGCTAAAGCTCTGGCTACTCGCTAATACCAGCGACGGTCAGGCCAAAGGGTTGATGGCGCAGCGCCAAAGCGCCATCAATCAGCGCCTCTGGCGTTGGATTTGCTACCCCATTAGGCTCGATTTCCTATGTATTTGCCTCCCCTACCATCAATATGTAACCCCCAAGTCCAAATGAGTGGGGATGTGTGGGTCGATCCAAGTGCCACTCTCGGTCCCGGAGTCATCCTGCAGGCTGGTGCTAATGCTCGGATTGCGATCGCAGCGGGGGTGTCTATTGGCATGGGGACAATCCTCCAAGCTTTTGAAGGAAATATCGACGTGGAAAGGGAGGCAGTTTTGGGAGCCGGGGTCCTAATTGTGGGTAATGCCAAAATCGGCACCCGTGCTTCTGTGGGAGCAACGGCCACAATTTACAACTCTGGGGTGAAACCGCTCCAAGTTGTCCCCGCCGGTTCGGTTCTGGGCGATCGTTTTTCCCAAGCGATCGTCTCGCCACCAGAGGCACTCCCGGAAGATCCCCAAGCCGTTGCCCAGCCAGATGCGCCAGAGTCCCCAGCACCGGAAACCCCAGTGCCTGAACTTTCTGCCACACCAGCAGCAACTCCTAGTGAGGAAACCAAGAGTGTGGCGCCGGAGCCTGCAAGCGCAACTGCTCCAGTCAGCACCTCTGAAGCGGATAGCAAAGGTGAGCCACCAAAACCGGGCAATCCCATTTACGGTCAAGAGCATGTTTCCCGGATTTTGGTAACAATTTTCCCGAACGGTCAATATATCAACCGTCCCGAACAAGATAAATAGTTCGGCGGCGCCGTGGCTGGCGATCGCTTGGGAAAAGTTTCCCCGAAACCGAGAAAAAAAACCATTTCCTCTATATCCTACTTGACGAAAATGCCACTACCTGTCACTCTTGTTGATGACAGCAGTGGGATGAGCCAATAATATGGCCTTACCCTAGTTTTCTTCGGGACAGGAATCAAATTGCCTACCCCCCTGGTTTGACAAGTTTTCTGGTTTAACCGCCATGAGAATATCTCTGCCGGTCAGGTGTCCAGGGCTGTTAATTATCGGCAGGAAATAGTGAGGAGGATAGCAACCACTTTCATCAAGCAGACATAAATATACACAAACCATTACTCACTTGGCATCCCCCAGTGGTAAGTTGATTTTGTGTTAGTTATTTTTGCTTAAACTGGTGGGGTAATTACCAACCCCGCTGGTATGGTCACGACCAGAATGTGGTAGCATCGCCAAACTGAGATGCTCTTGCTGCCTTATGCCTGAGTGGTTGCGGCAGGCAGATATATAGGATATGCCACGGGGAGGGAGCAAGGGAGAGATTATGAAAACTAATATCCGTGAAAAAAAATATTCAAGCAAAATTGAATATAAAAAATCAGCGGATATGTGGTAGAGTAACTCAGGCAAGAAAAGCGAACAGTCAGATTGACCGTCAGCTTTAGGGTTTTGCTGGGGATTGTTATTTTTCTTAACATTTGAGGGCGAGAAAGCTGTGGGGCGATGCTCCCGAAGGCGAGCCCAGAGGAGACATCCCCCCATTGTGAAGCACAAAGGCATCCCTCGCCTTTTGCCGCTAACAAATACACATTTTTCTTAAGGAGGAAATACCAAATGGTACAAGCCAAATCATCCGGATATCAGGCAGGGGTAAAAGACTACCGCCTTACTTATTACACCCCTGACTACACTCCGAAAGATACGGATATTTTGGCCGCTTTCCGGGTGACGCCCCAACCAGGTGTACCCCCAGAAGAAGCAGGCGCCGCTGTGGCTGCTGAGTCCTCTACCGGCACCTGGACCACTGTGTGGACAGACCTGCTGACTGACCTCGATCGCTACAAAGGTCGCTGCTACCACATCGAACCGGTGGCTGGTGAAGATAATCAGTTCTTCTGCTTCGTCGCCTACCCCCTCGACCTGTTTGAGGAAGGCTCTGTCACCAACATGCTTACCTCGATCGTAGGTAACGTGTTCGGTTTCAAAGCTCTGCGCGCTCTGCGGTTAGAAGACCTGCGCATCCCCGTGGCTTACCTGAAGACCTTCCAAGGTCCTCCCCACGGGATCGTGGTTGAGCGGGACAAATTGAACAAGTATGGCCGTCCTTTGCTGGGTTGCACCATCAAACCCAAACTAGGTCTGTCCGCCAAAAACTACGGTCGTGCCGTGTATGAGTGCTTGCGCGGTGGCTTGGACTTCACCAAAGACGACGAAAACATCAACTCTCAGCCGTTCATGCGCTGGCGCGATCGCTTCCTGTTCGTCGCCGAAGCCATCCACAAAGCCCAAGCTGAAACCGGCGAAATCAAAGGTCACTACCTGAACGTTACCGCCCACACCAGCGAAGAAATGCTCAAGCGGGCTGAGTTCGCCAAAGAACTCAACATGCCCATCATCATGCACGACTACCTCACCGGTGGTTTCACCTCCAACACTACCCTCGCCAAGTGGTGCCGCGATAACGGCGTTCTGCTGCACATTCACCGCGCCATGCACGCCGTGATTGACCGGCAGAAAAACCACGGTATGCACTTCCGCGTCCTCGCCAAGTGCCTCCGGATGTCTGGTGGCGACCACCTGCACACCGGCACCGTGGTGGGCAAACTCGAAGGCGAACGGGGTATTACGATGGGCTTCGTCGATTTGATTCGTGAAGACCACATCGAAGAAGACCGCTCTCGCGGTATCTTCTTCACCCAAGACTGGGCCTCTATGCCCGGTGTTCTGCCCGTCGCTTCCGGCGGTATCCACGTATGGCACATGCCCGCTCTGGTGGAAATCTTCGGCGATGACTCATGCTTACAGTTCGGTGGCGGCACCCTGGGTCACCCCTGGGGCAACGCTCCCGGCGCCACCGCCAACCGCGTCGCTCTCGAAGCCTGCATCCAAGCTCGTAACGAAGGCCGCAGCTTGGCCCGCGAAGGCAACGAAGTCATCCGCGAAGCCGCTCGCTGGAGCCCTGAACTGGCCGCAGCTTGCGAACTGTGGAAGGAAATCAAGTTCGACTTTGAAGCAGTCGATACACTCTAAAAGAGTAGCTGCTCTATAGTGGGGGGGACGGTACAGGATATATGCAATGGATTCCAAGTTCGTTCTCAAACAGACCGCTCGGATTGTGCAAAATTACCTTACCTACCAAGCGGTAAAGACGGTCATCGACCAGTTGACCGAAACCAACCCCCCAATGGCAATTTGGTTTAGGCAATTCTCCTCTGGCTATAACTTCCAGGAAGGAGAGGTTTATCTCCAAGAGCTGATGCAGCAACATAAAGAGTTAGCCTTGCGGATTATGACAGTCCGGGAAAGTCTCGCGGAAAATGTCCTAGAACTGATTCCCGAAATGGTTCTTTCTGGCATCCGCAAGGACAACATGGAGCAGCGCAGACAGCTATTGGAGAGGATGACCGCTACTGAACCGTTTTCACCCACGGATAGAGCCGCGCCTCCTCACCCAGAGTTAGATATTAACGACCCTAAAGACTGATAACTTTTCACCATTGTAGGAAAACCATGAGAACTCTGCCCATTGAGCGTCGTTACGAAACCCTCTCTTACTTGCCCCCGCTGACGGATCAGCAAATCGTCAAGCAAATCCAGTACATGATCTCCCAGGGCTACATCCCGGCGATCGAATTCAGCGAAGACTCCGCCCCCGAACAGCACTACTGGACCATGTGGAAGCTGCCCCTATTCAACTGCAGCAGCCCCCAAGAAGTGCTGAACGAAGTGCGCGAGTGCCGTCAAGAATACTCTAATTCCTTCATCCGCGTGGCTGGTTTTGACAACATCAAGCAATGCCAAACCATTAGCTTCATCGTTTACAAACCCAACCGCTTCTAAGCCAACGGTTTCCTAACAATTGATTAGCGCTTCTGCAGCCAGTTCCTCTTGGGGAATTTGGCTGTAGAAGCGTTGTTAGTCTGTAGGTTGGGTTGAGGAACGAAACCCAACCCATGAATCCGCTCATACCAGAAACCTTATTCACATATAGTGATTTCAATTAAGAATGAGACACTCGATATTGCCCTCACCCCCTAACCTCTCCCAGGTAGGGAGAGGGGAGAGAAGAACAGGTAGGGAGAGGGGAAACGAGAACACGGGGGCATCCTATGTCTTACTCCCCTTTCTCCCTTTTTGGGAGAAAGGGGTTGGGGGATAGAGGGCAACTATACAGGCACT
>DVDU01000075.1 GCA_015296065.1 Oscillatoriaceae cyanobacterium M33_DOE_052 | reverse complement strand
ATGATTATTTGTGTGGGGATGCGGGTGGAGATAGTCTAACAGGAGGACTAGGACGGGATGCGTTTGCCATTGGTAATGGAACGGGAGGGATGACGCTGGAAATGGCGGATGTAATTACCGATTTTGTCCCTGCTGAGGATGTGTTTGATTTGATACCATCGTTGGGGTTTGGGGATTTAAGTCTGGTGCAGAATGGGGCGGATGTGGTGATTCAAAATCGGGTCACGGGTGAGTTTTTGGCTCGGTTACAGGGTGTGGATGTGCCTAGTTTGACTCAGGCGGATTTTGTGTGATATCGGTTATTGGTCATTTGTCAAAATTCCTTTGTCATCTGACCAATTGCCTTGGGACAAGGGGACTTGCAGACTTGCGGACTTGCGGACAAATAACCAATAAGCAGGGTGCAGGAGATAATGTTATAATCAAATAATTGTGCAACAAATGAGGTAAGGGTTATGGCTAGCAAGCTCGGTAACAGCTACGAGGTTCAACCTTGGCAAGATAATTGGGTTAACCGGGCTCCAGCGCAAGTCCTAGTTATTGACCCTCAAGTAGAAAATTACCAATTGCTCATCTCGGAACTGGAACCAAGCATCGAACTCCTCATCCTCGACCCGAACCGAGACGGTGTTGAGCAAATCACCGAATATCTCACTGGTGAGAGTGTGGGAAGTGTGGGAAGTGTGGGAAGTTTGGGAAGTAATATTTCCCCCCGTCTCCCGGTCTCCCCGTCTCCCGGTCTCCCCGTCTCCCCGTCCCCCCGTCCCCCCTCTCCCATTTTGGGAGATGGGTTAGGGGTGAGGGAAAAAGAGGGGATGGGGTTGAGGGACACCCTCCACATCATCTCCCACGGCGCCCCAGGGACTCTCTATCTAGGTAATAGCACTTTAGAACTGGACAACATCGAACGATATCGCCACCACCTCCAGCAGTGGCAAATTGACAATTTAATCTTATATGGATGCTCTGTAGCGGCTGGAGATGTGGGGGAAGAATTTTTAAGCAAACTACACAGCTACATTCAAGCTAACATCAGTGCCAACCCCCAACCTACTGGAAATGAGGCACTTGGGGGCAATTGGAACCTGCAACAAAGATGGGGAACTGTGGGGGGTGGTGTTCCGCCTATTCCGATCGCCCTCAAGGCGAGAGCGATGTACCCTGGTATCCTTGGTGCTGGTGATTTAGATACCTCTTTCGGCACCAACGGCATTATCACTACTGCTATTGGCACCAGTAACGACTTCGGACGGGCGATCGCTCTCCAGCCCGACGGCAAAATAGTTGTAGCAGGCTCTGCTCAGAGCGGCACCCATAACGACTTCGCTGCAGTTCGCTACAACAGCGACGGCACCCTCGATACCAGTTTTAACGGCACCGGTAAAGCCGTAACTCCCACTAGCGGCAGCTACGATGAAGGCTATGGGATGATCCTCCAGCCTGACGGCAAAATAGTTGTGGTGGGACGTGCTTACACGGGCACAACTTGGAATTTCTCCCTTGCCCGGTACAACAGCAATGGCACCCTCGATACCAGCTTTAATGGCACCGGTATAGTCACGACTAACTTTGGCAGCGGCAACCGATACGCCCAAGCCGTAGCCCTCCAATCCGACGGCAAAATTGTGGTGACAGGGTATGTTAATAGTGATGTGGCGATCGCTCGTTACAACACTGACGGCACCCTAGATGGCAGCTTTGGCAGTGGCGGCACACTCAACAGCTCCTTTGGCAGCACTGAGTGGGCTGAAGCCATAGCTATTCAGCCTGACGGTAAAATTGTCATCGCCGGACGTCACTATAACTTCATCGTCGGCAGGTACAACAGCAATGGCAGCCTCGATGGCAGTTTTAGCGGCGGCAGGATCGGCACCGACTTTGCTGGCGGCACTGACCAGGGTTATGCTATGGTGCTGCAACCAGATGGCAAAATCGTCGTGGCGGGCTTGGCCAACAACGGCTCCAATAACGACTTCGCCGTGGCGAGATACAACAGTGACGCCACCCTCGATACCAGCTTTAACACCACTGGCAAAGTCACCACTGCCATTGGCAGCAGCAATGACCAGGGCTATGCGATCGCGCTTCAGTCAGATGGCAAAATAGTTGTAGCAGGCTCTGCCAACAATGGCTCCAACAACGACTTCGCCCTAACGAGATACAACAGTGATGGCACCCTCGATACCAGCTTTACCAGCAACACCACCGGCAAAACCACCACTGCCATTGGCAGCAGTAATGAGGAAGCTAGAGGTGTTGTCCTTCTGCCTAATGGTCAAATACTGGCAGCGGGATATACTAACAACGGCTCCAATTTTGATTTCGCCTTAGTTCGGTACGGCGTCCCCGACATCACGATCAGTACGGGTGCGATCGGTGCTGCTACAGTTAATGCGGGCACCAGTGATTATGAATTATACCAGCTTAGCCTCGCCCCTACCACCTTTAGCAGCGCTTACACCACCCCCGTCACGCTCACGGGTGTCACCCTTACCACCACTGGCACCTACACCGCTAGTGATATTAGCAGTTTTAAACTCCGCTACTCCGCCGACGCTACCCTCGATGCTGGGGATGCTATCCTCAGCACGATCGCCCCTGTGGCTTCCGGCGGCAACCTCACCTTTAGCAGTCTCTCGCAAAACATCAACCTCGGCTCCACCGGCTATCTGTTCGTCACCGCCGACATCGCCGCTACTGCCACTGACAACAACACGATCGCGATCGCCGCTCCCACCCTCAGCAACATCACTTTCCTCGCTGGCAGCAATATTGGCACACCCACTGCAGGGAACGCTCAGGCGATCGAAGTCATCCCCACCCTCAGCAATATCAGCAAAACCGGCAATGAAGATAGTAATATCACCTTCACTGCTGCGGACTTTTCCGCAGGCTTCAACGACGCTGATAGCCTCAACAAAATTCAAATTACCAGTCTTCCGACTAACGGCACATTGCAACTAAGCGGCACAAACGTCACATTAAACCAAGAAATCACCGCCGCCAACATCCCCAACCTCACCTTTACCCCCACCACCGACTACAACGGCAACACCAGTTTCACTTGGAATGCTTCTGATGGCAGCAGCTACGCCACCACTGATGCTACTGCCAACCTTACAGTTACAGCAGTAAACGACCCCCCCAGCTTCACCAACGCCGGAAACCAAACCCTCACATCCTGGACAAACACCACTCAAACCGTCAATAACTGGGCAAATACCTTTGTTTTCGGTCCCACCGACGAAAACAGCCAAGCAGTAGCCGACTTCCTCCTAAACGTCACCGCCGGTAACGACCTATTTACCACCCTACCCGACATCGCCAACGATGGCACCCTCACCTACACCCCCAGTGGTAAACCAGGCACAGCCACCGTACAAGTTCAACTAAAAGATGATGGCGGTGTGGTTAATGGCGGCGTTGACACATCCACACCCATCAGCTTCAACATCACCATCCCACCACCCACAGTAAATCTCTCAGTTAACACCACCACCGGAACCGAAGCCGACACCACCGCCATCACCCTCACCGCCACAGCAGAAGGAGCCGTATCTGGCAACCAAACCCTAAACCTAGCCTTAACCGGTACAGCATCTAACAGTGACTTTAGCGGTACTATTCCCGCACAAATCACCATAGCTGATGGTAGCAGCACTGGACAAGTCACCCTCACAGTTGCCAACGACTTAATAGACGAAGACAACGAAACCGCCACCCTCACCATCAGCAACCCCTCAGTCGGTATTGCTCTGGGAACCACCACCGCTCAAACCATCACCATTACTGATGATGACACCGCCGGATACGACATCACTACCATCAGCGGTAATACCAGCGAAACCGGGGGACAAGCCACCTTTGACATCAAACTCACCAGTGAGCCAACAGCAGATGTTACCCTCAACTTTGCCAGTAGCGACACCAGCGAAGGCACAGTTACCCCATCTGTCACCTTCGACCCCTCCAACTGGAATATACCCCAAACCGTCACCATTACCGGCGTTGACGACTTAGTTGCTGACGGAGACATCCCCTACAACATCACCGGTATAGCCACCAGCGCAGACACCAAATACAACAACAATAACCCACTTTCTGTCACTGTTACTAACACCGACAACGATATCCCCGGGGTAACAGTAATTCAAACTGGCGGAAACACCGAACTAACCGAAGGCAGTGTTACCGATACCTACACTATTGCACTAAATACCCTTCCCATTGGCAATGTAAATATTACCGCCACCGCCGCTGCCCAAACAGAAATAAGTTTAGATGGGGTAAACTTCGCTCCCACCCAAACCCTCACCTTTACTTCCACCAATGGCATTACACCACAAACCGTCACCGTCCGAGCCATTGACGACACCACCCCAGAAGATTACCACAGCGGCGCCATCACCCACACTATCAGTAACAGTGCTGATACCAACTATCCCACCACAATGACCGTGGGAGATATCAATCCCCATATCACCGATAATGATATCAGCTACACCCTAACTGGCAGCAGCACCACTGTCACTGAAGGTAACAGCAGTAGCCAACAAATCACCTACAATATTACCAGAACTGGCGCCATCACTGAAACCAGCACCGTAGATTTTAGCTTCAGTGGCACAGCGGCCAACACCATCGATTATAATCTAGTTTCCATTACTGGGACAGGCGTCACCACCAGTGGCAGTACGATCGCTTTTGCTGCCAATGCTACCCAGTCAACCATCACCGTAGAAGTATTGGGAGACCAAATAGACGAAGACAACGAAACCCTAATTTTCTCCCTAGTTAACCCTACAGCCACAGGCACTCCCAGCCTCATCGGTTCCCCCGTCACTACTACCATAACCGATGATGACACAGCGGGTTTCACCATCACCCCCACCAGCGGTTTAACCACCACCGAAGCGGGGGGTACTGCCACATTTACCGTGGCTCTCACCAGCCAACCAACGGCGAATGTCACCATTAACCTCAGCAGCGATAATACTGCAGAGGGAACCATAGACAAACCTAGTCTTGTTTTCACCGCCGCCAACTGGAACACCCCCCAAACCGTCACCATCACCGGCAAAGATGACCTGGTGGATGATGGCAATATCAGCTACAATAT
>DVDU01000063.1 GCA_015296065.1 Oscillatoriaceae cyanobacterium M33_DOE_052 | reverse complement strand
ATACAATAACACCCCGTACAAAATCAAGATTTCGCCAAAGGTTTCCAAGCCTTCTTCAAGGGATATCCTGATTTGTTCAGCAAAGGCGGCGACTATCTGACGCTGAGGGAAAAGCCATTTTAGTAGCAGGGGCAATAAAGTTCAAATAAAAATAAAACACTCGATATGGCCCTCACCCCCAACCATCTTATCTCCCAAGCAGGGAGAGGGTTAGGGGGTGAGGGCTCTACCGCATGGACATGAGAAACCCGATAATTCAATTCAACCTTAAATTAGATAGACATTTTGATGAGATTCCAGCTTCTAGCATACAATAACACCGCGTCCCTACATTAATTTTTATTTGCCGATTCTCTCTTTGGCGCGATCGTAGGCGGTATCGTGTTCCCCGAAACTAATGATAAAAACTCGTTTTGGTGCCGGTTTTTCATAAATTCGATATATTAACCTATAAGCAACACCAAGCCAGTCAATTTCCAAAGCCCGATAACCTGATAAATTACCTTGTTTATCGGCAGATGGAAAACCCCCACACCGGTATGGATCTAATTGCAGAATCTGCTTATATATCGTTTCAAAATCTTCTTGGATTTCCTGGGGTAATTGGGGTAAGTCTTCACGATTCACCAGGAGGTGAATCTGTAAAAGATACCTGGATTTTGTCGCCACGTTCTTTCAGCCTCTGGTTAATTGCATTGACATCAATTTCTGTCCCAATTTCTCCCTCTGTTATCCACTGACGATCGTCCTCAAAATCGATATTTTCTAGCCGCTGCACTGCCTTACCTTCCGCTGAATTTGGGTTGAGCTGCACGACTTCACCATCTATCTCAAACGGAATGCCTTCTCCTCTGGCTTCCGCCTCAATTTTAATCACATATCGCTTATCTGGTTCTAAGTTAAGCGGCGTGTCTGGACGGAACACGTTACCGTCAAATATAGCCGTTACGATTTGGCTCATGGCCTTACCTATGGATATCCACCATTATCCTAGCACGAGTCATTCTGATTGTCAATGTACGCTAAGGGCACAGTGAAGAAATGGGTGCATCTCACTTGAGAGACTCCCCTCTCCCAAGCAGGGAGAGGGTTAGGGGGTGAGGGCTCTACCGCATGGAGATGAGAAACCCGATAATTCAATTAAACCTTAAATTAGACATTATGATGAGATTCCAGCTTTTTGGCAGCATACAATAACACCCCGTACAAAATCAAGATTTCGCCAAAGGTTTCCAAGCCTTCTTCAAGGGATATCCTGATTTGTTCAGCAAAGGCGGCGACTATCTGACGCTGAGGGAAAAGCCATTT
>DVDU01000111.1 GCA_015296065.1 Oscillatoriaceae cyanobacterium M33_DOE_052 | reverse complement strand
CCCACACTTCCCACACTCCCCACACTCCCCCTGCCCCCTGCCCCCCTGCCCCCCTGCCCCCCTACTGTGGGCTAAAGCCCAACTACAAACCCCGCTATGGACAATGATCAAAGCCTGTATCGGATGCTGCTACAAATGGATGGTCGCGGCTACAAAGCCTATAAGGACATCCTCGGTAGTTATCAATTTCCTTTCTTTGTCCTGAAGGTGGATTATGTGCAGGGGGACCCGTTCGCGGCTCCTAGCAAAATGCGCGCGATCGTGGATGCCAAAGTGGCGGGTTTTCCCCCGGAGTTGTACGACTCTCCCAGTCGCGCTGTGGCTTTGCGGGATTACCTCACCCGCCAGTTTGCTCGGGCGGCGTTCCGGATTTCTTCCCGGCGGGGTACGGGTAGGAGTGGTCAAATCTCGGTAGCGAAGCTGGGACAACAAGTGCTAGAGCGCACTTCTGCTTTCATCAATTCCGAGTTTGTGGAACTGCGCTTTACTCTGGGACTGCCCGCCTCGGGGCGCACGATTTTGGGGCGTCAAGCGGCGGAGATGCTCTGCCAAGATATCCCCCAAATTGTGGAGGAGTCGCTGTTGTACAAAAACCTCGACTCTCAAGCTATCAGCACCCAGGTGGAAACTGTGGAAGATGCGGACTGGCTGCGCTCCGAGCTAGGGGAGAAGGGTTTGGTGGCATTTGTGCCTGATGGGGCGATGTTGGCACGTTACAGCGGTGCGGACGATCGACCAGCTGCCGATGCTTTGCCTTTTGAGTCGCCGCCGTCTTTACGGGTGCAGTTTCACTGTCCCAATGGGGGGCGGATATCGGGAATGGGCATCCCGGCTGGGGTGACTTTGATTGTGGGGGGTGGCTATCACGGCAAATCAACTTTGCTCCGGGCGATAGAAATGGGGGTTTATAACCATATCCCTGGCGATGGGCGGGAGTTGGTCTGTGCAGATGTGGCGGCGGTGAAGATTCGGGCGGAGGATGGGCGATCGGTGGCGGGGGTGGATATTTCCCCGTTTATTAATTTGCTGCCCCGGACGAAAGCAGAAGCTGGTTTCTCCACGCGAAAGTTTACCACGACTAATGCCAGTGGCAGTACATCCCAAGCGGCGAATATTGTTGAGGCTCTGGAAGCGGGGGCAAAGGTGTTGCTGGTGGATGAGGATACGTCAGCCACTAATTTTATGATTCGCGATCGGCGGATGCAGGCTCTGATTGCCAAGGATCAAGAACCAATTACCCCGTTTATCGATAAGGTGCGCCAACTTTATACGGATTTTGGGGTTTCCACGATTTTGGTGATGGGAGGGAGCGGCGATTATTTTGATGTGGCGGATACGGTGATCGCAATGGATAATTTTTTGCCCCATAATGTGACGGCAAAAGCGGCTGAAATTGCCGCCCAGTTTCCCACGGGACGCACGAAAGAAGGGGGCGCCAGTTTTGGTAAAATTACTCAGCGGGTGCCTTTACCCCAGAGTCTCGACCCCAGTCGGGGGAAGCGAGATGTGCGCTTGAAGGTGCGGGATGTGGATGAAGTGGCTTTTGGTACGGAAGAAATCGACTTGGCGGCGGTGGAGCAAATTGTCAGCAGTGACCAGTTGCGGGCGATCGCGGCAGCAATGGTTTACGCCAAACAGCATTATATGAATAGTCAGCGTCCCCTGGGGGAAATCCTCGATTTGGTTATGGCTGACATCCATAGCAAAGGTTTAGATATTTTAACCCCTTTCCCCCAAGGCGACCTCGCCGCCTGCCGTCGGTTTGAACTCGCCGCCGCCATCAACCGTCTGCGCACCCTCGAAGTTCGCTCTTGAGTTATAGTCATTTCAAATAAAGTTGAGCCAATTATGTAGGGGCGATTCGCGAATCGCCCCTACATCGGCACCCTTACCCCTAAATCCGGGACAAGATCTGTCGCATTGTTATTTGGAATCACTATATCTTTGTGTCTTTTCTACTTGGGTGGGGAATTCAACCACTCAGTCCCGTAGGTTGGGTTGAGGAACGAAACCCAACCGACAAGAAATTACCACTTTTCATGCAAAATTAACATATAATTAATGCAGTTGTATCATCACTCCGGCTAAGTTGTGCTTAAATATACCAACCCTCCTCAGACAAAGGATGATAGTGAGGATAATTCTAGAAGGTTGCTACCCCCGCTCTGAATTGCTGAATTAAACTCAAATCTACTCCATCATCGTCACTACTCACAACATCCCATGAACGCGATCGTCGCCCAAACCAGCTCTATTGACCATCAGCCACTAGGTAAAGTTTATTTGGTTGGTGCCGGACCGGGAGACCCGGGCTTATTCACCATCAAAGGGAAAACTCTTTTAGAATGTGCCGATGTGGTGGTTTATGATGCTTTGGTCAGTCCCCAAATCCTGGCAAACATTAATCCTAATGCGGAAAAAATTGATGCGGGAAAGCGGCGGGGGCGACATTCTTTGGTACAATCAGAAACAACCGAGTTACTGATAGAAAAAGCGCGGCAACACGCGATCGTTGTTCGGCTCAAAGGTGGCGACCCGTTTATCTTTGGTCGCGGCGGTGAAGAAATGGAAGAATTAGTGGCGGCGGGGATTCCGGTGGAAGTAGTCCCCGGGGTCACGGCGGGGATCGCTGCTCCTGCTTATGCGGGGATTCCCCTGACTCACCGCAATTACAGCTCTTCTGTGACTTTTGTTACTGGTCACGAAGCCGCCGGGAAATACAGACCGGATGTGAATTGGCAGGCTATCGCCAGAGGTTCAGAGACGATCGTCATTTATATGGGGATCCACAACCTCCCCCACATCGTCGCCGAGCTAACCGCCGCTGGTTTGAGCGAGGAAACTCCTGTGGCTTTGGTTCGGTGGGGCACTCGTCCCGACCAGGAAGAACTGATCGGTACTTTGGGTAAGATTGTGGAAGAGGTGGAAAGTACGGGTTTTGAAGCCCCGGCGATCGTCATTATTGGCAATGTGGTCAATCTCCACCCAATTTTAGCCGGTTGTCGTCCTTTCGTTTTCCCTTAATTCCGGGTTTTTAGTAGGGCTTTAGCCCAAAAAGTTCGTAGTAGGGTGGGCAGTGCCTGAGATAATTTTCTTTGACCATGAATAATTTGGCGGTTCGCACTGCCCACCCTACCACCTAAAGCCCTACTACTAACCTGAGAAGAGGGCGAAAGCCCTACTACTAACCTGATGACAAATCACTATTCTAATTGCAATTCTAGAGATGGCATGAGCCGCTGCAAATTTTTGAGGGATTTGCCTTGCCAGGGTATGTCTTTAGAGCCTTGGACGACCATTTGAATATTCTTTTTCTGCCTAACTTTAATCACGAACTTAGAGAGCATACTGATACCAGAACTGTTGAGAAATTCCAAATCCCGCAGGTTGAGAGTAATCATTGGTGGTTCTGCATCCGCGACGCTATCGAGTAAATCCACGATCGGGCCGTACTCTTCCATACCACTGAGGCGGAAGGATCCCTTACAGTTGACAGTGGTAGCAGCCTCATCGTATTGGATCGTGTAATCTTGAGTCTTAATTTCCATTGCTCTCAGCCTTGAGTAGTCTTTCAGATCGTCTTCGCTTGGCAGTAACTTCAGGTCCTTGGTCATTGGGCATTTGTCCTTTGTCCCCCAGAAACCTGGTTTCTGCGGACTTTGGTTAAGAAAACCGGTTTCTCCCAGAAGGGACAAGTGACAAGTGACAAAAGACAATATGACATTAAACTATACTATCAGTTGTACCATTGTGGTGACAGCGCAGGCTAGAGGTTTGTCTCCCGAAATCCCATCGGTGTCACTGCTTAAAGTCTCAAACTTCCAGCCCAGCTTGGCGTGATAATCGTTAATCATGGTCAAGTAGCCCAACCTGGAGGAAGTACCGCCTTCGTCAGCGGCATTTTTTTCCAGTTGGCGGATATACAAATCCCCGGGGTCTTCCGTCAGTAGCTCTTGAATGAACTCCTGAAACCCTGGTACTGCTTCCTGTCTAACGCTATTGGTCGCCACAAAGACAATTTTATCACTATTTAAGTAGAGCTGAATACTGATAATATTTGGAGTTCTTTCATCATTAAATTTCATGGTATTTTCTAATAACTCATTAGCGATATAGCTAACGGCACTTCTGATTTCTGCTTGTTTTTTCCCTGCACTAGGGTCATCTTCATCACCCGGAAAAAAAGTAGTCATATAATCCGCCAAAAAATCTGCAGATAAACCATTATTTCTCCACCGCTGCTTCAGGGGAAAGGAACTGGGAGAAAATCCCATCACTAAATATTCCCGCTGCTCTGGCAGCGCTTCGATAAACTCCCCAAAAACGCGAGTTTCCATGATTGTCAATTCTCCTTGATGTTCTTGACTGTCCAGGGGCAGATTTTTAGCGCTGTTTAAGTACGACCAAGGTAATGTCATCATATACTTTGTTCGTGCCAATGTGCTGGCGCAGGTCAAAGATTATATTTTGTCTGATTTCCTCGCTAGTTAGGTGGCAGTGGGGCTTAGCCGCTGCAATCAGACGTTCCAGGCCATATTGTTCTCCTAATATATTTTCTGCCTCCGTAATGCCATCTGTATATAACAATACCACATCTCCCGGATTTAACTGCACGGAGGTGGTGGCGATAAACGGCGCAATTTCGGCATCAAGACCGAGGGGAAAGCCTAAATCTATGGTATCGATGATTTCTACTATAGGCTCCGCCTGGTTGGGGGTGATTGGTGGCTCGCCGATCGCGCCCCCCCTTACCACTACTACTGACTCATGCTGTCCGCTCACAGTCAATGTCCCCTCGGAGTAGTCTAGCAAAGCCAGAGTCATATTTTTATCCGATTCCATCCGCGCCACATTTTTGTAAATCGCCCGGTTCAGGAAGTCCAGAAACCTGACGGGATCAGTCTCGCCGCTTTCTAAAAGGGTGCGTACCGCCATTTGCGCCATAATCATCAGCATCCCAGATTCTAACCCATGCCCGGTCACATCACCGATGCCGATTTTCACTTTTCCATCCAACTGGAGAACATCATAGTAGTCACCCCCCACCTCCGAGGCTGGTTCCATAAATCCGGCAATATCCAACTCCTCTATCTGGCTCATTTCCTGGGGTTTGGGACTCATCATTTGCTGCAGTCGCCGCGTTACATCTAATTCGGCTGACATTCTAATGTTATCGGCTTGGAGCATTTGATTAAGATTGCGGATTTCCTGGTTGGCGGCGGCGAGCTGGGCGGTACGTTCTATGACTTTTTGCTCTAAAGTGCGATACAGCAGGGCATTTTCAATGGAAATTGCCGCTTGGGCGGAGATGACTTTGAGCAATGCTAGCCGTTCGGGGGTAAAAGCCTCTACTGTGAGATTATTTTCTAAATAGAGAATGCCAAGGAGTTGGCCTTGGTGGACGATCGGGGCACAGAGGAGAGACAAAATCTGCCGGGATAGGACATAGGGCTCTTGGGTAAACATCCCCTCCTGGGTGGCATTCCCTAAAACCAAATCTTCTTGCGTCCTCGCCACATAATTAATTGGCCCAAACTCCAGCAATCTCCCCCCATCTAGGGGCAAATCACGCCGGGTTGCCACTTCATCTCCCGTGATTTGGCCATACACTTCTAATATTAGCTCTTCTCCTGACAATAAAATCATAAATCCGGTTTGGGCTCCGGCATTTTCCATGATAAGTTTCATAAACTTAGACAATAATTCATCCAAGTTAATTTCTCCCGAGAGAGCCTGGGATGCCTTGACCACCGTTGCCACATCTAACGCCACCCCGGATCCAGTGCTGGTGGTATGACCAACTCTGGTAGTGACATCTTTACTTTTTCCCGCTGGGGTGGGCACAAATGATATCATCAAATCTGATGCGGCATCTAATTGGTTGACTTTCGCCTCTGCCCCCCAAAGCTGATAACTATAACGCGCTTGGTAGAAATAAACTGATGCCACGGCCATGAGGTTGCGTTCTAAATAGAACTTAGCCGTTAGTTCATTCGCCAAGGCTTCTTCTTGGATATATTCATGCTGTTTGGCTAGGGCAATAGCGCGGTTATAATATGATTCTGCCTCTAAGTATTTACCCTTAATTCGGTGTTGTTCCGCTGCCACGAGCAGGTATTTATGCAGGTGATTGGCGGGAGCATGCTTTGCCCATTTTTTCATTTTCTTTTGGTTCTTTTGCACTCGCTGCCAAATCAGCTTTTGCCCTGGGCGCCCAACTTTATTATACATCGCCAGGGCTACGAGAGAATCATAAAAATGAAAGATGGGCACCAAAATCATGGCGGTGACACCTTTGAGATATTTGGCGGTCAAGGCGGCATATTCTTCGGCTAAGTCTATTTGCTCAAATAGATAGGCAATGATGCACTTGTTTAAATATAAGTACATCAAGGCGTTGATATCTTTGGCTTGTTGGTGCAGTGGCACCATCTGGTTTTCATCATAAATGTCTCCCGCCAAAACCCAAGGACTGCTACTGTCGCCGGTTAGGTTTAAAACTACCTGGTAGAATAGGTTATTTTTTTGAATGGCGGTTTGCTGTTTCAGTTTCACCAGTTCTTGGCGATAGGCGGCCATTTCTGCGGCGAGTTGGGGGAGTTCTCCACCGGCAAAGTAGGCATGAATACTGTAAACATATGCAGAGTAGGGGCCATACTGTAAATCGCCATTTTCAACGCCGATGTGATAGGCTTGTTGCAGGGGTTTTAAGGTGTGGCGCAGGGGCTCTTTCCAGTGAATGGCAAAGGCGTTGACTAAGTAGAGGGTTTTGGCGTCTTTAGGATTGAAACGGGAGACGAGATTTAATGCTACCTGGCCTAATTGATAGCCACTGTTAATGTCATTGACAACGCCACAGAGGATGACGCTGTAAGTGGCGCAGGTGTAGGGTGATAGGGGAGAATTGCCGTATTTGATGATTTGGAGCATGCTGGTGGACATCAGCACTGGCAACCATTCGGGAGCGGCGATATACACGGCGGCGGCGACGCTAGAAACTAGGCGCAAAACTGCTAGCTGGTAGGGGTTTTGGTTGATGGGAAGGTGGATTAATTTGGGGATGGATGTTTTGGCTAAGGCGAGTTTGGTTTTGGCTAAACTGAGCAGGATTTGCAGTTTTGTGGGTTTTTTGGGTAATTTTACTCCCAGAAGTTTCAGGGTTTGTAGGGCTGTAGATATTGCCTCTCGTGGTTGATTTTGGGCTTTGAGTGCTTGTAGTCTAATCTCATATGCTCTTACCTGGTCTAGCAGCTCTTGACTCTGAGTTAGTACCACTTTTACCAACTCTTCCATCTGCACAAACATCCCGCACAGGTAGGCGGCTTCTGCGGCTTCTAGATGCAGATTGGCTGTTAACTCATATTGCTGCTGCCAAGGATTTGCCTCTAATAATGAAATCCCAAATTGCAGGTATGATAAGGCTGTAGGATAAGCTCCTGAGCCTTTGGCTTTTTTGCCTGCAATCAAATTTAATTCGGCGAGCTGGTTGCGCTCGGAGGGCATCTGGATTAATTGCTCGCCTCGGTTTAGTTGGTTGACTAAATCGAATATTTTCCGCTCTCGCTCCTCTGGGGACAGGTTTTGCAGTAACAACCGCCCTAACTGCCAATGGACTTGCTGTTTTTCGGCTTCGGGAATGGCTGCATATGCGGCTTGCTGGATGCGATCGTGCGCAAATTTATACTCCACCAGTCCGTAGTTGGGCTTTAGCCCTCTTCCAGGTTCGTAGTTGGGCTTTAGCCCATCCCCCCCCTCCACATCAACACCCAACTCGATAAATTTGTAACTGTCACTCAGCGGGAGGACTAAACCAACGATCGCCCCTTCGCGCAAACATAAAGCCGTTGCTTGCAGTGACTTTTGCGCAATAACCGCCAAATCCTTCAAGTCAAACTGATTGCCAATACAAGCCGCTAGCTGCAACACCTCCCGCGCCTCTTCTGGCAACTTTTGCATCTTCGCCGCCATCAACTCCACCGCATTATCAGCAATCTTGGCAAGGCGAATTTCTTCTAAGTCCCACCGCCACCCTCTTTGCCCATAGTCAAAATCTAGCAATTTCTCGGTGTAGAGATATTTTAAAAACTCCGTCATAAAAAAAGGATTGCCCCCAGTTTTTGCCCCCACTAATTCCGCCAGCGGTTGGGCAGTTTCCCCAGAGCAGTTCAGAGTATCAGCAATCAAATGGAGTACCGAATCATCCCCTAAAGGTGGTAAAGTGATTTCCCGGACTATCCGGTTTTTGTCTTTAATGTCCCCCACCGTAGTCATCAGCGGATGGGCCGCCCCCACTTCATTATCCCGATAGGCACCAATCACCAAAATCGGCGCTTCTAGGTCGAGTATCACCTTTTGCATCAGAGACAAACTGGCACTATCTGCCCACTGCAAATCATCGATGAAGATAACTAAAGGATGGCTGGGACTAGCACAAGCACCAATGAAGTTGAGCCACTGTTGATTCAGGCGATTTTGGGTTTCTTGGGGGCTGAGTTCTGGGACAGCAGGCTGGGCACCGATGATTAGTTCTAAATCAGGGATAAGCTGAGTAATGACGCCACCATTTTCCCCCAAAGCTGTTTCTAGTCGTTCGCGCCATTCCGCCAGACTGGTGGGTTTTTCTCCCAGCAATTGTTTGATTAATTCGCTAAAGGCTTTAATAAAACCGTAGTAAGGGATATTGCGCTGATATTGGTCAAATTTTCCGGCGATAAAGTAGCCCCGCGATTGGGTCATAGGTTTATGCACTTCCGCCACTAGGGCAGATTTACCCACCCCAGAATACCCAGCAACTAGCATCATCACTGGTTGCACTGGGTTGGCGGAATTGCCTGGGTTTTCTGGCGGAGCAACTAGGGAAAATGCCTCTAGCAAGCTGGCAATTTCTGCCTCCCGTCCGTACAGTTTTTGGTTAATCTGAAATTTATCGGAAATATCTTGACTGCCCAGGGGGAATTCTGATATGATGCCATTGGCTTCTAGCTGGCGGCGGCATTCTTGTAAATCCGCTTTTAGTCCCAAACCGCTTTGGTAGCGTTCTTCCGCAGTTTTGGCCAGCAATTTCATCACAATATCCCCTAGGGGTTTGGGGATATGGGGGTTGATTTCCTGGAGAGGGACGGGCTGTTTAGCTATATGGGCATAGACGAATTCTAAGGCATCTTCTGCCTCAAAGGGGAGTTGTCCTGAGAGGAGTTCATAGAAAGTGGCACCTAGGGAATAAAAATCGCTGCGGTAGTCTAATGCTCGGTTCATCCGGCCAGTTTGTTCTGGGGAAATGTAGGGGAGGGTGCCTTCGAGGATTTCGGGGTTTTTCAGGGTGGGATTTTCTCTGGTTAAGACGGTGGAAATGCCAAAATCAATGATTTTGACGATGCCAGTGGTGGGGTTCCAGAGGATATTGCTGGGGTTGATGTCTTTGTGGATGATGTTGGCAGCGTGAATTTGACTTAATGTGTCGGCAATGTGGATGGCGATATGGAGAAATTGGCGGCAAAAGTCTTGGTATGATTTGGCGTTGGTGGGGGATAGGGAGGTTTTCAGGGATTGACCGCCAAAGTCCTCTAAGAGTATGACTAGAGTGTTGCGATATTTTTCTAAGCCGTAGGTTTTGATGACCCGATCGATGTGGAGGGAGCGGGTAATTTCATATTCCTGCTTATAGCGGGTGAGAGCCTCCGGCGTGGGATAGTCCTGGTTCAGCAGCTTGATGATAACGGGTATTTCATCCGCCAACCGCAGACTGCGATAAACCAGAGAATTCTCGCTGGCATGAATTTGCTCGATAATCTCATATCCGGGGATGGTCAGCATAGGAGGGGGGGGAGACAATTATCGCCTATCATCTATCAGGCGGCAAGGGACACAGCAATTCGGTGTCCTCACATCATCATACCACGGACAAAAGAGACGGCAATTCCCTGGTTCTGTATTTTTATATGTATGTTTTTAGATTTATTCAAATGAATTTAGATGAGCCCTCTACCTCTATCCCCCAACCCCTTTCTCCCTTTTTGGGATAAAGAAAATTACCCTCTTTCCTTACTAGGTGAGAGGGTAATTTTAGAGTGGTATGGACTCGTGCGCCAATATTAGTTTCCGGGTCCCTCCCACCGCCGCAGGACCCCTCCTGGCAACGAATGGGGGATTTTGGGGCTCCTGAAATTTGATTGCTGTAACTTTATTCAAATCCAGCAATTGAATTGATTATGGTAACAAGAATCAATTGCTGGCGAAATTCCAATCACCCGATGCTTGGCGTCGCCGGTTTCCATTCAAGTTATAGTCATTTCAAATAAGAGTGAGAGGGAAGCCAGATGTGCTAAAATTGAGAAGAATTATGAGGGAGGGGTCAGAATGGCTTATAGTCTGGACTTGAGAAAACGAGTCATAGAGTACATAGAGAATGGGGGTAGTAT
>DVDU01000313.1 GCA_015296065.1 Oscillatoriaceae cyanobacterium M33_DOE_052 | reverse complement strand
GGGGAGTGTGGGGAGTGTGGGGAGTGTGGGGAGTGTGGGGAGTAATCTTCCCCCTCTTCCCCCTCTTCCCCCTCTTCCCTCTCTTCCCACCCCTCCCCCTCTTCCCCGTCACCCCGTCTCCCCGTCTCCCCGTCTCCCCGTCTCCCCGTCTCCCCATCTTCCCTAGCTCCACCAGGGTTCTTCCCCGGTGCGGAAGTCGGTTTCCTTCCACTGGGTGAGGTTAACTTTGTCGTCGGCGACGTTGACGTGAACCAGGGCCAGAGACAGGGGGGCTGGTCCGCGCACAACTTTACCCTCGGCGTTGTATTGAGAACCGTGGCAGGGACAGATGAATTTGTTTTCCCCGGCGTTCCAAGGGACGACGCAACCCAAGTGGGTGCAAACGGCGTTTAAACCGAAGTCGGCGATCGCTTTATCTTCGGTGACAATCACATAGGTGGGGTCCCCTTTGAATCCTTGAGCCAAGGTGCGATCGCCCGGGTTATGGCTGGCCAAAAACTCGCTCGCTTTGATGTCGTTACCCAAAGCGTCTTTGGCAGTCAGTCCGCCCCCGGCGCCCCCGCTAGAGGGCGGAATAAAATACTTGACCACGGGGTAGAGGGCTCCGAGAGCCACGCCCGTGGCGGAACCGAAAGTGAGAAGGTTCATAAACTGGCGACGCCCCATGCTGGGTACGTCAGGAGATCCGGAAGCTTGAGCCATGAGCTAGCGCACTATGTGTGTGTTAAGTTGTATGTTTTAGCCAATAATCGACTTTACTATCTCCTTGCCGTTTTTTAACCATTAAGCTCCTGGCAAGGTAGGTGAAATGCTCGTTTAGAGCCTTTCACAGGAAATTATCACATTTTTTGACACCCAGTTATCTTTTCCGCAAAGAAGCTGAGAATCTTCTTAATTTTTGTAAAACTCTTGACTTTTGCGCACAATAGTGTTATGAACGCACAGGAAATCCGCCAGCTCTTGCTCCAGAAGTGGGGAGTATCCTACGATATCCAGTTTCGCCGCACTGGGGGCAAACTGTTTTTGCAGATTATGTGGAAATACCAGGAACAAGCATCATTTCCCCTGAGTGAGGCGGAATATATGGAACACCTGGATACAGTAGCCAGCTATCTAGATGCTTGGGGTGCGGTCCCCCAGGTACAGGCGTATATCGCCCAAACGCGGGAAAAACCCCGCCTGGGAAAAGCGGTAAGCATTCCTCTGGACTTGGGCGATCGAGCTTCTGAGTGGATGTTGGAAAAGTTTTAACACCGTGGGAAGCTAGGAAGAAGGAACGTTACCCCCATCTGCATCAACCGGACTCCCAGCCTCGGGGATAAACTTGGGTTTACCTTTGTGGGGTATTTCTATCCCCTCGATATCGAAGCGGCTTTTAATCATCTTTCTCAATACTCGCTGGATATGCAAGTGGGTGCCCGGTTTGACTTTGGTGAGGGTGCGAATGAATAATTGGGCAACCCCAAAGGATTCTAAGCCTTCTACGATGGTCGGTTCACTCACTGATTCGGGATAGTTGGCGTGTAATTCGATTCCTACTTCCTCGATGATTTCATACACGCGATCGAGGTCTGATTCGTAGGCTACCCCTACTTCTACCACGGCGTAGATATACTGCTTGGAATAGTTGATGATATTTTTGATATCACCATTGCGGATAATTTGTTGTTGTCCGTTGGGATGGCGGATGCGGGTACTTCTGAGTTCGATCGCCTCCACAGTGCCGATGATTCCTTCAGTTTCAATAAAATCACCCACCAAATAGTAATTTTCAAACAAAATAAAAAAGCCGCAAACGATATCGTTAATCAAATTCTGCGCTCCCAACCCCACGGCAATCCCCACGATACCGGCTCCAGCGACAATCGGCGTTGGGTCGATTCCTATAACTCTGAGAATCGCAATACCTGATGAAAAATAAATAAAGTATTTGATGATACTTTGCAGCAGAGGAATAATCGTAAGTCGTCTTTGCCGCTTCCTTTTTGAAATTTCTTTTTCTGCCAGCAGCAATTCTTCTACGACAATATAAGAAATTTCTACTAAAAAGTTAGCGGCAATAATAATTCCAATTATTTTGACAACCAAAAAGCCCAGCTCAGCCAATTTTTCTGCTTGAATTTGATAGGCAATACCCATCCAAATTAAGACATAAATAATGTACGTTATACTCCGTTTGACCAGGGGAATAATTGGCTGAATGCGCGGATAAAATCGCAAAATATTTGGATTTTCTTGTTGTTCAATCCAAATATTGATGCTGTCTATCGTCGCCCCGCTAGCCTGCAAACACTGCCACCCCACAGAGGCAATAATATAAATTTTAATCAAAATCCAGAAAAAATTGGCTACCACAGGGGGCAGTTGCAGCAAGTTGGCGCCACCGAGAATCGCTAATAACCAAATCGTATTGGTTAGGCTTTTGCTTAAAGAGTGAAAAAAGCTGTGGATGGTTTCGGGAGTGGCAGTGATGAAATCTGATTTGGCGGTACGATCGCGCAGCCACTCCACACCCGATCGCACATAAGGCAAAGACACCCCCACCAGTGTCAGCAACGCCGCAGTTTTGCCCAATCTAGAAGCCAGCTTCAGCCATACATCGGGAGCAACTTTCGCCAGTAACTGCAACTTATACTCGAAAATATTGTTACCTTGATATACCAGCCAGCCATTAACCCCCAAAAGTGCAAAACAAGCCACCACACCAGAAACAATCAAAATCCCCCGGACATTGTAACGGATTTTTTGCAAATTTCCTTTGCCCGACAATGCTGCCAACCGCTCCAACCGATCGAACAGCTTTATCGCCAAGGAATTGAGCAACCAAAACAGGCAAATTAGTAAACTTAATTCTAATAAAATTGCCGCGATATTACCGGCTAGATGCTCCATATTCATAGTTTAATTGTCCCTTGTCCCTTGTCCTTTGTCCTTTGTTGTCAAAGGATAAAGGACAAGGGACGATAGATGATTCCCTATTTTCCCAACAATTTCACCAACCCGATACCGCCAAAATATAACCCCAAAACTGCACCAGCGAGGAGACTTTGGGTCAGGGGGTCCGTGGAAGGGGTCAAAATCCCCCCTAAAATCGCCGCTCCCAGTACCACGTAACGCCAACCAGAAACCATTTGCCCGGAGGAAACTATCCCCAGTAACCCCAGTAGGGCCTGGATGATGGGAATTTGAAACGCCACCCCGGTGCAAAACATCAGCAGCAGTACGAATTCAAAATAACGGTCGATCGACCACATCTGCTCCACCACCCCCGAACCGTAATTAATAAAGAAGTTCAGGGCCGCTGGAATCAAAGCCACATAAGCAAAAGCCAAACCGCCAACAAACAAAAAGGTAGAGCCAAGGACTATAGGTCCGAGCAGTCCCCGCTCTCGCCGCGTCAGTCCTGGTAATACGAAGCGAATCACTTGATAAAGGACAAACGGACTCGCCACCAATAAGCCGCTGTAACCCGCAACCTTCAGGGAAACAAAGAAATATTCCCCTGGGGCCAGTTGGAGAAACTTGGCGCCCTGTGCGGGGACCTCCAACAGTCGGACGATCGGTTTAACCGCCGCAAAGCAGCCCACAACTCCCACCGCCGCCGCCAGTAGGGAATAAAATATCCGCAGCCGCAGTTCTTCTAAATGGTCAAACAGCGGCATTTCCATATCGTCGGGGAGTTCGTCGAGGTCGTCATCGAGGGTGGTGGCGATCGCTCTATCCGGCGTGGGGTCCGTGGTCAAGGCTAGCTCTTGCTTCTGGGTATTATCCAAATCCGTGGGTGGGGTCATGGGTCTGGTTCCGTCTGGGTTTTCTTGACTATTTTATAAGCAAGCGGCAAGGGTGGGGGCGGGATCCCGGAGCGATCGGCCTTTCTGGACAACTCCAGGAGGATCGCCTAGGGGTCCGAGAAAGCGGGTTTCTGCACTAAATCTCCGTATTGTTGCCAAAATTGTCGCAGAAAACCGGTTTCTTTTGCTGGGACACAGGGGCGATCGCCTAGGGGTCCGAGAAAGCGGGTTTCTGCACTAAATCTCCGTATTGTTGCCAAAATTGGCGCATAAACCCGGTTTCTGGCACTTTGGCAAAGGGGCGATCGGTTGCGGGCGCTAAGAATTGGGGCGAATGCAAAAAAGTCAGTTAAAATTCAGATAAGATCAAGCAAAACCTTCCGCGTTCGCTGCGCCATTTGCCAATGATTAAAGCTTTTAGGTGCAAAGAGACAGAAAAAATCTTCAGACGAGAGGTTTCTCTCAATCTACCATCGGAAATTCAAAAAACAGCACTGCGGAAGTTGATTTACCTAGACTCGGCAACAGAACTAAGAGATTTGCAGGTTCCACCGGGCAATCGCTTGGAAGCACTAAAAGGCGATTGGGAAGGACAATACAGCATTAGAATTAACGACCAATGGCGGATTTGCTTTGACTGGCAAGAAGGGAACGCTTATGGGGTTGAAATAGTTGATTACCATTAAAAAAAGGGGGATAAGTATGAGCGAAAAAAAATTATTGCCAGTTCATCCTGGAGAGATATTATTTGAGGATTTTTTAAAGCCAACAAATATGAGCGCCAAGGAACTAGCTACCGCTCTTAAAGTAAGTGGCGATGAAATTACAGCAATTATCAACGGAGAAAAAAGAATCGAGGCAAATATTGCCCTGCGGTTGGCTCGTTTTTTCGGGACTTCAGAGGAAGTTTGGATGAATCTTCAGTCTCGCTACGATCTTGATGTGGCAAAGGATAGCTTAAAAGAAGCGATCGAGCGAGAGGTATTACCATTCAAGGTCTGAGGGCATAGCCATCCTTAAAAACGCCACTCGCTCGGAACCGGAGGTGGGCGATCGCTCTTTTGTGGAAAGTGGGCGATCGCCTAGGGGTCCGAGGGGTTTCTGCACTAAATCTCCGTATTGTTGCCAAAATTGGCGCAGAAACCTGGTTTCTGGCACTTTGGCACAGGGGCGATCGCGCTGATAGTAAGTTATAATCAGTCAAATTCCCACAATTTCACTCAACACTAATGAATTTTTACACTGTAGTTTTAAGAAAAAGCCAAAACTATTGGGTTTCCTTGTGTTTAGAGAATGGCTTAGTTGGACAAGGAGACACTCAACAGCAAGCGATCGCCAAACTTCAAGAAGCGATCGCCTCTTTTGAATCAGTCTATCAATCTGAGTCTAATGTGTATTCGTCGCCCATCTCAATTCAAGACCTACATGAATTTTTGACCCTTGAAGATGAAGCGGAAACAACCGATGTTTATGAATTGAGGAAAGTGTATGCCTAAAAATATACCTTCCCTTAAACCTAAACAACTGATTAAAATTTTGGAAAAAGCCGGTTGTGAATTTTATCGTGAAGGAAAAGGAGACCATGCTTTATACATTCGAGAGTTTGAAGACAAAAAAAGAATTGTCCCGATTGATATGGGCGCCAAAGAAATGTCCCCTGCTTATGTCTTAAGAATTTTTAGACAATTTGGTTTTACTGATGAGGAAATTGAAATTTTAATTAAATAAGATTGAACATGGCGATCGCGTAGGGGTCCGAGAAACCGGGTTTCTTAACTAAATCTCCGTATTGTTGCCAAAATTGGCGCATAAACCAGGTTTCTGGTACTTTGGCAAAAGGGCGATCGCCTAGGGGTCCGAGGGGTTTCTGCACTAAATCTCCGTATTGTTGCCAAAATTGGCGCATAAACCGGGTTTCTGGCACTTGGGCACCGGGGCGATCGCTTTTTGGTGGTTCCGTCTGGGTTTTCTTGACTATTTTATAAGCAAGCGGCAAGGGTGGGGGTAGGCTACTGGGTCTATCTTCTGGACAAGTCCGGTATTTTTCGCCTTTAGTGAAGAAGCAATCCCGCCCGCTCAAAGAAAAAACCAGACACAGAGGCAGTTAGTTCTTTGTGTGTTGGTGGTTCAATCATCCACACCTAACCCCATGAAACCAGAAAAAATCATCGAGCTAAACAGGACACTAAGGGAGTTAGTTCTCTCTCGGTATTTTTTGTGTTTTTGTGGGGGACGGGAGGTAATAACAAATTGGCTTCGATGTCTGCTTTCAAAGCGCCAGAGCAATTACAGTCACTGGAGAGACAGTCTATCAGTAACTTATTGGTTTGGTAATAATGCTGGAGGAGGGCGATTTGCTCTGGGGTGAAAAATTGCGCCGTCACCAAGTGGCGGTGTTTTTGCACGATGGCGGCAAAGTCTTGCACCCAGGCTAATCCTTGTTGTTGCCACCATTCCCAAACTGTTGGTTTTTCGCTCAAGTCTGGGAGTGCGGCTTTGAGCTGCACGATCGCATCTTCTAGTTGCGGCTTCCCGGCTAAATGCCCATTTAAGTCTAGGGCAAAATTGAGGTTGAGCATTTGTTGCCGGAGATGCTTATTACGGCTGGGATTGTCTGGTGTTTCCTGGCGGGTGAGGCTGACAGCCAAAGCCAAAGCTCGTGCCAGCTTCAGGTCTAAATTCAATTCTGGGGCTAGGTTGCCCCCCAAGCGCCGATCGAGTGCCAAAGCCAGCCCCAAATCCCGGTCTAAAAACAGGGTAAAATAAAAGGCGCGCACGGCTGCAGGTTTGTTACCCAATTCTAACCCCTGGCAGGTGGTGCTGCAAAGTAAGGACAGACGTGCTATAATGGTACTTGTCCCATCCCAGAAAAGTTAAATTTTATGAATTGTCCACGCTGCAATTCTGAAAATATCGTGAAAAATGGTCTCACTCATAGTGGTAAGCAAAACTTT
>DVDU01000252.1 GCA_015296065.1 Oscillatoriaceae cyanobacterium M33_DOE_052 | reverse complement strand
CTATTTACAATGTTGTATGTGTCAAAAAATTAGTTATGTTCATTGGTTTGAGGAGATGACGTTTTTTGAATAATTTAGGCATCAAAGACATAAGTGTAACTTTTTATGTAAAGTTTTGTATCGACATTCAACATTTCTGCCCTAAATCCATCGCTTCTCTTCGTCATAACCGTTCATCAATCAATAATTATTCTGCATTCACTTCCAATGCCAAAGCGATCGCCTCTGATTCTCCTCGATCTAAATGACGTTCAGTTTGTAAAACGTTTACCAATTGTTGATTAGTGGGTTGGCGAACCTCAATCCAATCAAGACCCAACAGATCTGTGATGCGCGGGTCATCTTCTCCTCCTCGCTGTAATTCATGCCAAACCCCCGCAGGAATCAACACCCGTCCGTAGAGTTGTTCTAATAACCCAAGATAACCGGCGATCGCCAACCCACTTAACGGAGAAGTATCACTCACAACAATCATAGCCATCCCTTAGCCGTCAAATGCTGTATATCCTCCTGCAATTCCTCCACATCGTAATGAATATTAATGCCCCTCTCCGAGAGAATTTGTTGGAATCTAACCTGAGAGATATTCAGTAACTCTGCTGCCTTACCCAAGCTAATTTTTTCCTGCTGAAACAGCAACAAGACCAACTCGATAATTAACTCTTGTTCAGAGAGTCCACTAGCTCTAACAATGTCTTCGGAAATCACTATGCTCATAATCTTAATCTTACCTCAAAATCAGTAATCTGTTGCCTGTGGCTTTTCCCCGCAGACTAGGGTTTTTGATACCGCCAAGCTAAAAAGTCTAAGAATATTTTTGCTGCTTCCGGGGCGGGTTGGGGGAGGTGGCGATCGCAGAGCGCAAGAGAACGAGAAAGGATAGCTAAGATTTCAGTTTCGCTGGTTAGCATGGATGGTGCAACAGCTTCAGGATATCATCCCGATTTTACCCCATACCCGCAACGCAGAAACCGAGTTTCTTTGTTAACTTTTGTTTAAGAAACGGAGATTTTGCTAGAAACCCAGTTTCTTTCGCCCCCCACACTAGAAACCCGGTTTGTTTAACCAAATTCCCTACCTCCCCTCTCCGCCGAGGAGAAAATAAGTGGTCATTTCTCCTTTACCTTTAATCTCAATTTTGCCCCGTTCTTCAAACAGATATTTATCTTCCAACAAAGAGCGGGTAGCAGCGGAAACCTGGATACAACCGGGTAAACCTTGGGACTCCATGCGACTGGCTACATTTACCGTATCCCCCCACAAATCATAGCTAAACTTGCGCAGCCCAATTACTCCTGCTTCCACCGGACCGGAGTGGATACCAATGCGCATTTGCAGGCTGTCGCCGATGGGAGAGTAAAAGTTGCCAATGCTTACTAGCATATCCAGAGCCATGTGAGCCACAGCATCGGCGTGATCGACTCTGGGTTCTGGCAGTCCTCCCACCACCATATAAGCATCGCCAATGGTTTTGATTTTCTCTAAACCGTACTTGTCTGTTAAGTCGTCAAATGTGGAGAAAATTTGGTTGAGCAGTCCCACTAATGCGGATGGGGATGACATGGCGGACCATTGGGAAAAGCCGACGATATCGGCAAACATGACGGTGACAGCGGGGAAATAGTCGGCGATCGTACTTTCCCCCCGCTTCAGACGATCGGCGATCGCTTTCGGCATAATATTCAGCAACAACTGCTCCGCTTTCGCCTGTTCCTCCTGAATTTGACGTAAAAAAGCCTGCTCCTGGTCACGAAAAAACTTTTTTTCCAAACAAGCATCAATCCGAGCCTTCAGCAACACCGGATTAAACGGTTTCGGCAAATAATCTTCCGCCCCCAGTTCAATACATCTTACCACACTATCCAGTTGATCCAAAGCCGAAACCATAATCACTGGAATATGACGCACCTTTGGATTAGCCTTCATCAACTTGAGGACTTCATAGCCATCCATTTGGGGCATCATCACATCCAATAGCACCAAATCAAAAGGCTGGCAGGCAATCAAATCCAGAGCCTCCAACCCGTCATTAGCCGTAGCCACATAGTAGCCTTGTTTCATCAAACGCCGACAGAGGATATCCCGATTGATTGCTACATCATCCACCACCAGCACTCTTGTTTGTCCATAGTCCTTGGTCATTGGTCATTTGTCCTTTGTCCATAGTGCTTGATCATTAGTCACTTGTCATTAGTCACTTGTCCCTTGTCAAAGAAACCGGGTTTCTGCGACAATCTTTGCATCGGAGCAGAAGCTCGCTTAAGAAACCCGGTTTCTGCCCCAAAAGACCAAGGACAAAAGACTAATGACCAATGACCAATGACCAGCCATTACAAATACAAATCCCGCCGGGGATTAAACGATTCCACCTGACGTAGTTGTTCGTATAGCGATCGCTCTTGGGGGGTCAACTCCTTGGGGAGAGTGACCAGAATTTCTACCAACTGGTCTCCCCGGGAACCTTTACCCGTGGGGTAGCCCTTATTCGCTAACCGCAGACGTTTTCCCGGAGTCACCCCCGGAGGCACATTCATTTTCACCAAACCATCTAGGGTGGGGACTTCCACCGGGCCGCCCAAAATCGCCTCACTGGGAGTCACCGGGAGTAAAATCAGTACATCGGAGCCTTGAAGCTGAAACAAAGGGTGAGTAGCCACCGTGATTTTTAAATACAAATCGCCGCCGTCAATACCTTGACCGCGCAAGCGCAAACGCTGACCCGTCAGCATTCCGGGGGGCATATCCACTTCTAGGGAGCGCCCATCTTCCAGACGAATGCGCTCGTGACCGCCTTTATAGGCTTTTTCCAGGGGGAGGGTGAGGCGCGCTTCCACATCTCTGGGGGTGGCGCGGGAGGCGATTTTCCTCACCGTTTTCGTAGTGCCGGGACTCCAGTCATCCCCAACCTCCACGGTGCTTCTGACCCTGGTGGCAGAGGCAGAACCGTTGGCCCTGTAGTCATAATCAGCGCTTCTCGCCACGCTGGCTGTGGGTGCCTGGTCTTGCCGCCCCAACAAATGCTCTAAAAAACTGTCAAAATCGGGAAATTGACTGGGGTCTAATTCTTTTTCGCGATTGCCGATGCCCAGGCGACTGCCCCAGCTTTTGGCCGCTCTCGCCGTCCGGCTGGTTCCCTTTTGCTGCCAAAAGCGAGCGAATTTATCGTATTGCGCCCGCTTATTTGGGTCAGAAAGTACCTCGTAAGCCTCGCCAATATCCTTGAATTTCTCCTCAGCTTCCTTGTTGCCGGGATTCATATCTGGGTGATACTGGCGCGCCAACCGTCGGTAAACCTTCTTGATTTCCTCACTTGAGGAATCTCTGGCAACTCCCAGAATCTGGTAGTAGTTCCGAAAGTTTTGCATTAACTTTTGGGGGGGTTAGTGAATAGTGAAATCAATTTCATTTGTTATTGGTCTGTGCCCTCACTCTCCCAGAAAGGCAGAGGGGAGTGTGGGGAGTGTGGGGAGTGTGGGGAGTGTGGGGAGTGTGGGGACGGTGGGGACGGTGGGGACGGTGGGGAGTGTGGGGAGTGTGGGGAGTAATTTTCCCCATCTTCCCCATCTTCCCCATCTTCCCACCCCTCCCCATCTTCCCACCCCTCCCCCTCTTCCCACCCCTCCCCCTCTTCTCCCCTGGTGGGAGAGGGCAGGGGGTGAGGGGGACTTCAGGACAAAGGAATTTTGACAAGTGACCAGTGACAAACGACCAAGGACAAAATTTAAATCCAATCGTCATCGTCATCCCAGTTTTCATCTGGGTAGGGGTTGCGTGTAACGCTTTCTCCGGGGCGGTAGGTTGGCGTCTTCTTGCGACCATAGTCATTGACCGCGCCTGATGGTGAGACGGTAGGGGCTGCCCCCTGTGACTGCCCCCCACCCCGCGATCGGCCTTCATCGCGACGGCGCGGCTCACCCCCCTCGCCCCGAACGGGAGAAACCCCAGGATCACGCCGCATCTGGCTGTTGGCACTGTAGCCCTGTTCTCCTCGTAATGGCTCCTCCCAAAGGCCATTGCGTTGGCGTCCCTCTGGGGCGGGACGGTATGTCTCTGGGGAAGAGAGACCTTGGCGACCTTCGGCTCGGCCATAAAAATCGCCCCGTGGGCGCCCTTCTGAGGCGAAGGGGTCGCGCTTGCGTTCTCCGTCTTCGCCGGAAAACACCCGCCGCACAGAGCCCAAGAAACTCTCCTCTTCTTCTGTCTCTTGGGAGCGCTGATAAACCTCCCGGTTCAGCTCATAGAGAGCCTCCTGTAAGTCCGCCCCCGCCAAATCCATCCCCCGTTCATCATTGCGCTCCATACTCTCCCGCAACTGCCGGATGTAGGCTTCAATTCGCGTCCGATGGCGGCTGACGAAACCGATACCGTAATCTAAAGTCGCCTCCCGCAGTTGGCGTTCGGCATTGTTTGCCAAAGCCTCCATCCGGTTGCGCTTTTCCACCTGCTCCCGTCTTTGCCGATCGATTTGGGAGAACTCATCCGCATCTTGGAGCATTCGCCTCACCTCAGACTCGCTCAGGGTAGAAGCACTTTGAATCGTGATGCTCTGCTCCCTACCGGTCATCTTATCTACTGCGGAAACCTGCAAAATGCCGTTAGCATCCACATCCAAAGATACCAGAATCTGGGGCACGCCCCGGGGTGCCGGAGGAATACCCTGGAGTTTAAACCGCCCCAGAGACTTATTATCCGCCGCCATTTCCCGCTCGCCTTGGATGATGTGAATTTCCACCATCGTTTGATTGTTTTCAGAAGTGGAGAAGGTATCGGAACGGCGCACAGGGATCGTAGTGTTGCGGGGGATGAGTTTTTTCATCACACCGCCCACAGTTTCTATGCCCAAAGAAAGGGGGGTTACGTCCAGTAGCAGCACATCGCGCACGCTTCCTTCCAAGATGGCGGCTTGCACTGCAGCTCCCACGGCAACCACTTCATCGGGGTTGATGTTTTGATTGGGTTCTTTGTCGATGAGGCTGCGCACTAGCTGCTGGACTAGGGGAATGCGGCTGGAACCGCCCACTAATACTACTTGGTCGATTTGGGATGGACTAACACCAGCATCGCTTAAAGCTCGCTTGACGGGGCGGCGGAGGCGTTGCACCAAATCGCCACAGAGGCTCTCAAATTGGGCGCGGGTGAGGCGGGTTTCTAAGTGCTGCGGCCCTTCGGCGGTGGCGGTGATGAATGGCAGGTTGATATCGGTGACGGTGACGCCGCTGAGTTCAATTTTCGCTTTTTCTGCCGCTTCAATCAGGCGCTGTAGGGATTGCCGATCGCGCCGCAAGTCCACCCCGTGGCTCTCCAAAAACTGCTCTGCCAACCAATCAACAATTTTGCGGTCAAAATCATTACCGCCAAGCTGAGTATCCCCCGCCGTCGCCTTCACCTCAAACACCCCATCCCCCACATCCAGGATGGATACGTCAAAAGTGCCACCCCCCAAGTCAAACACTAAAATCGTCTCTTCGATGGAGCGTTCCAAGCCGTATGCTAACGCCGCCGCTGTGGGTTCATTGAGGATGCGCTTAACTTCTAACCCCGCAATTCTCCCCGCGTTCCGCGTGGCTTGACGTTGAGCATCATTAAAATAAGCCGGGACCGTAATCACCGCTCCCGTCACTGGTTCTCCCAAATAGCGACTCGCTTCGTCGGCGAGTTTCCGCAACACCATCGCCGAGATTTCCTCCGGCGCAAAATCTTTCTTCAGACGGGGGCATTTGATTTTGATGTTACCCACTTCATCGCGGCGGATGGTGTAGGGCACCCGGCGAGATTCCGGCGTCAACTCCGCATATTTGCGCCCAATATATCTTTTCACACCGTAAAAGGTATTTTGCGGGTTGAGAACCGCTTGCCTCCGAGCGAGCTGTCCTACCAGTAGCTCCCCATCCTTGCTGAATCCTACTACGGATGGAGTCGTCCGCATTCCTTCGGAATTCGCGATCGCCACCGGTTTGCCGCCTTCCATCACGGCTACCACTGAGTTAGTTGTCCCCAAGTCAATGCCGACTACTTTTCCCATGCCGTTGTTTTTACCTCTGCTTTTTACTTTCATACCTCCGGAGGCAATCTCCTTGAGGTGTGTCCCAAGGCAGCTTGTCCCAAGGCAGCTTGTCAATTGTCACTTGTCACATCTCAAAGGACTTTTGACTAAGGACTGATGACCAATGACTTTTGACCAATGACCAAGTGTCCTTACCTCACTCTCCCGCTTGCTCCATATTGTAACGTAGCTCCAGATCGCCTCATGCCACCGCAGTCCCTGAGCCTCACCCATTTTTGAGCCCCTAGGTACGGCAATCTCTACTTTCCTCCCAGGCATCTTGGGGGGTTTTTCCCCCTACCGATTGCCCCCATCCCAAAGAGTCTCGCTATCTTTTACAAAATACCCTTTAACACCCCCAACAACCGACCTACCTGTTTTTCCCAAGTCCAATCCTCCATAAACTGCGCTGCCGCCGCACCCCGCCGTTGTGCCTCTTCCCGGTTGCCTCCCACTCTTTCCCAAGTCTCGATTAATTCCTCCACCGATGACTCTCCCCATCCCATCACCCCTGCAAAATTCGGCGTTGGTTTTACCGGTTGCTGCTGCACCAGCGGATAGCAATTATCATCCTCAATTAAATCTAAATGTCCCGTGTTTGCCGATAAAATCGTGGGAATTCCGCAGGCCATACATTCCATTGCCGCCAAATTCGTCCCCCCTTCACACCGACTGGCGAACACCGCCACATCGGCTTCCCGAATTATCTGCGGTATCATCAGATTCGGCACTACTCCCAAATCGATAAAAGACTCCGGGGGCAGCCCATTCGCCACCAACCAATCCCCTATCTTTATCTGCCCATTTCCCGTGACTTGCGGCAGATCCATCACGAGATTACTCGTATCTAATCCCCGCATGTACTGCGGCCAAAAATTATGCCAAGCTGTGACTAGCAGCGCCTGGGGATGGCGGCGGCGAAATTCTTTAAATGCGGCAATCACTATATCTTGTCCCTTGCGATATTCCAGCTTGCCACCAGAAAATATCACAAATCTATCCCCAAATAAATTTGATTTCTTGGCGGGATGAAATAGGGATAAATCTATCCCCTGCTGCACCGTCACCGCGTGGGATATTCCCCGCGACATGAGGATTTTTTCATTCCAAACCGAGCCAGCAATTATGATATCATAATTATCTGCCCTTTGTAAAGCATCGGCATCTAAATTCGTGTCTTCCAAAAAAACTGCTCCGGCATTAGTTTTGCCCCGAGGCACGGCAGTAGTGGCGAGGTTTTTACCCAAAGCATGAATTACCGGAAAGTCACAGCGGATTTGCTTTCCCTGATTTTTCTTGATGAGTTCTTGAATTTCTAGTTGTTTGGCAACTACTGGCTGCAACAATAACTTATGCAGGGGGTTTAACTGACTATCGCTGATAGCCGGAGGCATTAATAACACGGGGCTAAATTGAGGATGGCGCTGCAATTGCAGGGCTAGGTTGGTGCCGTAAATACCCCAACCTGTTACCTGGCTTAGCTGCCAGCCGATACCGATTCTCCGTTTATTCACGCTGGTAATTGTTGAATGATTGGCAATGTGGTTTGGTAAATGTGGTATGATACCATATAATTGATCTTGCACTCGCTGAAATACTGTCTGCCAATCTCCCGGTTGCGGCTGGCGGAAGAGGCGCATGGTGGGATACCAAGGGGAATCCTCCCGATGCAGCAGCCATCGCCAGTCGGGGGCAAATGGGAGTAACAGCCACACTGGTTTACCGATCGCCCCCGCCAAATGCGCCACGGCAGTATCCACAGTAATGATTAAATCTAACTGGGCAATAGCGGCGGCGGTATCGGCAAAGTCAAATAAGTTTTTCCCGAAATCCTCTACGGGCATTTCTGGGGTTAGTTGCTCAGCTCCGGCTCCTTTCTGCAGGCTGTAGAGGGCAACGCCGGGGATTTTCCCTAGGGATAAAAAGTGCTTGAGGGAGGTCGATCGCTCCTGGTCTTTCTCATGCTGGGGATTTCCCGCCCAGACGATACCCACTTTCAGTCTCCGGGATGGGGAGACGGGGAGGGTGGGGAGTGTGGGGAGGGTGGGGAGGGTGGGGAGTGTGGGATCTTCCCCCTCTTCCCCCTCTCTCCCCTTCGCCCCCACGGGGGAGGAGGGCGGAAATAAATAAGGGATATCGTGGGGAATGGTTTCTAACGTCGTACCCAGGATGTGCGGGAGACTCATCAGGGGTGTATGACAGTCAAATTCTGGCAAGTTATCGCCGGTGGGGATAATTTGATGGACGCCAGGGAGGGTTTGCAACAACCGCACTAGGGGCGAGGGACATTCTAAGATAACTTTGCCGCCCTGGGCTGCCACTATGGGGAGGTAACGGCAAAATTGGATAGTGTCCCCTAAACCTTGCTCGGCGTGGATGAGGATGGTTTTGCCCTCTGGTGGGGAGCCATCCCATTGGGGTTGGGGAAATTGGCGTTGGGTAAACTTGGCAGTTTGCCAACGCCACTGGTATTCGGCGAAACCTTCCTGGAGTTTACCCGCTAAGAGGAGGGTAATGGCAAGATTACAATGGGCATCTGGATGTTGGGGATGCAGTTGGATGGCGGTTTTGTATGCAGAAATTGCCTCGTCTATACTGAGCAGTTCTCGCAGTGCATTGCCTAGGTTAATATGGGCTTGAGGCAAGATGGCGCTCGCGAATGCTTCGCCCCTCCCAGTGGCCTTTTTGTATTGCACAATAGCCGCATCTAGATTGCCTGTGGCTTGCAGCGCTACGCCTAATTTATAGTGAGCTTCTGCCAGGTATAGTGTTGTGGCACTGCCGGGGCGACGGGATTTTAAGGATATGGCTTGTTCATAGGCAGTTATGGCATCTTGCAGCCGCCCCATTTCCTGATAAGCATTGCCCAGATTATTGTACGCTTCGGGAAACGGTTTTAAGGATATGGCTTGCTCGTAAGCGGCCACAGCTTCGGGAAATTTTCTGGCTGACTGCAGAGCGTTGCCGAGGTTTTTGTACATTTCGGCGATCGGCAGATTTTCCCCATTGCTTTGTGCCTGGTTGATGGCGATGCGGTAGCGTGAGATGGCCTCTGGCAAATGGGCAATCTGTTTCAGAGCTACTGCCAAATTATTGTGAGTTTTGGCTAATCCTCGGTTGAGCATCAAGGCGGTGCGATAATAGGCGATCGCCGTCTTGATCTCTCCCTGTTGATAAGCCATCACTCCCAGTTTGTGCAGCTCTTCCGCAGATTTATCTCGATTTGCCAGTAATAATTGCAAAGCCTCTTGCACTTGGGCGAAAACTCCCTGCCAATCTCCCGGTTTAGACTGGCGAAATAGGCGCATCGTGGGATACCACGGCGAGTCTTCCCGCTGCAGCATCCATCGCCAGTCCGGCGCAAATGGCAGCAACACCCACACTGGCTTACCCATTGCTCCGGCTAAATGCGCCACAACGGTATCGATCGTAATGATTAAATCTAACTGGTCAATGACAGCAGCAGTATCAGCAAAATCATTAATCTGCGCGGCTGCATCTTCTATAGATATGTCCCCCATCTGGGTAAACCCGCCTTGTATTTCCTGCCATTCTGGGGCTGTTGCCTCTTTTTGCAGGCTGTAAACCTCAATTTCTCCTGATTTTCCAGCACTTACAGCGGCAAACAGCTCCTGAAAATAACTCAGAGAACAAGAGCGGTAACGTTTGCGGTCATGGAGATAAAACGGTTTCCCCGCCCAGACGATGCCAATTTTTAGGTGTCCCGGTTCGTAGTAGGGCTTCAGCCCTTCTGAAGGTTCGTAGTTAGACTTCAGCCCTTCCTGATGCTCGTTCGTTTCTTGGGCTGAAGCCCAACTACCAACCTTCAAATAAGGTATTTGGTCAGGAATGGTTTCTAAAGTGGTCCCTAAGATGCGGGGCAAACTGACTAGGGGTGCATAGCAGTCAAATTCTGGCAGGCGATCGCCAGTGGGGATAATTTGGTGAATACCGGGGAGGTTTTGCAACAGGCGGACTAGGGAGGTGGGACATTCTAAGATGATTTGGCCTCCCATTGCGGCAACGATGGGGATGTAGCGGCAAAATTGGATGGTGTCGCCGAAACCCTGCTCGGTGTGGATGAGAATGGTTTTACCTTCTAGGGAAGAGCCATCCCATAAGGGTTGGGGGAAGTTGCGCGGGGATTCAAATTCTGGGACTTGCCACCGCCATTCATATTCGGCGAAACCTTCGCGCAGGTTGCCTGCGAGCAGGAGGGTAAAACCTATATTCCACCGGGCTCCGGTACGGTTAGGGTAGAGTTCTAGGGTGCGTTGGTAGCTGCGGCGTGCTTCTTCTAGTTTGCCCTGAGCTTGCAGGGCGTTACCTAGGTTGTTGTAGGCTTCGGTATAGTTGGGGTTAAGTTCGATGGCTTTTCTATAGCTCGCCACAGCCGCATCTAATTCCCCTTTCGTCGCGAGGGCGTTGGCCATCCCATAATATGCCTCGGCGTAGTCGGGCAGGAGGGCGAGGCTTTGCTGGTAGTGGGAGATGGCGGCGTCTAATCTCCCTTGTTTCACGAGGGCGTTGGCTTTGTTGTTGTGGATATGGGTGGCGTCGGGAGCCAGAGCCAGAGCTTGGTCATAGCAGGTTATCGCTTCTGCTACTCTGTCCATATCTTTGAGGAGGATGGCCAAGTTATTCCAAGCGGGGATAAGTTCTGGTTGCTGTTGCAGGATTTGGCGATATATCTGCTCGGCGGCTTCTAGTTCCCCAGAGCGTTGGTGGGCAACTGCTTGCTGTAGGAGCGATTCGCGTAGAGGCGATTCGCGAATCGCCTCTACAACGGGGGGTTGAAGCAAGAAACCCGGTTTCTGGGCTAGTTCATCGCGGACTTGGGCAAAAACTTCTGGCCAATCTCCTCCGGTTTTTTGCCGAAATAACCGCATGGTAGGATACCACGGCGAATCTTGCCGATGCAGCATCCACCGCCAGTCTGGGGCAAATGGCAGCATGACCCAAACTGGTTTGCCGATCGCTCCGGCTAGGTGTGCTACGGCTGTATCTACTGTAATGACTAAATCCAGCTCCATTATCACTGCTGCTGTATCGGCAAAATCCTTCACTGTGGTTACGGCGTCTTGGATTTGAGGATAAGCGGCAATTTCGGCGGCGGCGGCTCCTTTTTGCAGGCTGTATAGTTCTACTCCGGGTATTTCTAGCAGGGGCAAGAAGTTCTTGGCTGGGCACGATCGTGCTTCCCCACTGGGGTTTTTCGGATTTGCCGACCAGACAATACCAATTTTGAGGGGGCCTGGTTCATCGCTGGGCTTCTGAGATTCGTAGTAGGGGCGATTCGCGAATCGCCCCTTCAGCCCTTCGGGATGTTCGTTCATTTTTTGGGCTTCAGCCCAACTACGAACCTTCAAATAAGGGATATCGTGAGGAATGGTTTCTAAAGTAGTACCCAAAATGTGGGGCAGGCTCATTAGGGAGGCTTGACAGTCAAAATCTGGGAGTTGATTGCCAAAAGGGATAATTTGGTCAACTCCGGGGAGGTTTTGCAGCAGCCGCACTAAGGGGGAGGGACATTCGATGATGACTTTACCGCCCATTGCCGCCACTATGGGCACATAGCGGCAAAATTGAATGGTATCGCCGAAACCTTGCTCGGCGTAGAGGAGGATGGTTTTGCCTTCTAGAGGGGAACCATCCCAGCGGGGTTGGGGGAACGATCGCCTCAAAGGAGCCACGATGCTTTTGATGCCCCATCGCCACTCGTAGCCAGCAAAACCGGCGGGGAGGTTGCCACTTAAGAGCAAGGCAACTCCCAGGTTGTACTGCGCATCGGCGGAGTTGGGGTCTTGCCCGACAGCTTGCTGGTAGCAAGATATGGCGGTGGTGAGGTTGCCCGTCTCTGTGTAAACATTTCCCATGTTGACTTTGGCTTCTAGGTTGTGGGGATTTTCGGCCAAAGCCTTTTCATAGGCGGAAATTGCCTCATTTTGCTTGCCTTGCTCGCGGAAGGCGTTGCCCAGATTATTATAGGCGTCGCTGTTATGGGGTTCTAGGGCTAATAGTTGCCGGTAGCAGTCGATCGCGGCGTCGGTTTGTGCCAATTCCCGCAGAGCCCCACCAAGGTTTTGGTAAGTGCTGGTTTGATGGGGGTTGAGCTGGAGAGCTTGGCGGTAGTGAGAAATTGCCGCCTCTGTTTGCCCATTTTCCTGTAGGGCATTTCCTAGGTTATGGTGGGTTTGTGCTTGGTGTGCCTTGGAGACGACGGCATCATCGGGGCATAAGAATAAGGCTTGTTGGTAGGATGCTACGGCTTCGGCGGTTCTGCCCAGTTGACGCAGGGCAACTCCCATATTGTTGAGGACGCCGAAGAGGATGTTTAGCGCCTCTGCGGGGTGTGGCGGGTGGGGGATGAGTTGTATTGCCTGCTGATAGTGGGCGATCGCCTGTTCCAGGTCTCCCTCAGTATGGGCCTGTTGTCCCCGCTGATGCAGGTTTTCTGCTTGTGCGATGTTCTGTGCGGTTTCTGATGCCAGCCACTCCCCTGTCATGTCTGCCTCTATCTCCTGCCAGTTGTGATTTCAGCTACAGCCATCCTAGGTGAATTGGACAAAAAACGGTAGGGTTTTTTTCTGCACAGATGGGAGTCTGGTTTAGGGGGACCCTTATCACTGCCCCGATCGATGATTTTTCCGCCAATGTGGTTCTCTCGTGATACAATAGTTAATTTGTTATTTAAAAATTAAATTTGTTAAAATCGGCAGAAGTAATGGACAATTCAAAAGTTACAGAAGTGAAACAAATCGCCTCAGAGCTGCTAGCAGGAATGCTGGCGAATCCGCACATCTACCCCACAGTCAGTGATGAAGGTTCTCAGGGACAGCAGGAGCAAACCCTGATGATTTTGGCGATCGAGTTGGCCGAAAGTTTAATCGCTAAGGTAGAAAACCGGCTGCAATAGGTCCATTGTCTTTGACCCAACATCATTACATATTAACAACTCACAATGTTTCATATGTAATGATGTCCTGGGTTCCCCTCACCACAGTTCCTGTTCTGCGCCTGTATCTGATTAAGCCGGGAAGAAGGACCTAGAAGCGACGAGCCTGGTTCCGTAATTTTTCTGATCAGAGCTGGTTTGGGATTTTCGTGAAAAAAAGTATTTATTTTCTCGATCCCTCACTGTTCCTTCACGGGTTATTCACATTTTGGGTTTAAATTCATGTCAAGAGCTGAGATAAATCAGCTCTGAGCGTCCTTAACCCAACAGGTGAGATATATGCCCGCAACTTACCTAACCCTCCTGACGATCGCCCTCTGCGCCGTTTGCCTCTACATCAGAACGACTAAAGATATCACCAGCGTTCTCGCCGCACTCACGACGATCGTTTGTTTCATCTGGGGGTTTGCGGTTGCCCCGTGGGGAGTGCAGCTCCTGATTTTGGCACTCCTGCTCGGTGTGGACAAGCTCTACTTAGCTGATGCCCGTCGCGCCAGTTAAGTGCCCAGCTCGCTGGCTCAAAAGCAAAAATTTAACACGAGTTTAATAATTAGTCCTACTTTTCACTTCAATTCCACTTCTCAAAATATTTCAAAATACTCTCATTCAACTGGAACCGCCATGAATACTTGCCCCTGCTGCTCTACCACTTTGCTCCGTCACGCTCGCCACAGTGGTGTTTACTTGTTCTGCCCTCACTGCTGGCAAGAAATGCCCGATTTGAGCGCCGTACTGCTCAATAAGCGCGAAACCCTAGCAAATGAGGCCACTCGGGCTCGAATCAGAAGGTTGGAGCGTTTGATTGAGATTCCTAAACCTTCATCGCAAAAAGCTCCCCTTCCCGAACCGGTTAAGATGGCATCATAAATCATTAGCGCTTCCAGGACATCGACCCCAATTAAGCGCCAGTGATGGTGCGGGGGAGATCGCTTCCACATCAAAGAAAACTTACCCCCCATCTGCTTTTGAGCCATTCCGGCTTGATTGGTTGACCAGGGGGGAAATTTTTTTTAGCCAATTTTTCTGGATGGCATCGGATTTTAGCTGTGTTACAGTGGCCTAGCACTTCACCACTTTAGAGAAGCTTTACTCTCCACCCAGTTGCCGCTACATATAGCAATCCTAAATCAATCGAGAAATAAGCCCTCACCAGAGGCCCACTTCGACAGGCTCAGTGCATCGCCTCTCCCAGGTAGGGAGAGGGTCGGGTGGGTCGGGTGGGTCGGGTGGGTCGGGTGGGGAGTAATCTTCCCCCTCTTCCCCCTCCTCCCTCTCTTCCCCCTCTGACTCCCCTTTCTCCCTTTTTGGTCGAAAGGGGTTGGGGGATAGAGGGCAACTCTTTGGATTGCCTCATGTTCCTAAACCATTTAGGATCGCTATATATGGTGTTTTGTTGTCTGGAAGACTGACCATTTGGATCGGGGAAAGGCGATCGTGGCGGCAAAGTATTGAGGATGACAAACCATTGAGCGCTACCGCGAACAGGACGCCGGGACGCCGACTACAGCAGGAAAACATTTTTTGCCCTCAAAATACCAGTGAGCTAAAATTTCCCTAGGACGATTTGGGTCTTGGCGATCGCCTTCCCGCGTCGCGTCAGCATCGCTGGCGAAACAACTCAGGTAAAAGTTGTCATCCTGAGAGGATGTCGCTTGGAGGTTTTGCGTGAGGGGGGATGTCCACCATTACCACAAAAGGCATTTCTAGAGGACAATGATACCTAAAGACCACTTCGTTTCTGGCAGGGCGTTCTGCGCCCCTTCGTGGCGAGGTGGAGTCACTTAGAGATGGTGAGTATGGGAGTATGGGAGTATGGGAGTATGGAAGCATAGGAGCCTTTGGAGACGGGGAGACGGGGTGACGGGGTGACGGGGAGATGGGGAGACGGGGAAGATGGGGAAGATGGGGAGGGGTGGGAAGATGGGGAAGATTACTCCCCACCCTCCCCACACTCCCCACCGTCCCCACCGTCCCCACCGTCCCCACACTCCCCACACTCCCCACACTCCCCACACTCCCCACACTCCCCCCTGCCCCCCTGCCCCCCCCGTCCCCCAATCCCCTAGTCCCCTAGTCCCCTGGTCCCCCCGTACCCTGGGGTCATCCGCTTTACTTGTAACAGCAACAGCAAAGGAGCCAGTGATGAGTACGGTTTTGATCGTGGATGACAGTTCCACGGTGCGTGAAATGGTATCGGAAATCCTCAAAAAGAGCGGCATGGTGGTGATTGAGGCGGTGGATGGCGTGGAGGCAAAAGACCAAATTGCGGCCAATCTTCCCGATTTGGTGGTAACGGATATCGTCATGCCCAAAATGAACGGTTATGAACTTTGCCGGTGGATTAAAAATGACCCCAAAGCTCAAAAAATTCCGGTGATTATGTGTACCAGTAAAAGTGAGGAATTTGATCGCTACTGGGGGATGAAGCAAGGCGCCGATGCTTACATTTGCAAGCCTTTTCGCCCTGCCGAACTGGTGCAAACCATCAAGCAACTGCTGCGCGGCTGATGTTCTTATTTCGGAAAATATTGGGGTTATATACTGTATTGACCTGTCCAGGGGCTGTGAATAAAAAGTTTCGGTGACAAGGTTTATTCAAGTTCCAAATTCCTTGCGCCAGATGTAACAGCTTCTGCATCACAGCTCCCATCACCTGCGTCTGGGCCTTGGCGCGATCGAACTCACGACAGGCTTTGCGCAAGGGATTATCTCCGATCGCGACAATGGCAGGCCAATACAAACCGTCACGCCACTATGACTCATCCGCTCTTGGTCTATCATATACCGAACCGCCGAGCTGAGCTACTCACTAGGGTCAACCCCCGATCGCTTCCTGTTGCGGAGCGTTCCCCCTGGAACCCTACCCATCTCCCCCGCCACCACAGTGGCAATATATTCTGCAATCTCAGAACTGATTTAGAAAATAAATATTAAAGCCCATCCGCGCAGTTGGGAAATTTCCTTTGTCATCCGTCATTGTGTCATTGGTTCGACAGAAACCAACTTTCTTGCAGAAAATCTCCGTTGAGGTACGAGGAAAATCTAAAGAAACCCCGTTTCTCCTCCACATGACCCATGACATCAGATTAATCATCCTGTGCCCCTGGGGCTTCCTTCACCTGGAACATGACCGAAAAAGCTGTTGAATTTATCAATTTTACCTATAAAGTGGGTCGCCGCACTCTGGTACAAGACCTGAATTTGACCATATCTCAGGGTGAGGTGCTGGTTTTGCTCGGACGGAGCGGTAGTGGCAAAACTACAACTCTCAAGGCTATCAATAAATTGATTAACCCCACTAGGGGGGAGGTGCTGGTATTAGGGAAACCTACGACGAATTGGGATGCAATTCAATTGCGGCGGCAAATCGGCTATGCTATCCAGGAAACCGGTTTATTTCCCCACTTTACTGTTGCAGAAAATGTGGGTTTAGTGCCTAAATTGCAAGGTTGGCCAGAGTCACGCCGCCTCAACCGCGTGGGGGAAATGTTGGAATTGGTGGGTTTACCGCCGCAACTGTTTGCCAAACGCTATCCCCATCAGCTATCGGGGGGTCAAAGACAGCGGGTGGGAGTAGCGCGGGCTTTGGCAGCGGACCCCCCCCTACTCCTTATGGATGAGCCTTTTGGGGCGATCGACCCCATTACCCGCTTGGAGTTACAGCAGGAGTTTCGCCGGTTGCACTCCCAACTAGGCAAAACAGTGGTATTTGTCACTCACGATATTTCCGAGGCATTTTTGCTGGGCACCAAAATCGGCTTATTACAGGATGGGAGGTTGGTCGCTTTGGGCACGAGGCAGGAATTTTTAACCTCTTCTCACCCAGAAGCCCGGGCGTTTATCAACTGCCTCACTGCGGCAAAAATGGCTTGATGTGACCGGTATGCCCATCATAATTATACAGCGAATTAATTAGATTATTGCCCATATAAAAAATTATGAATCACAGTCAAACCTTATTGATTTTCGTTCCCAAATATGCTAATGAAATCTTATTTCGCAGTGGCGAACACTTAATTTTAGTCAGCATCGCTTTACTCCTAACCATTTTAATCGGCATACCCGCTGGCATCTTGATTACCCGCCAGCCGAAACTCGCCGGAATCATCTTGGGTTTGACCAACATCGTGCAAACTGTTCCTAGTTTAGCCATGTTCGGCTTTTTAATTTCTGTACCCATCCTAGGAGGTATTGGCACGGTTCCCGCCATTGTCGCCCTTACCCTCTATGGGTTGCTGCCAATTGTGAGAAATACTTACACCGGAATTATGGGGGTTAACCCAGCAATTCGCGAGGCAGGAATTGGCATGGGAATGACTGATTGGCAGCTCCTGTGGCAGGTAGAAATTCCCCTGGCAATGGGCGTAATTCTGGCTGGGGTAAGGGTAGCAGCGGTTATTGGGGTGGGCACTGCTACTATCGCTGCTGCTATTGGTGCTGGTGGGTTAGGAAATCTAATTTTTGCTGGGATTTCTATGGTCAATAATCAATTAATTCTCGCGGGAGCCGTGCCAGCAGCAGTGATGGCATTGGGGGCAGATTTTGCCATTGGCAGACTGGAATCTCTCCTGACTCCCAAACAGTAAAATCATGGGGTCAAATAATCGGGATTATTATCGGGAAAAATGTGGGGGCAAACGGTGGTCAAAAAATTGGCATTTTTGCTATTCATTTTAGTTGGCATCGGTTGGCTGGCAAGTTGCCGGGTGCAGGAAGTGGCTAACAGTGGTGGCGATATCGCCATCGGCTCGAAAGCCTTCACTGAGCAAGCGATTTTGGGGGAAATTCTGGCGCAACATATCGAAGCTAATACTAACTTGAAAGTAGCCCGCCGTCTGCGGTTGCAAGGCACTTTTATCTGTCATAATGCCCTGAAATCTGGGGAAATCGATGGTTATGTAGAATATACGGGGACTGCTTTCGCTGCCATCCTCCAAAAAACCCCCATTAGCGACGCCACCGCCGTTTACCAGCAAGTAAAACAAGCCTACGCGGTGCAATTCTCTTTAGAGGTGATGCCACCCTTGGGATTTGAAAACACCTATGCGATAATTATCCGGGGTAAAGATGCCCGCCAATATAATCTCACGACCATATCGCAACTGGTGGATTTTCAGGATAATTGGCGTCCGGGTTTTGGTTATGAGTTCTTCGATCGCGCTGATGGCTTCCCCGGTTTAGTGGCGAAATATGGCTTAAAATTCGCCAAAACCCCGAAAGTCATGGATTTAGGGCTGATGTACCGCGCTTTAGTCTTTAATCAAGTGGATTTAGTGGCGGGTAACTCCACTGATGGATTAATTCAAAAGCTGGATTTATTCCACCTCCAAGATGATAAACATTACTTTCCTCCCTATGAAGCTGTTCCCATTTTTCGCCAAGCCACTTTAGCCAAATATCCCCAATTACGTGGAGTCATAGAAAAACTAGACGGCATCATTACCGCCACCGAAATTCAGGCAATGAACTACCAAGTAGATGGCGAATTTCGCCCCATAGAAGCAGTAGCTAGGGAATTTCTCTTATCCAAGGGATTGATTAAAAAATAAACATGACTGCAATCCCTGAGATGTCTAATCCCGCTATTTATGGGTCAGACGCAGCATCTTTATTTTTATCTGGCTCCGATTTTGGCGGCTCATTTGGCGATTCTGACGGCGGCAGCGAAAATTCCACGTTTTCGGTTTCCTCCTGCCATTCTACCAGAGTTTCAAACATTTTATCCGTGATTTTAAATACAGGTTTATCGGTCATTATTTTATCTCCGTTATTGGTCATTAGTCATTTGTCCGCAAACCCGCATCGCCTGTTCCAGTAAATCGCACCCTTCCTCGACGGTTTCCATTTTCGCCAATTTATCCCGAAACTCGTGAGCGCCGGGAAACCCTTTCACGTACCAAGTCATATGCTTGCGCGCCTGCTGTAACCCGCGAAAACCTTTATAGGCGTACAGCATTTCTAGGTGTTCTCGGGCGCATTGCAGCAGTTCTAGGGTGGTGGGGGGGGTTTTTTCCGCACCAGTTTTGAGGAAATAATCGATTTCTCCCACTAAAAATGGATAACCTAAAGTGCCACGAGAACACATCACCCCATCGGCGCCGGTTTCTTCTAAACACTGCACTGCTGATGCTACGGAAAAGATATCGCCGTTGGCGATAACGGGTATGGATAAGACTTCTTTGGCGCGGCGAATCCATTCCCACCGGGCTTTACCATTATAGCCTTGGGCGCGGGTGCGAGCGTGGAGGGTGAGCATTTGGGCGCCTGCATCTTCCATCCGCCGCGCAAAGTCGAGGATGTTGATTTCGTTGTCATCCCAACCGATGCGGGTTTTGATGGTGACGGGGACGGATACGGCTTGGACCACGGCGCGGACGATCGCCTCTGCGGTTTCCGGTTCCCGCAGCAGCGAAGAACCCCCACCCTTACGAGTAATTTTATTCACCGGACAACCCATATTAATATCCACCACATCCGCACCCTCCGCCACCGCCATTAGCGCCGCTTCCGCCAAAAAATCCGGGCGACAGTCGAATAACTGAATTGTTATCGGCTTTTCGTTCGGGTCAACTTCCATAATTTTGGGCAATTCCCTGGCGTGGCGCAAACCGCTAGCTTGTACCATTTCTGTAGAAATCATCGAATCAGGAGCATAGCGACGCACCAACCGGCGAAACACCAAATCTGTCACCCCAGATAAAGGCGATTGTAGCACCCGACTATTGACCTGTAAATTACCGATTTTCAGGGGTGCAGCTAACTTGGTTTGTAATTCAGGAGAGAGAGTAGGCATTTGTGCAGATGTTCTTAGTTGGGCTTTAGCCCTCTAATGTTCGTAGTTGGGCTTTAGCCCTCAGAGGGTTGTGGTTTTGGCTTTAGCCCAAAAAACCACAGGGAAACGGGGGACAAATGACCAATATGTTCTCCTTGTGCCATAGGCTTTTGGTAGATTTCCCCTTCAATGTAATCCCTGGCGGGGTCGGTTTCGGGAATTTGCAAAAAGTCCGTCAGGGATATTTGGGTTTTATCTGGAGTCGTTATGACCATAATTTCCCATTTTGGCAACTTGGGTGATTATAACATATTTTAAATAGCGCTCATTTTTTTATCAAAAAATTATGATTTTTGCCTTATTTTTAGTAATTGAGCCATCTCCTTGCTATTTAATTTATGGCAGAGCTAAAAAGTTTTCTGGTTCGTCAAGGCAGAGGGTATAATCTTCTGACTCGGTGCCGTGGATGAGCGCGTAGAGGGCAATTAATACCCGATTTCAAAATTGACCAGACAGCGGAAATTATCGATATAAATGCGTTTGAGCATGAGGTTTTGTGGTTTTTAAAAAACAAAACAAAGTAGGGGCGATTCGTGAATCGCCCCTACGGAGAGAAGGGATAGGGTTGCCCCTGTTACCTTCTATTTAGTTTCTTGGAATTCGGCATCGATTACATCGTCGTCGCCACCGGAGGAGCTACCGCCGGAGGGACCGGGACCATCGTCGGGGCCGGGACCGCCGGGAGCGGCACCACCAGATTGCTGGTAGATGTTGGTGCCGATTTGATAGAGTGCTTGCTGCAGTTCGGTGGTGAGGGATTTGATGCGATCGTAGTCTTCCTTGCTCACCGCATCTTTCAGGTCTTTAATCAAACCTTCCACCTTGGTTTTGTCCGCAGGGGGTACTTTGTCGCCGAGTTCTTTCATTTGTTTTTCGGCTTGATACGCCAGGGAGTCCGCCTGGTTCTTCAAGTCGATTTTCTCGCGACGCTCTTGGTCGGCGGCGGCGTTGGCTTCGGCTTCTTTCACCATGCGATCGACCTCATCGGAAGGCAGAGTGGAAGCGCCGGTGATACTGATAGACTGCTCTTTGCCAGTACCTTTATCCTTCGCCGTGACATTAAGAATACCGTTAGCGTCAATATCAAATGTCACTTCAATTTGCGGGACGCCACGGGGTGCGGGGGGAATGCCATCGAGCCGGAAAGTCCCTAGGCTCTTGTTGTTGGTGGCCATTTCCCGCTCGCCTTGGAGGACGTGGATTTCTACGTTGGTTTGACCATCCACAGCGGTAGAAAATACTTCTGATTTCTTGGTGGGGATAGTGGTGTTGCGGGGGATGATTTTGGTCATCACGCCGCCGAGGGTTTCCACACCCAGAGACAGGGGGGAGACATCGAGCAAGAGGATATCTTTGACTTCCCCGGCGAGGACCCCGGCTTGGATGGCAGCGCCAACGGCTACCACTTCATCAGGGTTAACGGTTTGGTTGGGTTCTTTGCCCAAAACCCGTTTGACCAGTTCTTTGACGGCGGGGATGCGGATGGAACCACCCACGAGGACCACTTCATCAATGGCGGCTTTATCCAGTTTGGCATCGCGCAGGGCGGTTTCTACGGGGATGCGGCAGCGATCGATTAAATCACTGCACATTTCTTCAAACTTAACCCGGGTCAGCACTAGGTCTAGGTGCTTGGGACCATCTTGGGTAGCGGTGATGAAAGGCAGGTTGATTTCGGTTTGGGTGACGTTGGACAGCTCGATTTTGGCTTTTTCCGCTGCTTCCGTCAGGCGCTGCAGTGCTTGCTTGTCTTTGCGCAGGTCGATGCCTTCTTGCCTTCTGAATTCTTCGGCGAGGTGGTCAACGATTTTTTTGTCGAAGTCGTCACCGCCGAGGTGGGTGTCACCGGAAGTGGCTAGCACTTCAAACACGCCGTCTCCTACTTCCAGGATGGATACGTCGAATGTACCACCGCCGAGGTCGAATACCAGAATGGTTTCGTTGCTTTTTCTGTCTAAGCCATAGGCGAGAGAAGCGGCGGTGGGTTCGTTGATAATCCGCAGGACTTCAACCCCAGCAATTTTACCGGCGTCTTTGGTGGCTTGGCGCTGGCTGTCGTTGAAATATGCGGGAACCGTGATTACGGCTTGGGTGACGGGTTCTCCCAGGTATTTGGTGGCGTCTTCTATCAGCTTGCGCAGCACTTGAGCGGAGATTTCCTCGGGGGCGAACTGCTTGCTGCGAGCGGGGCAGTCCAGTTTCACGTTACCGTTGACGTTGAGGACTTTGTAGGATACTTCGGTGGTTTCGTGGGTTACTTCTTCAATTCTGCGTCCGATAAACCGCTTGACGGAGTAAAACGTGTTTTCGGGGTTCATCACGGACTGACGTTTGGCGATTTGCCCCACGAGTTGGTCGCCATTTTTGGCAAAGGCGACGACAGAGGGAGTGGTTCTAAATCCCTCAGCATTGGCAATAACGGTGGGTTTGCCACCTTCCATAACGGCTACGCAAGAGTTGGTCGTTCCTAAGTCGATTCCAACAACTTTACCCATAAGTTGCTCCGGCTCCAATCACAATAGTAGTTTTTTGGTGGCTGACTCTGGGGTTGCTGGCGATCGCCCCCAAAGTGCTGCTTGGTTTTTTTTGATTGCCACTCTCCTATATGGTGTATGCCTTGGGGCGATTGATGAAGGGGTGTTTACCGAACCTTAATGGGGACGGTTTCCGAAGCGATGGTAGAAGCTATTCTAAGGGTCTAGGGGAATGCTGGGAATTGTGCCGGGGTTTTGCTGTTTGGCGAGGTATTGGCTCAAGGTGTAAACCATTTCGCCGCGAGTGATGGGACGATCGGGATACAGACGGCTGCCATTGACGTTGATTAATTCTTCAAATACCATAGTGGCGATCGCCTCTCGCCCCCACCCCGGAATTTCACCCCGATCCTGATAAGGCGACAGCAACCGCGCCACTTCCCCTTCCCCAAAAGGCAGCACCCCGTAGGCTTGGGCAAACGCCGCCCATCCCGCCGCTCTCGTCACCGGCAAATCTGGCAAAAACCTGCCCCGATCGTCCACCGTCATAATCCCCGTGCGCACCACAATTTGAATTTCCTCATAAGCCCAATGGTTTCGCGGCACATCCCGCAGGATGATTTCCTCCCCATTACCTTCGCGCACACCCAAATCAAAATTCTTCACCAAAATCGCCGCCAATTCCGCCCGCACCATCCCCCTTTCTGGATGAAATAAACCATCAGGATAATTGCTCATTATCCCCACATCTATCACCTGCTGAATTTGCTCACCCTGAATTCCTTGTGCCGTCAATATCTCCTTCGTTTGTTGTAGGGGTGATTCGCGAATCACCCCTACAGCCCCCATTTCCGGCATTAACTGCCACAAAAACACCATCGACATCATCAAAATTAATTGGTTTTTGCTCATATTTTCACTCCTTTTCGCCATCATTTCTATTGATAATATCCTCTAATGGGCTGTAGGGGTGATTCGCGAATCACCCCTACAACTACGAACTAAGGCAATCACCGCAAATCAGCTAACCGTAATACCGCCAACAGCTCATCAATATCCACCAAAATATCCTCACCGCGAGGGGGGATATACCCCTTGCCATGACGCCAATCTTGGGGATACAGACTGTACCACGCCTGGGGCGAATTGCCCACACAATAATAATATTCTAACCCAACTTGCGCACTTAACAACCAGTAATAATTATTGATAAAATTGACGGGAAACAATTCGATAATCTTAGCATGGGGCTGGCAAAACACCACATTAGTCAAACCTGCACCGTGAGGAGCCACTATCACGTTAGACCCCGCCATTAACGCCACTTGTTCCCCAAAGGATAGAGATTCTAAACTCACCGCTGTAAAACCCAAAGGCGAGAGAACCGCCATCACCTCCCCCTCATTCAATACCCGGCGGTATTTAGCATTATTTCGCCTAATGTATATCCGCTCATGGGGGGAAACATCCCGGAAATTACCAGGCAAAAAGGCATCCCGGAGAAACTGACAAACCCACGGCGGCACACCTTCAGTAAAACCCGCCATCGCCTTGGGAATAGTCGCCGGGATAGAAGGCACCACCAACCGTTCCGCCTGGATATAAGAATAATCATAGCTCGCTAGAAGTTTATCCTGATTAATCCCCAAAGCCGCCAAAGATTCCCGCTGAAATTGCGAATTATTCTGATTAATGATAAAATAATCTATATCCGCCCAATCCATCCCGCAGCGGCGCAGCAATTCCAACCGGGGCAGTATATCCATCATCCAATGATAGTAAGTATCGCCACCGATGATGGATAAAAAAGCCACCGTACCGGCAAAACGGGTAACGGGGGGCAAATTATCCAGAGCAAAAATCAGGGCGGGATGACCGCTGTTGACTTCTGCTAGCAGTTGATTATCTGTAGTCATCACCGCCGTAGTGGCGAAGTCACCCCAAGCTCGTCCCTCTGGCAATACAGCCACAAAGCTACTGGGAAAGTTAGCTTGAGTCAAGCAGAATTCTTGGTGAATTTCTCCCGTGGTTTGGGGAGGATAAAGACCCACGGTGGTGAGAGGGTGGATGGGGTGATAAATGATATCAGTTTGAGATGTGGCGAGTTGTGCTAGGGAGTGACAAACTTGGCGGGATAAATAGCGGTTTTGCTCAGTTTGGGGACAAGTCACCTTTGGGGGAACGTGCTGCTGGAAGTAAGATTTAATCAAATCTGGTTGCAGTTGAAATGAACGATGGTATAATGTCACTGCGGCATCTAAGTCGCCCTTGGCTTCTAACCCACGAGCTAAATTGCAGCAACCGGCGGCTAAATCTGGTTGAATTTCCACAGCTTTGCGGTAGCAGTCAACAGCAGCATCTAATTGATTCTGTTGTTCTAAAACTAACCCCAAATTAAACCAAGCTACTGCCATTTTGGGGTCAATTTCTAGACATTGGCGGAAGCAATTAGCCGCCTCCTGCCATTGATTTGTCTCTACCAGTGCCTTGCCTAAATTTAAATCGACTCTCAAACGGGATTCCCTGGATTCCTGGCTTCCCGCTGGAGGATATAATATGAGAGCTTGGCGGTAGTGATTAATCGCGGTTTCCCATTGCGCCAAATTTGCGCAAATATCCCCCATTTGGCCGAATACTTCCGGCAAATTGGGGTTAATTTCTACGGCTTTGGCGAAGGCACGCAGCGCGGGTAAAAGTTGGTTTTGTGATTGCAAGATGTGGCCTAGAGCGGTGTAAGCAGGGAAAAAATCTGGTTGGAATTTAATGGCATTTTGGCATATTTCCAATGCCGCCGGGATATTTCCTTGATGAAAATAATCTCGTGCTAAATTGAGATAATTGGCTGCATTTAGTTGGTTGGGAATGGGCGATTGATTCATAAATCAGGTTTGGTATGGTAGGGGCACGGCATCATTAATATAGCGCGGATAACCGAGATTTTGCTGCCGCCGTGCCCCATTTCTAGATAATAGCGGGATAATTACTCAAAAGTATAGTGTTTTTTAACGGCGCTGCGAATATTCCAGGTGCAGGACATTCCGGCGGGAAAGGTGACTAAATCGCCTTTACCCATAGTGACCGGTGTGCCACCGTCGGGGGTCACAATTACATCGCCTTCGAGAAAATAGCAGGTTTCGGCATCATCGTATGTCCAGGGAAATTCTGATACTTCTTTTGTCCAGATGGGCCAGCCACTGACGCCGAGCTGTTGTAAAGTTTCTGGGGTGGGTTGACGTTCAATTTTGATTTCCATACGCTCCGGGGTTGAGTTGGTTCCTGTTCTAGATAATATAAACTAGGCTAGGGTAAATGAGCCAATATAGATTGATGCAGGAGGTGTGGGTATTATACACCTTGGTGGCAATCTTAGGTGAGTTGATGGGATGCGATCGGGAGCGGGAAGATTTTTGATGGTATCATGGATGGGAAATGGTTAAGCAAGTGTCACAGCTACTGATAACAATATGAAGGAATGGATGGAAATCGGCCAAATTGTGGGGGCGCAAGGTGTGAAGGGTGAGGTGCGGGTTTTACCCAATTCTGACTTTGCCGATCGCTTTTTGGAACCAGGGAAGCGGTGGTTACAGCGAACCGGGGAGACGGAACCGGTGGCGGTGCAGTTGCTGGGGGGTAGATATTTATCTAACAAGGGGTTGTATGTGGTGCAACTGGAGGGGGTGAACGATCGCACCGCCGCCGAGGACCTGCGGTCATCGGTGCTATTGGTGCCCGAGAGCGATCGACCCATCTTATCAGAAGACGAATATCACATCTTAGACCTCATCGGATTACCCGTCATCAACCGCCTCACCGGTGAAACTATAGGCAACATCACCGATATTATCACCGCCGCCAACGATTTACTCGTAGTCAACACCCAAGACAAAGAAATTTTAATCCCCTTCGTCAAAGAAATCGTCCCTATGGTTGATATTAAAAACCGCCGGATAGAAATAGTACCCACACCCGGACTTTTGGAGTTAAACTAGGCAGTGGTTTGGAATTCGGTAATTTGGCGGTTGAGGTGGGGTCTATGAATCGGAAAACAAGGCCGATCGGGGTAGATTTATTCGCTGGCGTGGGGGGGATGACTCTGGGTTTTGAGCTGGCGGGGTTTGATGTGCTGGCGGCGGTGGAAGCTGACCCGATCCATTGCGCGGCACATCAATATAATTTCCCATTCTGCTCGGTTTTATGTGCGGATGCGGCGCAGGTGTCGGGGCAGCAAATTCGCGATAATTCTAGCATTGGCAATCAAGAAATCGATGTGGTGTTTGGTGGTCCCCCTTGCCAGGGTTTCTCGGTGATGGGGAAGCAAGCCCTAGATGACCCACGTAATCAATTATTATGGGATTTTGTGCGGTTGGTTGGGGAGTTAAAACCCAATTTTTTTGTGATGGAAAATGTCAAGGGCATTATCCAGCAGAAATATCGCCATATTTTAGAAATAGTGCTTGACAAATTAGATAAATATGGTTATGATGTAGTTGATAATTATCAGGTATTAAATGCGGCTTGGTATGGAGTGCCCCAGCGACGCGAGCGGTTTTTTTTGTTGGGATGTCGTCGCGGTTTGCCGATGCCGAAATATCCGGCACCGATTACCTATCCGGCGGGGGAAAAAATCTCTAAACAAATCTCTAAACGGGGGGTATCTGGTCTCGGTGCGGATTTGTCTGCCCTAAAGCCGACGCCAACGGTTTGGGATGCTTTGTGTGATTTACCGGATTTAGACAACTATCAGGAATTGCTCAAACAAGATGCGGTAGAGGCGGAGTTTGGCACACCGAGTGTTTATGGGCAAAAGTTGCGTTTAATAATTAGGGATAAGGATGATTATGGTTATCAGCGCCATTGGGATAAGTCGCTGTTAACTTGTAGTGGGCTGGCAAAGCATTCTGAGGTAGCTAAAGAGCGGTTTTTAAAAACTCCTCCGGGGGCGATCGAGCCGGTGAGTCGGTTTTATAAGTTGCCTAAAGATGGGATTTGTAACACTTTGCGGGCGGGGACGGGGAGCGATCGAGGCTCCTACACCGCCCCCCGTCCCATCCATCCCACTGCACCACGCTGCATCACCGTGCGGGAGGGAGCCCGTCTGCACTCCTACCCAGACTGGTTTCGCTTCCACAGCACCAAATGGCATGGTTTCCGCCAATTAGGCAACTCGGTTCCCCCCCTGATGGCGAAAGCTGTAGCAGCAGAAATATTTCGCCTTGGGCACCTCGCCTTGGGAATTAATCCAGTGCAACCCACAGAAATCAAATCTCTCGGCGACCCTGCATTATTGTCCCTGACAACTGCACAAGCTAAACGCCGAGATTCTGGTTTTGGCAGTGGTTGATGGCACTTAGCTGAGGCTTTTTCTGCCGCTACCCCGTCCCCAGCGTCCCTATTTCCCCCCTTTAACCTGCAAATTGTTCAGACCAGGGTAAATTTTCAACTCTACAGGGTTTTGAAAGCAGGGTAGGAGGACGACATCACCAGGAGTTTGGTCGCTGGGGTTGAAATTGGGGTCAACTATGGCACCGCCAATTTGCAAGGCTTTGGCCACCAATTCCGAGCAAAACAGGGTAGAAAAATCGGGGTCGTTTTGCAAGCCGTAGCGATCGAACATATCTAACCCAGCCCCATAGATTTGCACATAGTCATAAGGCACTTTTTGGTTATGGGTTTGCCGTAGCCAGCTTGCCATCTGGGCTAGCCCGTCAGGAGAGATCCGGTTTTTTAAAGGCACCCACCAAACGGAACCAGGGTAAGTTTCCAGACGTTTGGAAAGGAAGTGAATTTGCACCCCCTTAATCACTTGCTTACCCTCAAAATCCCGTTGATTGGTTTCCGTGGTGGATTCTACCAGAAAAACTGTTTCCCCAAAACCTTCACCCAGGTCACTTTTTAAGATAATACCCACGTGGGAATAGGGGGAGCGAGTCGCCCACTTAATCAGCTCAGAAAATCCGGAGGTGCCGGAAAAGGCGATCGCGTCCCCGGTTTGCATCTGGGGACGGTATTGCTCGTATTTTTCTAACTCACTGGGAAGTCTAGCCATTGCTTACAAATTCAGATTTCAGATGGTCATAAAGCAATTAAACCCTGACGAGCCCCCAAAGTCACCGCCTCGGTGCGACTAGAAGCGCCCAACTTGGTGAAAATTGAGGAAATGTGAAACTTCACCGTATGCTCAGAAATACTCAGACGTTTGGCAATAATTTTATTCCCCACCCCCGCCGCCAACATCTCCAAAACCTCAATTTCCCTCGGCGTGAGGGGCTGTTTTTCCGCTAATTTGAGGGAACGTGTGACCACAGAGTGGCGGGAGAGGAATTCTACCGCCTCTGGGTGTAAAACCACTAACCCCGCCTGGGCCGCGATGACCGCTGCAATGATTTCCTCAGCTTCCGCATCTCGGGGCAATATCCCCCGCACTCCCGCACGCAGAGCCTCGGTGAGCCAACCGGCTTCTAGGTCATCCACGAGAGCCACGATGCTGGGTTTGCTGGTGGTTTCTGGCACTAGGGATAATAGGGTTTCTCCATCGGCGAAACCCTCATCCACTAACACCACATCGGGTCCTAACTGCTCTATCAGTTCCACAGCGGTAGCCGGAGCGGCGGAGACTCCCACCACTTCTAATTCTGGGTGAGCGGTGATGATGCTTTCCAAGCCCGATCGGATGATGGGGTTGGCGGCGAGTACCATCACCGCCACAGTTTCCATCGGATAAACCCCTGGCAGTAGGAGGCTCATTTCAATACCGGAATGACTTTATCCTGATAAACGCTCCCCCCCACCACCACCACAGCGGTTTTCAAACTACCGTCCCGCAGGTATTCCAGGGGCAGCTCTTCCCCCGGTTGAGCATGGCGAAGGACTGCCAGCAAATCTTCGGTGGTGTGGAAGTGCTGACCGCAGATGCCTAATAGTACATCCCCCCGCCGCAAACCCACCGCCGCTGCCAAACTGTCCGAGGCTACCTCTAGCACAGCTAAACCTAATACTATCTCCGTGGGCAACACCACCCGCAGAGGACGGAGGGTGACGCCGAGGTAGGGTTTGCCTGTGGCTTCAAGTAGGAAACGCTCCACTTGGTTTCCGGGCACTGCGAGGGCAAAACCGCCGGTAATAGCGGTGTTGATACCGATGACGCGACCTTGGATATCCGCCATTGGCCCGCCGGAGTTACCAGGAGCTAGGGTTAAGTCGGCCATGAGCCAGTCTTTTTCGGCAAATGGGGCGGGGAGAGTTTGGGGATGGGGGAGGGAATGGATGATACCGAGGGTGAAAGCACCTTTAACCCCGTGGGGGTTGCCCACCGCCACCACCAGTTCCCCCACTTTCACCGCGTCCGAGTCGCCAATGGTGGCGGTGGGGAGGTGGGTGGCGTTGACTTGGAGAGCGGCTAAGTCCCGCTCTTGGTCGTAACCGATGCGCTTAGCTGGCAATATTCTGCCGTCGGCGAGTTCTACTTTGGCTTGCCACCGGGAGGCGACATGAGCATTAGTGATGATAATGCTGCTTTCTTGGTTGTCCGGGGTTGGCCAAATGATACCGGAACCGGTGCCGCCTTCTGTGGTGAGGACTTGAACTGTGGCGCGGCGGACGGTTTCGGCGATGTTTGCTAGTTCATCGCTGTAGGGGCGAAGTATGGCGAAATTAGTCTCTGAATGCTTCGCTCTTAATGGCGGTACGAGTCTATGAGTGACAACCATATTCAGCCTCCTTTAAAGGTTACGGGGGAGTACCTGGATACTGGCGGTGAGGACTTGACCGCCACGGATGAGGCGGGCATTAATGGTTTTGCCCACGCTGTCGGGGTCTAAAACGGCTTGCACGTCTCGGATATCGGTGATGGGGCGGTTGTCTAGTTCTACGAGGACATCGCCAATGGTGATACCGGCTTGGTCGGCGGCGGCGTTGGGTTCGACGCTGACGACGATAACCCCGCCGTTAGTGGTTAAGGAGAGCTGTTGTTTCAGGTGGTCGGGGATGATGACGGGCTGCATCCCGATGCCGAGATAGCCCCGGACGATGCGACCTTTGGCGAGGAGTTGGGCAACCACGCGGTTAACGGTGGCGGCGGGGATGGCCAAGACGGTGCCTCGGGGTCCGGGGGTGTTGATACCGCAAACATGACCAGCGGTATCTACTAGGGGGCCGCCTTCTTGGTCGGCGGAAAGGTTGATATCGAGGCGGAGAAATTGGTCGATCGCCCCACCAAGCATGCTTCGCCACGGACCGCTACTGGCGCTGACAGTGCCCATACTGGCGATGATGCCGCGTGAGTCGGCGTGACCCAAGGCGAGGATGAGATGACCTACTTTCAGCTCGGAAGCATCGCCGATATTGGCGGTGGGGAGTTGGATATCTTGGGGAAGTTTGAGGACGGCGATATCGGTGGTGGCGTCACGTCCCACAAAGGTGGCGGTAGTGGTGACACCAGAGGGGAGGGTGATGGGGATGTCTTCTTCTTTTTTGATGGTATGTTCGCCGGTGACGATGATGCCAGACTGCCAGTGAACGCCACTGGAGCTGATGCGCGATCGGCCATGTACTGCTACCACCGTATTACCCACGGTTTCAATAGTGCTGGCGATATCGTTGGATAAGGTTTGTAATGCAGATAATGAAGGCATCGAGGTTTCTCCTGGTTTAATGCCTTCATCGTGACACCCGCCACTAGGGGTCAACATCGGTAAATTGGGCAGCCGTTGACCTGGAAAAATGGCTAGGTGGTCATTGGTTCTGGGTTATTTGTCCTCCTCACCCATAGCACCACCACGGGAGAGGGGATAAATGTGGTGATAGGTGCCGGGATGCAGGCTGGGCTTTGTTTCTAGCACTTTCCTTCAATCGTGACGGTGGCTTGATATGACACGATTAAAATAATTGCTGGAATAGTACCCGATAAAAATCCTTACCAAAAAACCTATAAAAACCGTTACCGTAATCGGACGCGAATTAAATAATTACCGAAAAACCCATAAAAATCATTATGGGAATAGTACCCAATTACAGCTTGTTCACCAATCGCTTAACACATTGCCCTCACCCTAAATCCCTCTCCCAGGTATGGAGAGGGACTTTGAGAGACGTTCAGATTATTTCTGAACAGGCTGTAAATCATTATGGGAATAGTAACCAATTAAACTATTATGGGAATACGCAGAAACCCGGTTTCTAATGCGCAACCCTATCAAAGCCCCTCTCCCTCTCTGGGAGAGGGGTTTGGGGTGAGGGTATGTGCCAAATCGACGGACAAAGCCTGCCCTGAGCGAAGTCGAAGGGGACAAAGGACAAAGGACAAAGGACAAAGGACAAAGGACAAATTTTGACTATACCACTAATTCAACGAGCTAAAAACAACGAAACCCAAATCGCGATCGTCTCCCGCGAAGGCACATTTACCTATGGGGATTTACTCCATAGTTCTGCTCAAATTGCTGCCCAGCTTCTCCATAGTACCGCCACCCTCCAAGAGCAGCGAGTTGCCTTTCTCATCCCGTCAGGATTTGAATATGTAGCCGTACAGTGGGGCATTTGGCGTAGCGGCGGAATCGCAGTACCTCTATCTGTTGGGTATCCCCGTCCTGAGTTAGAATATGTAATTGCTGACTCAGGCGCATCTATCATTATCGCTCACCCGGATTTTGAGGCGGTATTGCGCCCGATCGCGCAAGAGCGACAGTTGCGATTTATCCTCACTTCCGATCCACTACCGGAAGCCACAGAGTTGCTCCCAGAAATAGATATCACCAGCAGAGCATTAATCCTCTACACTAGCGGTACAACCGGTAAACCCAAAGGCGTAGTCACCACCCATCAAAACATTCAAGCCCAAGTCACCAGCTTAATTTCTGCCTGGGAATGGACAGCCGCAGATAAAATTTTACACGTGCTGCCCCTGCATCATATTCATGGTATCATCAATGTGTTAACTTGTGCTTTGTGGGCAGGGGCGCAATGTCATATGTTACCGAAATTTGACGCCCAAACCGTTTGGCAACGCCTCGCCGATGGTGATTTAACCCTATTTATGGCAGTGCCCACAATTTACGTCAAGCTGATTGCGGCTTGGGAAGCTGCAAATCAGGCAGAGCAACAAAAAATGACGGCGGGCTGTGGCCAAATACGCTTAATGGTTTCTGGTTCTGCTGCTTTACCAGTTCAAGTATTAGAAAAGTGGCAAACTATCAGCGGCCATTTGCTATTAGAACGCTATGGCATGACTGAAATTGGCATGGCTTTATCCAACCCTTTACATGGGGAAAGATTAGCCGGATATGTGGGTCAACCTTTGCCCGATGTTACTGTGAGATTAGTAGATGAAAGCGGCAATTTAGTCGAGCCAGGAACGCCGGGAGAAATCCAAGTTAAAGGACCAGGCGTGTTTTTAGAATATTGGCAAAAACCAGAAGCCACGACTAAAGCATTTCGGGATGGTTGGTTTTGTACCGGCGATGTGGCGGTAGTAGAGAATGATAGTTATCGCATTTTGGGACGCCAGAGTGTGGATATTATTAAAACCGGTGGTTACAAAGTTTCGGCATTAGAAATTGAGGAAGTGCTGCGCAACCATCGGGATATTCAAGACTGTGCGGTGGTGGGGGTGGCGGATGCGGAGTGGGGGAGTCTCGTCTGTGCTGCTTTGGTCTTACAGCCCGGAGTGAATTTGAGTTTAGAAGCCTTGAGGAGTTGGGCAAAAGAGCAACTAGCTCCCTACAAAGTGCCAAAGCGCATTCTGGCAGTGACAGAACTCCCCCGCAATGCGATGGGTAAGGTGACTAAACCTGCTGTGGCGGCATTGTTTCAAGATGCCTAATGTTATTGGTCATTGGTCATTTGTCCCTTGTCACTTGTATGACCAAACAAAGGACAAATGACAAGTGACAAATGACCAAGGACAAATGACAAAATTTAGGCGTCTCGGGTGCGGGCGAGATACTGACCTACTTGCAACCGCACATCTGTGAGCTGGTTGATGACCGATCGGGTAATCAGTTTGCCAGTTTCTACCACCACTTCCCCGGTGATGGGGTGGAGTAAGTCTTGTTCTGTGCGACGACCGATGAGGGCCTCTACGTCTTCGATCGCGTCAATATACATACCCGTGGGGACCTCCACCACCACCCCATCGGCGAGTACCCGAGACTGACAGGCGAGGCGAGAGTTGGGGTTGGCAGTGGTGATGACTTCCAGGGTCCGCTGTTCTCGCCGACTCATGGGAGAAAGGGAGTCCATACCCTGTTTAATGTACACGTGGCAGGTGGCGCACATCCCGCGTCCGCCACATTCCTTGAGTACGTGCAGGTCCTCAGCCAAGAGAGCCGCCAGGAGATTGGCGTTGGTTTGGACTTCAGTATCTTGGGCGATCGGTTCTAGTCTTACAGTTTTAACCATATGTGATTTAAGTTTAGGCGCTCCGGAAAAGGGTAATTAGTCATTAGTCCTTTGTCCTTTGTCCTTTGCCCTTTGTAGGGGCGATTCGCGAATCGCCCCTACAACAAATGACCAAGGACAAGTGACCAGTGACATCAGAATTAAGCAAAATTTCCAATTTGCCCCTGGTTGAATCCCAGTTATCACCAGAAAACCAGGTCAAAATAAGAACAGAGATAGAGACAGAGACAAATCATCTCTTAATGAAAATGTCAGCCACAACAGAAACGAAATTTGCTTCGGTGTACGGACCGGTGGTGTCGTGGCGGTACGGAATTTCCCTGGGTATCGACCCCATAGGACCTGTATCTACTTGCTCTTTTAACTGCGCTTACTGCCAACTTGGGGAAATCGAAGTTAAAACCAAACAGCGACAGTTGTTTATACCCACGGAGCAAATATTGGCAGATTTGCAACCCTTCGCCCCTTGGGATGTAGATGTGATCACCCTCAGCGGTAGCGGCGAACCTACCTTAGCATTGAATTTGGGAGAGATTCTGTCCCTGGTGAAAAGTCTTACCCAGCGTCCCACATTAGTGCTAACCAATGCCACCCTATTGGGTAATGCAGCGGTACGCCAGGAGTTGAGTAACGCCGATATGGTGTCGGTGAAACTGGATGCAGTGACTCCAGAACAACTGCGGCGGGTGGACAAACCGGTGGCGGGAATAGATTTGCCAGATATTCTGGCAGGTATTGCCCAGTTTCGCACCGGCTACCAGGGGCAGTTGGGGATTCAAACTATGATTTTAGCTGAGTGGGACGCCCAAGGGTTGGGGGAATACATTCAGGTGATGCAATCTTTGTCCCCGGATGAAATCCAAATTAATGTGCCCAAACGTCCCAAACCCCTCAAGCGTGAGTTAGAAGGTAGGGGTAATCACGCGGAACCCTCAGCCATATCTTACCCAGTGCGGGTGTTGAAGTGCGTTAGTTCTGCCTATTTGGCGGAATTTGCCCAGGAGGTAACTCGGTCCACTGGCATTCCCGTGCGGTATCGGTGACGGGGTGACGGGGGGACCAGGTGACGGGGTGACGGGGTGACGGGGGGACGGGGTGACGGGGGGACGGGGAGGCAATGCCCACCCTAGCAGCTTGGTGATTTGACAAGTGAGAAATAATACTTCTATTCATATGAACAAGACAGAAATTAATAACCCACAAATAGAGATTCCAGAGGGATATTTGAATGTGATGGGTTATGTGGATGAATCGGAGGTGAATGGTCCGGGGAGTCGGGCGGTGGTGTGGGTGCAGGGGTGCGATCGGCATTGTACTGGCTGCTTTAACACCGCCTCCTGGCCCTTTGAAATCAATCAATTAATGGCAGTTGATGAACTAGCAGAGAAAATTATCAGCAATCCTGGTAATAGTGGTGTCACCTTTTCTGGCGGCGAACCCTTTTGGCAAGCCCCAGCTTTAGCGCAACTAGCCAAAAAGTTGAAAGCCGCTGGACTAAATGTGATGTCCTTTAGTGGCTTTACCCTCCAAGAATTGCGCCGAGAAGACGCCCCCCCTGGTGCGAGCGACTTATTAGCCCAATTAGATATTCTCGTTGATGGTCCATTTGTGCAATCTTTGGCGGTCAATTCGCCGGATTCCACTGTATCATCCCGTAACCAGCGAGTCCACATCTTTAACCCAGAATTTGAAGATAAAATTAACTGGGCGAGTGACCAAATGGAAATTCACGTTTTGAAAGACGGCAGTTATATTATTACTGGTTATCGGGGACAAAATAACTTTGGCCAAGGTTGGGCAGAATAATATTATTTGTCCTTGGTCATTTGTCCTTTGTCAGTCGATTTGGCACATACCCTGACCCCAAACCCTTCTCCCAGAAAGGGAGAGGCAGGGTGGTTTCATTTTCCGAGATAAAATAATCATGGGATGAAGTAACACCAGCATTCTCTGTGGACTATGACTGAAACATTTGCCCTGATTGAACGACTACAGCAAATCCCAGACGATCGCTTTTGCCCATGTTGGCGACACGAGCATTTGCCAAACTCCGGGAATTGGGCATTGACCCAGAAAACCTGTAAAAATTGAATTTCTCGGGTGGGCAATGCCCACCCGACGAACTACTGGTTATAATAAATGAATCCTAATTAAAAGTGAGCGGGACTATGGTTCAAACTCCTATCCCACCCCAAATTCTCTATCCCGACTCCGATGGCAAACCGATGGCGGAAAATACCCTCCAGTATCGTTGGATTGTGCGGTTAGTGACGAACTTAAAACAACTCCTCAAGCAACAAGTAGCCTTTGTGGCTGGGGATTTGCTGTGGTATCCCGTCCCTGTGGAACGTCCGCCTGCACCCAGCCAAGCTCCCGATGCGATGGTAGTTTTGGGGCGTCCAGATGGCGACAGAGGCAGTTATAAACAGTGGGAAGAAGACAACATCCCACCCCAAGTGGTGTTTGAAATTCTCTCGCCCAGTAACACCATGAGTGAAATGGCGGCCAAACAACAGTTTTATGAACGGTATGGCGTGCTGGAAATGTATTTTTATAACCCCCAATCCCAGGATTTTTGGGGGTTTCACCGGGCAACGGCCCAAGAGAGCTTTAAGTTAATCACACCCCTGCATTTGCCTTGGACTTCGCCCCTATTGCAGATTCGCTTTGAACTATCAGCCGATGGTTTAGAAGTGTATCATCCCAATGGGGAATTGTTCAAGGAACCGGGGGATTTGTTTGATGAACGTAATCTCGCCCAACAAGAACGCGATCGGGCGGCCCAAGAACGCGATCGGGCATTTGCCAAACTCCGGGAATTGGGCATTGACCCAGAAAACCTTTAAAAATTGAAGTTGTCGGGTGGGCATTGCCCACCCGACGAACTACTGGTTATAATAAATGAATCCTGATTAAGCTAACAAGCAGGCGGCTGGGAAAATCAGGTATTCCAGAAAAAACAGTTTCCAGATGAATTGATAGCAGCTAGCAATGCTAGTTTTATCTTCTAAATTGACCTGTTGGCTGCGCCACCAAAGCCAACCTAATGCACCTAAGTGGGTGACGGTGACAAATATCTGGAAAAAAACCGGGTTTCTCCCCAATTCGCCAAGAAAAGAAACTGGGTTGATCGCCCCGATAAACCATTCCCCAACCAGATTTTCATTTAACAACCAAGTTTCTGACCAGGAAAAACCTGCCCAACTGGCGGCTACCATCCCCAGGTAGCAGGCGGTGAGGGTGTAAAGGGCGAGATTAAATGCGGCGGGTGCCCCGATTTTAATCGTCAAGGTGGTAATTTGGTAATGTTTGTCACCTTCGATGTCGGGGATGTCTTTGAAAATGGCGATCGCGAAGGCAAACCCCACCACAAATAAACTCAATGCCCACAGTTGCGGTGTAATTTCCCCTAATATTGCCGAGAATAGGGATTGCTCCGTCAGGAACCCCTGACCGAGAAGGGGAGAAAGGGGAGAGGGGAGATAGAGCTTATAGTGAAGGAATAGCCCCAAATTTATCACAACGCCGCGCACTGTGAAAATGCAAAAAGATGCCCAGAATGGGAAACGTTTTAACCGCAATGGGGGCAGGGAATAGGCAGTACCCAAAGCCAAACTCACCCCCACTACGGCTAGGAGCATGAGGCCGCTAAACCAGGCGATAACCAAGGCAGCAATGCCAGCAATTATCACAATTATTTGTCCTTGTTTTAAAGACAATTCCCCCGATGCTAGCGGTAAGTTTGGTTTATTGATTTTATCAATATCTACATCAGTGAGCTGATTTAGTCCCACAATGTAAACATTACCACATAAGCAAGCAATTAGGGCGATTAATAGCACCCCAATATGATGACTAGCAGCGGCTATGTTGGGAAATGCTATCAAATATAAACCCACCACACTCAGGGTGGTGCCGATAATTGTGTGCGGTCGAGAAAATTTCCACAAATTAGTCATTAGTCATTTGTCCTTGGGTAGGGATTCTTTTGTCACTTGTCCTTGGTCATTTTTACACAGATGCGCCTTTGATTCCCGTTTGGAGATTCCAGAGTTGGGCGTAAATACCGGACTTGGCGATAAGCTGTTCGTGGGTGCCAAATTCGACTAATTTGCCTCGGTCCATAACATAAATGCTGTCAGCGTGGCGGATGGTGGAGAGACGATGAGCGATCGCGATCGTGGTGCGATGTTGGGTGATGCGTTCCAGGGAACGGGATATGGCGGCTTCGGTTTCATTATCCACGGCGCTGGTGGCTTCATCGAGAACCAGGATGGGGGGGTTTTTTAACACCGCACGAGCGATCGCCACCCGCTGTCTCTGCCCACCGGACAACTTTTGTCCCCGCTCGCCCACAATAGTATCATAACCTTGGGGCAATTCCACAATAAAATCATGGGCTTCGGCAATTTTTGCCGCTTCCACCACCGATTCCATAGTCACATCAAAAGTGCCATAAGCAATATTATCCGCTACCGTACCGTGGAACAAAAACACATCCTGACTTACCAAACCAATGGCTCGCCGCAAATCTTGTAACTGGATTTCTTGTAACGGTATGCCATCCAGGGTAATTTTACCAGACTGCACCTCATAAAGTCGTAACAACAACTTAACTAGGGTACTCTTCCCAGAACCAGTCGCCCCCACCACCCCGATCGTTTTTCCCGCTGGAATGTGCAAACAAAGTCCCTCCACCACAGGCGCCCGTCCATTATAAGCAAAAGTCACATCAACAAACTCCACCTCACCCCTGACAGTGGCTACCGGTAAATGTTGATCTCCCGGATGAATCGTAATCGGAGTATCCAGCAAATTCATCACCCGATTCGTAGAAGCCATTGCCCTTTGATACTCATTCAGAGTTTGGCCCAACCGAGTTAAAGGCCAGAGCAACCGCTGGGTGAGAAATACCAGCACACTATAAGTCCCTACCGCTAAATTACCATTAACCGCTTCCATCCCGCCATAAAGCAAAATTCCCGTAAATCCCAGCAAAATCAAAATTCTGATTAACGGAATAAACGCCGCACTCAAAGCAATAGCGTAGCGGTTGCTTTGCTGGTAGGCTTCACTTTGGTTCGCCATCCGGCGCAGTTCGTAATCTTCCGCTGTAAAGCTCTTAATCGTAACAATGCCCGTGATATTATTCGCTAATTGAGCATTGAGCAAGCTGGCTTGGTCGCGGACTGCGGCATATCTCGGCATCAGCAAACCCTGAAACCAAATCGCACCCCAAATAATAAACGGTATTGGCGCCATTGTCATCCAAGCCACAGTGGGAGCCAGGAGAAAAAAAGCCCCACCAATAACTACCACTGTAGTAGATACTTGGAGTATTTCATTAGCGCCAATATCCAAAAATCGCTCTAGCTGGTTGATGTCATCATTGAGAATTGCCATCAAATTACCGGTACTGCGCTCTTCAAAATATGCCAATTCCAAATTTTGCAGATGTCCGTAGGCATCTAAGCGTAAGTCATGCTGGATTTTTTGGGCTAAATTGCGCCAAGCCTTGGCATAGGTGTATTCAAATAGGGATTCTAATCCCCAAATGATGAAACTCAGAAACGTGAGGAAGAGGAGCTGGCCAAAAATATCCGTGATGCCTAGCTGCTGGGCAATTAAAGAATCTTTTTGTTTTACTACCACATCAACGGCGCCACCAATTAAGGCGGGTGGGGCTAAGTCAAAGATTTTATTCAATACTGAATATGTACTAGCCAGCCAGATTGGTCGCTGGTATTTATTTCCGTACTTCAATAGGCGCCCTAGGGGGTGACGGGGTGCCTGTGATTTGTTATTGGTCATTTGTCATTTGTCATTTGTCATTTGTCATTTGTCATTTGTCATTTGTCACTTGGAGAAGAAACCTGGTCCCCCCCATCACCTCATCACCCCGTCACCTTTAGTGGCCCAGAGGACGCCGTAACGGATCAAGCCCCTGCGGTAGCCGTTTTTCATCAATCCCATAGCCAGAGCGCCTTTGATGGTGGGTAAACCGGCGCGGAGTAAGCCGAAGATGGCAGCGGGAGAGAAGGCGGAGCGGATGACATCATCCCAGAAGGGGGCGACAGCATCGGACCAGTCGGCGGTGTGGAGGTTGAGGAAACCGACGGCGCGAGCGATCGCCTCATATTCCGGTAGAGAAATCACATAGGGTAGGTGGTAAACTCGATAAATCTGCTTTAAGTGGCGGAGTTCTGAGGGTTGGAGCGGTCCACTAAGCCCAATGCTGCCCAGACCTGTGGGTGCAGTGGGACGGTGACACCAGGTGGCTAAAATCAGGGTGCCCCCGGGTTTGAGTACCCGATAGCACTCCTGGAGCAACTTATGCTTATCGGGCATATGTTCGCCACTTTCCAGAGACCACACTAAATCGAAGCTATTGTCGGCAAAAGGAGTATTCAGTGCGTCGGCGACTAAGAAGGTGGTTTGGGGTGATAGGTGGGCGGCGGCAGCTCTGGCGCTGGCTCTGGCGGCTTGAACTGGGGAGAGGGTGATACCGGTGCCTGAAGCGTTAAACTTCTGGGCGAGGTAGAGGGTACTACCGCCAATACCGCACCCCACATCGAGGAAAGAGCTGATCCGATCGGGCAAATTCACGCCCAATTTGTCCGTAGCGGCGTTGAGGAGTGCTTCGATTAAGTCAACTTGGGCTTGTCGTCTTTCCACCTGATTGCCACCCTCTCGGCCATAGTAGCCGTGGTGCATATGTGGACCCCATAGCTGCTCCCATAAACCGCTGGAAGCGTCGTAAAATTGCTGAATTTGCTGGTAGAGTCCGGCATTCATGGCCTGATTGCTTGTAATTTACGGTGGTCAGTTGTGATTAATTATATATTGGTCCTTAGTCCCTTGTCCCTTGTCACACAGTCATTGGACAAAGAACAAAGGACAAAGGACAAAGGACAAAGGACGTTTGACAAATGACTTTTGACAAATGACAGTCGCTAGAAGAATTTGCCTGGGATTTATGGCAGCCATCCTCGCTGGTGCCATCTTACTAACCCTGCCCATATCCTTGGCGGACGGGGAATGGGGCTCATTCGTCACCGCCCTATTCACCTCCACCTCAGCGGTGTGTGTCACCGGTTTAACCGTGGTGGATACGGGGACTTATTTCTCCAGTTTTGGACAAGGGGTAATCGCCTTGCTGATTCAAATCGGCGGGTTGGGTTACATGACGGCGAGCAGTTTTTTACTGCTGCTGTTGGGGCGCAAATTCCGATTGCGGGACAAAGTGGCTTTGCAGCAATCGTTTGATAAACCAGGAATGGCGGGTGTTTTGGAACTGGTGCGATCGATTATCATTGCCACCCTGATTATCGAAACCGCCGGAGTGTTTCTGCTGATGCTGGTGTTCAAACCGGAATACGGCAGCGGTAGGGGTTTGTGGCTGTCGGTGTTTCACAGCATCAGCGCCTTTAACAATGCGGGTTTCGGTCTGTTTCCCGACAACCTGATGCAGTATGTCACATCCCCCATTATTAACTTCACGATCACCGCTTTGATTATTCTGGGAGGGATTGGCTACGATACGATTGTGGAGAGCTACCGCTGGGTGCGCGATCGTCTCAAAGGACGCAGCGGACGCAGTATTTTTTCCCTCCAGTTCAAAGTTGCCACCACCACCACCCTGTTTCTCCTCATTTTCGGGACAGTTTTGTGTTTCTCTACCGAAATTGGCAACCCCGCAACTTTAGAGCCCTTAAGCATTGGCGGCCAGGTAATGGCGGCTTGGTTTCAGTCTGTAACTTGCCGCACTGCTGGTTTTAACACCATCGACATCGGCAAAATGACCGCCGCTGGCATCTTTGTCAGCATCATTTTAATGTTTATCGGCGCTTGTCCTGGTAGTACCGGCGGCGGGATCAAAACCACCACCGCCCGGGTATTGTTTAACACCACACAAGCAGTGATAGAAGGGCGCACCCAAGTGCTTTGCTACCAGCGCCAGATTCCTCCAGAACTGGTATTAAAAGCTGTGGGGGTCTTCATTGGTTCTTTGATGGTAGCTGCTATCTCCAGCACCCTCATCGCCATCAGCGACCCCACCATCTCCCCGATCGCCATCATCTTTGAAGTAGTATCCGCCTTCGCCACCGTGGGTCTGTCAATGGGGATTACAGCGAGCCTCTCCACCTTTGCTAAATTAGTTTTGGTTGCCACTATGTATATTGGGCGTGTCGGCGTCCTGCTGCTTCTCTCCGCCATCCTCGGCGAACCCACCCCCACCGCTCTGCGCTATCCCGATGAAGAAATCTTGGTGGGTTGAATTAGTAATTGGTCATTAGTCCTTTGTCCTTTGACCAGTGACAAATGACCAGTGACAAATGACCAGTGACAAATGACTAAGAACCAATTATCAGTGACAAATGACCAGTGACAAATGACTAAGAACCAATTATCAGTGACATTGGAGTGCCAAAAGTGAATTTATCCTCTCTCGGTTTCTTTCGCAGTTTGCGCAATAACAATAAGCAGTTTGCTGTCATCGGTTTGGGGCGTTTTGGTATGGCGGTATGTTCCACCCTGCATGGGTTGGGATACGAAGTTTTGGCAATAGATAGCGAAGAGAAAAAAGTTAGCCAAGTTTTGAGCGATCGCATTGCCTCCCACGCCATAGAACTAGACACCACCGAACCCGGTGCAGTACAAGAGGCGGGGATCGCTGAATTTGACACCGTAATTGTGGCGATCGGCAACTATCTCGCCCAAAGCATCATCACCACCCTCAACCTCAAAGAAGCCGGAGTCCCCCATGTGGTAGCCAAAGCCTCCTCGGAAATCCACATGAAACTGCTCAAAAAAGTCGGCGCCGACTTGGTGGTATTTCCCGAACGAGAAATGGGTTGTGAACTGGCTCGCAGTCTCACCAAACCCCGCATCCTCGACCAATTTGAGCTTGACCCCGAACACAGCATCGTCGAAGTGATAGTACCAGAGCAGTTTGATGGCAAAACCATTGCCGACTTGCAACTGCGCAACCGCTACGGACTCAACGTCCTTGCCGTCTCCAGTGGGGATAAATTTGAAATCAATCCCCCACCCAACCAACGCCTGCAAAAAGGATCCGCGATGGTTGTCATTGGGGACAATAAAGACATCGCTCGTTTGCCCCTGTAAACACCGGAACTGCCCATCAATTCCATCCCAAAACCGCCGCTACTTCACTAGCCAAGGTAATGGGATTAAAAGGCTTGTCAAAAACCGCTGCCACACCTAAAGTTTGTGCCAACTTGTCCCGCTTATCGGAATCGATCGCCGTGAAAAAAATTACCGGAATGTTCTGCATTTTGGCATCACAGCGCAGAGCTTGTAAAGTATCCAAGCCATCCATATTTGGCATCATCACATCGAGCAAAATCGCGTCCGGTTGTTCCGCTGCTGCCTTGGCAATTCCTTCCTTACCAGAACCTGCCCCCACCACCTCCCATCCTGCCCCTAGTTCCAAGCTCACTTGGGTCAGTTCTCTAATATAATCATCATCGTCAATAATCAAAATTCGTTTGTTCATAACTTTTCTCCAGCCAGAAGCTGACCTCCCGATCAATGAATGTTTGCCCTCGCAGTCTATCGTTGACTGTTGCTTAGCTCTTTCGCCAAACTCGGCAATATAATTGCAATTGACATAGCTCGATTATAGCAGCAGTTAGCCAGATGAGGAGAAAAGTGTCAATTCCAGCGTGTTGTCAGTTGTGTGCAGCACAAATAGTGAATCTCATTCCCAGTCTAGTCAGTGGGGGGGGTTCATATGGGGCACAGCCACAACCCCGATCGCCTGCACTGACATTTAGGTTGAGCCAGTTTATCCCATTTCCATTTAATCCCGAAACAGTTCAGCTCCTAGCCCCCCTGAAAAACGGGGGGAACTCGCAAGCTCTTCTTGAACAAGGGGGGTTAGGAGGAGCCGATGCCCCATCAGTAAGAGCGGTCCCTTCCTCCACTATCTGTTCCACATCTAAAGTCAAATGGTATTACCCCCGTGAGGAGGGGCGGCAATCTATGAAAAGATTTTACCTCCCAGAAAATAAAAAGCCTAGATCCGAAAAATTAATGCCGGTTGCCCCCCACGGCCCAAATGCCCTAACTACCTTGTGCGTTGCGGAAATAAACCACCACAATTTCCGGCTAATCTAATTTTTAGATTTAATAATTTTAGTGAATTTTTCAAATATTTAATTGTTTTAGATTAGGCAATTATGAATATTCTGTGAATATGGCATAAATTTTTGTAAAATAATATTGTTTTATTACTGGGTCGATATATAGAGTTTCTCCTATTGTGAATCTTGGATTTTAACCGGATACCAGCCCAAGCGGAGATGACAGAAGCAGATTCATTGGAAAAATCCTATATACAGGGTTTTTCTGATGAGTGAGGTACAGATGGAAGCGGGAATCATTCTCCTGTAGGTGTAGGGGGAGAGAGGCACGACAACCACACCGAATCAACCGGGAATATCCTGTCAGCTATATCCACTAATCCAAAACCAACTGAATACCATTAGCATTGAGATAGGCCACAGATAGGCCACCGGAGAGCCGAAAAACCGCAGGCGTGCCACTAACCCAGGGGCTGAACAGCCGCCTGGGCAAGAAGCCTTCAGCAACCCATACCGCCACTGAGTACCCACATATATTATTGTCCAAAAAAACCCAGTTGTCAAATACCCGGTAGAGCCGCAGCCTGGGATTTGGGAGTGGAAAGCCGAGATATGCCGTCAGGGATATGGGGATGAAAATTTTTCTCATTTTTTTAACCCTGCTGTCACAACATTTTCATCTATACCAGTAAATGTGAGACTAAAAATCGCCAATATAATTGAGAAATTGTATAATCTAAAAAAATAGGTAAATTGCCAAAAATTTTAACTGGTGCCCATAAACCTTCGGCATAAAGCAGGTAGCATATGAACATTCATTGTCTTTAAAAATTATTTTGCTAGAAATTAGCTAGACAACAGTAAAACAATAATAAATCTGACAAACAGCCTTTAAGTATTGCTAAATTTACTGCCAGAATGTTAGGCATAATTAAAAGTTTTTATTTAAAAAACAGGTAAAACTAATGACAATTTCTAATTAAATAAAAATTATTAATCATGGGAAATAATGGAAAAGCAGTCCCCAAAATGAAGAAAATTATTGAAATCAAGGCGGCTAAAATTACCGTTGAAGCCCTGCCAAAAGTCCGGGACAATAAAAAACTATTATTGCAGCTTTTCTGGCACAGGCTAGATAATGGCATTAAGTTTCACCGTCCCAACATTGCCCCCCGATCGCGAGTGAGTGTAGAGGCTGCTAATGGTAACATTTGCTTTAGCTTCCATGACCGAGGCATTGGGAGCAAGCCGGAATACTTTCAGCACCTGTTTCAGATTTTCCAGCGTTTAGACTCTCCCGAAGAATACCCCGGTGCCGGTATCGGTTTGGCTATCTGCAAAAAAATTGTGGAACTACACGGGGGGCGAATCTGGGTAGAATCTAACTCAGAGGATGAAACTACGTTTTATTTTACTCTGCCAGTAGGCCCTATAATTTAACCTCCTGCCCCCTCACCCTCCCCTCTCCCCACTGGGGAGAGGGGAGGGTGAGGGCTACAAAAGACCTGAGAATTATGTATTTTGCATCGATCGTTCGTACCCTGTCCGCATCACCCCTCCACGCAGAACTACTGAACAAACTGGAAACACCCATTCGGGGCGCTAACGGCGAGTCATGCAATGCGCTCTACTTGGGCGGAATCCCCCGCCTTGCCAAAGGCTTACTCACCACCACCCTTGCCCAGACGAGAACCTCTGAATCAGGAGACCAGCGAACCGTCCCCCCGTCACCCCGTCACCCCGTCACCCCGTCACCCCGTCCCCTCTCGGGCGCGCAACTGCTCGTAGTCACTGCTTCCACAGAAGAGGCGACCCGCTGGGCGCTCCAGTTGGAGGCAATGGGTTGGGATCTAGTCCACTTTTATCCCAGCACATCGGGAATGTTGATTAACTGGGAGCTAGAACCGAATGGACCAGGGCACGGGGGGAGTGTGGGGAGTGTGGGGAGTGTGGGGAGTGTGGGGAGTGTGGGAAGTGTGGGGAGTGTGGGGAGTGTGGGAAGTGTGGGG
>DVDU01000202.1 GCA_015296065.1 Oscillatoriaceae cyanobacterium M33_DOE_052 | reverse complement strand
TCCCCGTCACCCCGTCACCCCGTCACCCCGTCACCCCGTCACCCCTATGCCCTATTTTTTCTTGGCAGCAGCAGCAGCAGGCTTGGCGGGGGCGCCTACTTCCACCAGTTCATCCAGGGCAAAGTTGTTGGTGTTGACACCGCCAGCGCTGCCGCTGAAGCCGTTGTAGTTCACTTTGTCAAAGCGAACGATAACCGGGTACTTGATGCCGCTTTGGTCCACCGAAGCGACGGTGCCCACTTCTTGATACCAGTAGGACTCTTTCCGCAGAATGCGTACTTTAGAACCGCGTTGAATCATGATTGCTTTTTCCTTTGGTGAATAAATCGGAAAATTTACAGGCAATTGATTCTCAGCGTACTATGACCAAGGGATGCTCGGGCTGGTAGGTTATTTTAAGTTTTGTTAATCTTGTCGCCAGCGAACCCGGACGAAATGGGCTGGACGCCCCCACAGGTCTTGGTTTACGGTAACTTCTTCCACTTCGAGATTGAATGGAATGGCGGTGGTGAGATATCTTTGGGTCAAACTGCCTAAGTCAGGAGCGACGCTGGCGGCGGCGGCGGTGGCAATACCGAGACCGATCGCCTGTTCTATGGGTCCTTTGGGCAGGAGGAAGCTCATGCCAAAAGCGAAACCGGCGGTGAGGAGAACGCCAACGGATAAATTTGTACCGCAGCGGGGGTGAACGGCTAGGTCCCATTCGCCGCTGGTGAGGCGCTCTTTGGCAATGCGAACCGATCGGAGCAGGTGCTGGCTATTGACCCTCCCGTAGAGGTAAAATCCCTCAGCGGTGGACATCCCCCCTAAACCCTCATTGTCTTGATTTCTCCTCGAAGAGCTGCCCATGAAAGACTCTCCCGGATACGAGGCACTCAAAACCCACACCGTGGCGTGTTCTAAAGCATGGACCTGGCGCAGCATCAGAATTTCTTTCAGTCCCGGGAGAAACTCTAGCTGAGTGAGTAAATCGGCATCTCCAGTGGGCTGAGGGGTAAAATCAAAGGGAGAAGAATTGGTCATAGCTGGATGCCTCAACAATGGGGTGGTTAAAAAAAGTTTCCCTCAAACCAGGGGCTGGCGGCTGCGGTTTGGGGAAAATCTTTAGTATCTTTACAGAATCATTAGGTTTTGATGTCAACGAGTCTGGCGGCGGAGGCAGTCTCAACCCCAGGAGCAGTTTTTTATCTGGGAACAAAAGGCAAGCCATCGCGAAACTGACCTTGGTAACGCCTGCCATTAGCTTCGATGAGTAATCCGGCACCGTGAGGTAAGCCGCCGCGCAGCTCTCCTTGATAGCGAGCGCCGTTAGAAAAGGTGCAGTTCGCACCGCTAGAGTTGAGGTTGCTACCAAAAAATCTGCCTTGGCAGCGGCTACCATCGGCGCGGATCAGTTCCCCTTGACCAAACGGGCGTCCAGAGATGAATTCGCCCCGGAAGCGATCGCCATTAGCAAAGGTGAATTGTCCTTGGGGATCGTTGGGCAGGTTGTTGAGGAATTGTCCCACATAGCGATCGCCATTGGCAAAGGAAGCAGTTCCCCTAAATATTTTACTCTCTCGAAATTCTCCTTCGTAACGGTCATCCCCCTGAATTAATACCCCTCTCCCATTGGGCAGACCGTTTCTAAATTCTCCTTCGTAATAGTCATCATTAGAAAATATATATATCCCTTTCCCAAAGGCTATTCCACCAAATGCCTCTCCCACATATGTATCACCATTATAATAAGAGCATCTGATTTCTCTGGGATTTCTAGGATTAACGGCACAATCTGGATCAGAAATGTTGAATGTCGATACAAAACTTTACATAAAAAATTACACTTATGTCTTTGATGCCTAAATTATTCAAAAAACGTCATCTCCTCAAACCAATGAACATAACTAATTTTTTGACACATACAACATTGTAAATAG
>DVDU01000234.1 GCA_015296065.1 Oscillatoriaceae cyanobacterium M33_DOE_052 | reverse complement strand
GGGAGACGGGGAGACGGGGAGACGGGGAGACGGGGAGACGGGGTGGGAGGAGAGGGAGGAGAGGGAGGAGAGGGAGGAGAGGGAGGAAGATTGCTTCCCACACTTCCCACACTCCCCACACTCCCCACACTCCCCACACTCCCCACACTCCCCACACTCCCCACACTCCCCCCGTCCCCTCGTCCCCATCCCCCCATCCCCTTGTAGGGGCAATTGATCAATTGCCCCTATTATGAGCCCAAGCGGTCTGGGATAGTAAAGAAAAAGGTAGAACCCTTTCCCGGCTCGGACTTGACCCAGATCCGTCCCCCGTGACCCTCCACAATCTTCTGGCAAATGGCCAAGCCAATGCCAGTACCGGGGTACTCGGAATGTCTGTGTAGGCGCTGAAACACTACAAAGATGCGCTGGAAGTAATCCGACTTAATACCAATACCGTTATCTGTAATTGAGAAAACCCAATCCCTGGGGGATGAATTTTGGCTCAAAGATGGGGGAGTGGGGCTAGCAACCGAGCTATCTGGGGTGCGATTTCCTTGGTAGATGTATTCCCTAGAGCTGCAAACAGCGGAGATGTGAATCCTGGGAGGCTCTTGGCTGCAGTATTTGATGGCATTGTCGAGTAAGTTCTGAAACACCTGCCCGAGATTCACTGGGTCCGCCATCACTGTAGGGAGGGGGTCGGAAGTAATGGTGACATGGCTTTCCGCGATCGCATGTTCCATTCGTCCCAAGACTGCCTTTAAGAGGACTTCGCAATTAGTCGGTTCCCACTCCTGAGTTGCCCTTCCCACCCGGGAATATGCCAGCAAGTCTTCAATTAACTGCTGCATCCGCACCGTGCCATCCAAAATATGGGCGATGTACTTGTCTGCGGCTTCATCAAGTTGGGAGCGGTATCGCATGGCCAGCATCTGCGCCCAAGAGGATATAGTAGATAGAGGCTGTTGTAGGTCGTGAGAGGCTACGTAGGCGAATTCCTCCAACTCCGCATTAGAACGCTGCAAATCTTCCTGGGCTCTCTGACGCTCAAAGATTTCCTGCTTCAAACGGTCGTTCGCTTGTGCTAGTTCGGCGTTGGCTTGGCGTAAGGCTTCCGATACCTGCTTGCGCTCGATCGCGTACCGCACGGAACGCACCAGCAATTCCGCATTAACCAGCCGCTTCACCAAATAATCTTGAGCGCCAAGGCGCACCGCCTCCACCGCGAGGCGATCGTCATTCATATTCGTTAGCACCACCACCGGTAAGCTGGGATATTGGGTGATGACACTAGAGAGAGACTCCAACCCCTGGCTGTCAGGCAGGGTTAGGTCCAACAAAACGATATCAAAGCACTGTTGCGCTAGTATTTGCAGAGCTTCCTCTAATCGCTTCACATGCTCAAGAGTAAACCGAGCTGCATTGGCTTCGGTTAATATCTCACCCAAGAGTATTGCTTCAGCGGAGTTATCCTCGACCAACAAAATTTTTACTGATTTATGCGGCATTGCAGTTTACCTAGTTTATGTCACGGGATGGGCATAAACCCGCCCTTACCTGCCGGCTGTCCTTTCTTATCGCTCCCCATCTTTCGATTATACACTTGCTAATCAAGCTGCCAGACTTCCATAACATCACCGCCAACTGCTCTCACCGCCAACTGCTGAATATACAGGGTTTTTCAGGTTGGGAAGGTAGAGATTTAGTCCCAAATCATTCTCGACGAGAGTGGAAGTCCCCTACCTCTTCGTGTTTAACGGACAGGGAGGTAAAGCAGTACCTCATCAACCTGCAATATGCGGTATTTCTCAAATCTTAATCTTTTGCCTTTCTCTGTGTTGTTCTGACTCCACCGCTCGCCGCAGTCGAGCTGCTACAACTATCCCCTGCACCAGAAAACCCCTGTAATTGTACTCAAATCTCCTGGGATTCCCTCGCCAGTGCTGCAGATAAGGACAACGATCGCCTAGAGACTACGACAACAGCAATTGCACAGCCAGCAAATTGAATTATGGCGATTGCCTACCTGTGATTTCCTGTGGGGCACCACCCATGTCAATACCAGGGCTAATTTGATTTCCCGCTTCACCTGGTTTTGGTAGTACCATCAGTGATTTATCTCTGGTATTTATAGGAGCAGACCAGGCGCTTAGCGCCCTCCTGATGCGGGCACAATGTTAAAACCCCGGACTATCTCGTAATGTTTGGTGCAGATATTCCGGCTGATTAGAAAAATTCCTCTCAGCCAAATACTGAAACCTTGCCCTTCGCGGCATTCTGTCCCACCCAAGCAAAGCTGGTGCCAGATATATATCGGTGCGGTTGTATTTAGACCAGCCTAAACTTTCATGGTAACACCTGCCTTATAAATACTTAACCAATTTAAACTTATTGTCAGGTTTTACTGACAATAAATTATTTTTTTATGAAAAATTTTAGTGAAATTAAGCTAATCAATGATATAATGTTATCTTAAAATGGGCGAAAATCACAATAATATATAGCTATACACAGCAAAACTCTGCGATCACTTACAATAAAACTAGCTCTAGCAGGGGGAATCGTTTTTGGAAAAACAGCAATCCAGAAGATCGCAGGCATTTTAGTATCAAAATATACAGAAACAACTGTTATAGTTTAGATAATTAGTGTGGGCGGACTCCGCATTATCCTAAGAGCAGGTGGCAAGTCTGCCTGCAAGGACAAGATGCCGAATTGAATCTAGCCGGATTCAATTTGGCAAAAGTATTAAAACCAACTAAATATTTTGGTGATTGCGATGAATAAAATCGACGAAAATATTTCATGGAAAAATTTAATTTCCCAGAATAATGGCGAAATTCAAATATTGTCTTTAGCCAACAATTTGAGCTGGAAATTATGGGGAATAATTACAAGTCGTTTAGTCGTTGCCATCGGCGCGATCGTGATTGTGGGATGGCAGAAATGTTGAATGTCGATACAAAACTTTACATAAAAAATTACACTTATGTCTTTGATGCCTAAATTATTCAAAAAACGTCATCTCCTCAAACCAATGAACATAACTAATTTTTTGACACATACAACATTGTAAATAG
>DVDU01000174.1 GCA_015296065.1 Oscillatoriaceae cyanobacterium M33_DOE_052 | reverse complement strand
TCTCCCAAGTAGGGAGAGGGGAGAGTTGGAGCCAGAAAGCATCCAGGTCTTACTCCCCTTTCTCCCTTTTTGGGAGAAAGGGGTTGGGGGATAGAGGGCAACTCTCAAGGGTTGTCTCATTCTTATCTGAAATGACTATATACGTAAATTTTACCGGATTTTACCCCGAAAATTTACCCAGAGGACACGTTACCCAAAGGACACGGCATTGCCGTGTCCCTACCTGCGTAATTATACGTAAATTTTCCATGTTTTTTACGAATATTTACGCATAAACAGCAATAAGGCGGCCACAATTTACGTACAATTACGGACATGAGGGAATCTCCGCCCTGCCCATATCTTAGTGACGGGTTGGGCACGGTGGAATTTATAATGGCTTTAGCAAAACATTTGTCCTTTGTCCTTTGGTGACAAGGGACAAATAACCAATTAGAGGATTTTTTTGGTGAATGGCTGTGACAGAAGCAAAAACCTACAAAGATACCGTAAACCTGCCTCAGACAAACTTTGATATGCGGGCTAACGCCGCCGTGCGGGAGCCAGAAATCCAGAAATTTTGGGCAGATAACCAGATTTACGAGCAACTGTCGCAGCAAAATCCGGGAGAAATTTTCATTTTGCACGACGGGCCCCCTTATGCTAACGGCGATTTGCATATCGGCCACGCTCTGAATAAAATCCTGAAAGATATTATCAACCGCTACCAACTGCTGCAAGGGCGTCAGGTCCGCTACGTCCCTGGTTGGGACTGTCACGGGTTGCCGATCGAGCTGAAAGTGCTGCAAGCGATGAAACCGGAGGAGCGGGAAAAGCTGACGCCGATTAAACTACGGCAAAAAGCTCGCACTTTCGCCCTCAAAACCGTAGAAAAACAGAGCCAAGACTTTCAACGCTACGGCGTCTGGGGAGATTGGGCCCATCCCTACTTGAGTTTGCAGCCGGAATATGAGGCGGCTCAAATCGGGGTTTTCGGCGAAATGGTTCTTAAAGGCTACATTTATCGGGGACGCAAACCGGTCCATTGGAGTCCTAGCTCGAAAACGGCTTTAGCGGAAGCCGAATTAGAATATCCCGAAGGTCATACCTCCCGCAGTATTTACGCCGCTTTCCCGATGACAGCTCTGGCCCCCGCTGTCCCAGAGGATTGGCAGGAATATTTGCCCCAGCTCCAGGTTGCCATCTGGACTACTACACCTTGGACAATTCCCGGCAATTTGGCGGTAAGCGTTAACCCGGATTTAAATTATGCCGTAGTAGAAGCGGCGACGGGCAAATATTATATCGTGGCGGCTGACTTGGTAAGCCGCTTGTCAGAAATCCTGCAAATGCCTCTGGTGGTGAAGTCGGCGGTTAAAGGTGCGGCTTTAGAAGGCTCTAAGTATCGTCATCCTTTATTCGATCGCGAGAGCCAAATTGTCATCGGCGGCGACTATGTTACCACAGAGTCCGGTACTGGTTTGGTCCATACAGCTCCTGGTCATGGTTTGGAAGACTACGCGGTGGGTTTGCGCTACGGGTTGCCAATTTTGGCCCCAGTAGATGAGGATGGCAATTTCACCGCCGAAGCAGGAGAGTTTGCGGGTTTAAATGTTTTGGGTGAAGGTAATGCGGCGGTGGTGAAGGCTCTGGAAGCGGCGGGAGCTATGTTAAAAGAGGAGCCGTATCAGCATAAGTATCCTTATGATTGGCGGACGAAGCAACCAACGATTTTCCGCGCAACAGAGCAGTGGTTTGCCTCAGTGGAAGGTTTCCGGGAGTTGGCGCTAAAGGCGATCGGCCAGGTAAACTGGATTCCAGGTATCGGCCAAAATCGGATTACGGCGATGGTGTCCGAGCGATCGGACTGGTGCATCTCCCGCCAGCGCAGTTGGGGGGTGCCAATTCCAGTATTCTATGATGAGGAATCTGGGGAACCGCTGCTGAATGCAGAGACGATCGCCCATGTCCAAGGGATTATCGCCGAAAAAGGCTCTGATGCTTGGTGGCAAATGGCTACAGAGGCACTATTACCCGAGTCTTACCGGAATAATGGCCGGAAATACCGCAAAGGCACGGATACAATGGACGTGTGGTTTGACTCCGGGTCCTCTTGGGCGGCGGTAGCAAATACTCGCTCCGAGCTGAAATATCCGGTAGATATGTACTTAGAAGGGTCAGACCAGCATCGCGGTTGGTTCCAGTCTAGTTTGCTCACCAGTGTCGCCACCAATGGCCATGCTCCCTATAAAACAGTGTTAACTCACGGTTTTGTCTTGGATGAACAGGGCCGGAAGATGAGCAAGTCGATCGGGAATGTGGTTGACCCGAAAATTGTCATCGGTGGGGGCAAAAACCAGAAAGAAGAACCAGCTTACGGCGCAGATGTGTTGCGCTTGTGGGTGTCTTCCGTGGATTATTCGGCGGATGTGCCTTTGGGGAAAAATATCCTCAAGCAAATGGCCGATGTTTACCGCAAAATCCGCAACACAGCGCGGTTTTTGTTGGGGAATTTACATGATTTCGACCCAGCAAAAGATGCGGTGCCTTATGAGCAGTTGCCAGAATTAGACCGCTATATGCTGCACCGGATGACCGAGGTGTTTACTGAGGTTAAGGATGCTTTTGATAGCTTCCAATTTTTCCGGTTTTTCCAAACGGTGCAGAATTTCTGCGTCGTGGATTTGTCGAATTTTTATCTAGATATCGCCAAAGACCGGCTTTATATCAGCGCTCCGGCGGCTTTCCGGCGGCGCAGTTGTCAAACGGTGTTGGCGGTGGCTTTGGAAAGTTTGGCGCGGGCGATCGCCCCGGTACTCTGCCACATGGCTGAAGACATCTGGCAAAATATCCCCTACCCCACGGGTTACAAATCTGTATTCCAAGCCGGTTGGGTGAACCTTGATGCGCAGTGGCGGAACCCAGAATTAGGCGAAACCTGGTCAAAAATCCGCAAAATCCGGGGCGAAGTCAACCAGGTAATGGAATCAGCGCGGCAAAATAAATACATCGGCTCTTCTCTGGAAGCCAAAGTTTTACTATATCTGGAAGATGCCCACCTGCGCGAGAAGTTCTTCGGTAATGAGGCAACTACTGTAGGGGCAACCCCCCCATCTTTGCCCTCAACAGAAGCGGTAAATACAGAGGTAGGGGCGATTCGCGAATCTCCCCTACAAAAGGGGTTGAGCCCTGCTTTTTCTGGGTTAATCAATAGTAACCCCTCTCTCCAGCAGGCGGCGGAAGTTTGGGGCAAATTCTCTGCTACGGTATCGCCGTTAACCCAGCACGGGGAACGTTTGTTATCTGACTACGAGCGGGTTGTCACTGCTGGGGTGTTGTTAGTGGCAGCTTTTGTGTTTGTGTATATTAGCTGGGTGGTGGTGGATACGGTGAATCACCTGCCTTTGCTGCCCAATTTATTTGAATATATCGGCATCGGCTGCACTTTGTGGTTTGCGCGTGGTAATTTACTGTTGGCGGACGATCGGGACAAGTTATCCGCCAAGTTGCAAACCTGGAAAGATGAGTTTGTGGGCAAACCTTCGTCAGAGGGGTTAAAGCCTAGTCAGCGGCTCATCCTCAGTGATGATGTGGTGCTTCAGGAACAGTTACCAGTTGATAGCAACGAGGAACCCCTGAGTTTAGGGGAAATTGTGCCAGTGGATATGCCTGTGGCGGTGGCTCCTAACAAGAGTCAAAATGCCGCTGATTATCTCACGCCTGGTAATGGGGTGGATGAGTGGCGTTATTTGTTGATTTCTTCACAAGTGGAGTTGGTGCCATCAACGGCAAATCTCGACAATGTGGAGTATAAACTGGTATCTGAGAGTCTGGGTGTGGGTGTGGTGAAGGCGGATGGCGAAAAGTGCGATCGGTGCTGGAATTACTCCCTGAATGTGGGAGTATTTGCTGATGACCCCACCATATGCGATCGGTGTGTGGTCGCCTTAGCCGGGGAGTATTAATCCCACCTGGGGAGGGGCGATTCGCGAATCGCCCCTCCGGGGACTATGCTATAACTGCCTTGACCATTGCTATATGATTACCAACTTAACCGCCCAAAATTTTAAATCATGGGCAGATACGGGCCAAATCAAAATTGCACCCCTCACCGGCTTTTTTGGCACCAACAGCTCTGGCAAAACTGCCATACTGCAACTATTGTTAATGTTGAAGCAGACAGTAGAAGCTGTAGATAGGCAGCGAGTGCTGCATCTGGGGGACGATCGGAGCTATATTGACCTAGGCACATTTGCCGATATTGTGTATGGGCATCAAATCCCTGGTCAAATCAATTTAGCTTTAGAGTGGCAACCAACACAACCATTAGCAATTGCCGACCCAGAAGGTGAACCAGAACAACAATTATTTTTGATTTCCCAATTGAACTATAATGCCAAAATCAAGGGCAAGCTAGATAATATCTGGATTGAAGAATTTGGCTATAAATTTAGCGATAAAAATGTTAATTATCAATTCGGGATGCGCTGTGAATCTGAACCAACAGCCGACAATTACTCAAACTATGATTTGATAGCAGAAGGGTATCAACTGAGGCGAAAACGCGGCAGAGCTTGGCAGCTTCCCCCACCGGTGCAAAGTTATCGATTTCCCGATAAAGTTAATGCTTACTATCAAAATGCCAGTTTTTTAGCTGACTTATCCCTAGCTTTGCAGGAGCAGTTGCAAAACTTATACTACTTAGGCCCATTGCGTGACTATCCTCGCCGCCGCTACCTGTGGGGAGGAGATAACCCCCAAGATGTGGGACAAAAAGGAGAATTGGCAATACCAGCATTGCTCGCCGCTCGCGGAGGGAACCAAATTAGTAAGGTAGAAGAAAAAGTGGCGCATTGGCTGCGAGAATTAGGTTTGATTTATGACTTCCGGCTAGAACCAATAGCCGCCAACTCCAAAGATTATGAATTGCGAGTACGTCTTTCTAGCAGCGCCCATGAAGTTTTGATTACCGATGTAGGCTTTGGCGTATCGCAAATTTTACCCGTGCTAGTTTTGTGCTACTACGCTCCTCCTGGTGCCACTATTATATTAGAACAGCCAGAAATTCACCTCCATCCTTCCGTCCAAGCTGGTTTAGCTGATGTGTTTATCGATGTGATTAAAAACCAGGCAGTCCAGATTATTCTGGAAAGTCATAGCGAACACCTGCTCCGCCGTTTGCAGCGACGGGTAGCCGAAGAACAGCTCGCCAATGAAGATGCGGCGCTCTATTTTTGTGAAACAGACGGTGATGGGGTGGCTCAATTAACTTCACTAGAATTAGATGGGTGGGGAAATATTAATAATTGGCCTGATGGTTTTTTTGGTGACGAAATGGGTGATTTGGTGGCCATGACAGAAGCGGCGATGAATAGACAATTGTCATTTACTGCGAAATGCGCCAGTGAGTGCGGTGGTAATTTCTGTGAGGGCAACAGCGGCGGTATCTAAAAATGCCCCCATACTGACAAACCCGTGAATCATGCCATCATAGCGGGTGATAGTAACTGGGATTCCGGCTTGGCGCAAACGCTCGCCATAGGCTTCGGCTTCATCTCTAAGTATGTCATATTCAGCGGTGATAATTGTCGCTGGCGGTAGGTTGGTTAAGTCAGTTGCCAATAGGGGAGAGGCAAGGGGGTTTTCTCCGTCGGCTGGGGTGGATAGATACTGATGCCAATACCATGTCATGGCTGGTTTGGTCAAGTAGTGATGGGCATATTGTCGGTAAGATTCGGTGTTGAAGTTGTAATGGGTGACGGGGTAAATGAGGACTTGATGGCAGAGGGAAATTTCTGGCTCGGAGCGCGCCATGAGGGTAACGGCGGCGGCGAGATTGCCTCCGGCGCTGTCGCCTGCGATCGCGATGCGGCGGCGATCGCCCCCCAATTCTGTGCAATAGCTCGCCACCCATTCAGTCGCCGTATAGCAATCCTCCACGGCGGCGGGAAATTTATGCTCTGGAGCAAGGCGGTAGTCCACCGAAACCACAATGCACCCCGCGTGATTGGCAATATGGCGGCAACAACTATCGGCTATTTCCAAGTCTCCCAGCACCCAACCGCCACCGTGGAAATACACCAGCAGCGGTAGGGGATTTTCCCCGGTGGGGGTATAGATGCGCAATTTTATCTCCCCCCCAGTACCAGGAATCGATCGCTTTGCTGACCTGATGGTGCGATTTTCCACCCGCGCCACCGGTTCCGGTGGGGGAGAGAAATTACCCTCTGTGGCGGCGAGTTCCCGCGCTGCAGCGGGCTCCAGTTCCTGCAGCGGGGGCAGTTTTTTCTGACCAAGGTGTTGATAGAGGGCCTTTACTTGGGGATGCAGGGACATGATTACTTGTGGGCTTCGCTAAAATGAGGGCGGCTGACGGGAATGGTGATGACAAACTCGGCGCCTTGTCCAAGGGTAGAATTTACCTCTATCTTACCGCCATGTTTTTCCACGATGATTTGGCGGGCGATCGACAATCCCAAGCCAGTGCCTTTCCCCACGGCTTTCGTGGTAAACAGGTGGTCAAAGATTTTTTGCTTCACCGCCGCCGACATTCCCGTACCATTATCCTGAATCAGAATGGAAACCGACTCGCCATCGGGGTTGAGGGCAGTTTTAATCCGAAGAAGGTTGGGGCGGGTTTTAATGTCGCTGAAGCTGCGGCCCTGGTTGGACTCCTCGATCGCGTCGATCGCATTAGCCAACAAATTCATAAACACCTGATTTAACTGACCAAGGAAACACTCCACCAGGGGCAAATCACCGTAATCTTTGACAATTTGAATCGCGGGCCGCTGGTCCGTGGCTTTCAAGCGGTGTTTGAGAATCAACAGCGTGCTATCAATACCAGAATGCAAGTTGCAAGGTATAGCCACGTCCGTATCAGACCGAGAAAAAATCCTCAAACTGTCGCTGATATGGCGAATTCGCTCAACTCCCGCATTCATCGACGCCAGCAAGCTGGGCAAATCCTCGCGCAAATATTCTAAATCAATAGCTGCAATTTCTGAGGATATAGCCGCTCCCGGTTCGGGAAACTGTTCTTGATACAGGTCGAGCAAGCCAAATAAATCCTGCACATAGTCGCGAGCGGGTTGCAGGTTGCCCGCCAGGAAACCTAAAGGATTGTTGATTTCGTGAGCGATACCAGCCACCAAATTGCCGAGAGCGGACATTTTTTCGCTCTGCACGAGCTGGAGCTGCATTTCTTGGAGGTCATGCAAGGAATTTTCCAGTTTTTCGGCGTATTCTTGGGATTGGCGATAGAGGCGGGCGTTTTCCAGGGAGATGGCGGCTTGAGCAACCAGGATATTGAGCAGGAAAACGCGATCGTGCGTGAACGCCCCCACCGTCAGCTTATTTTCCAGGTATAAAATCCCCTTCACTTTTCCCCGATCGCGAATTGGCGTACAAAGCACACTCTTAGGTTGATGCTTAATTATATAAGGATCCGCCGCAAATTTAATTTCAGCCGTAACATCATCAAACACCAAAGTTTGTTTCGCATGCTTGACATAGTTAATCATGCTCAAAGGCACTACTTGACTTTGGTCAGCGAGGAGAGAGTGAAACAGACAGTCTTGTAATTTATTACAATGGATCGCCACCACCCAACTATCTTCCTCTTTTAAAATCAAAGCCCCAGCGTCCGCCCCCGCATTCTCCAGCGTCACCTCCATCAAACTAGAGAGCAACTGATTGAGATGAATTTCGCTCGATAGCGCCTGAGATGCCTTGATAATTGCCGGTAAATCCAGCATCTCCGAGGTGGCGGTAGTCCCCGTAATCGTTTTAGCAGTGCTAGAAATTGAACTACTCCCCGCCAAAGTTTCCCGCACATTCTGCCGCTGTTGCTGCTGTTGCAGCACAGGAGCCAGCAGCAGAGGATAACGGTTTTCCAAGTCCTCAATTTTCGCTGCCGCTCCCCACCGCGCATAAGCATAGTAGGCATCAACCAGGTAAACGCTAGCAATTTTTGGCTTACCCCACTGCAGATAGAATTTCGCCGCCAGTTCGCAGGCGAGAGCTTCATCATTGAGATATTCATACTCTTGGGCGAGAGCAATGGCGTGATCATAAGCCTCGATCGCCGCCAAATTGTCGCCCTGCACCCGATATATCTCCGCTTGCACCAATTTCCATTTATGGCCGAAATTCATCGGCGCGTGTTGCGCCCATTTCTGCAATTTTTCCTGGTTAGTTTGCACGCAGAGTAAATGTGCCGCTTCCTCCTCACCACCCCGACAAACTCCCAGCCGCACCAGAGAATCGTAGAACGAGAAGAGCGGTACATTCAATTGCCCTGTCACCGCCCCTAAATACTGCTCGGCTAGGCGGGCATTCTCAAAAGCCTGCTCTGGTTGCTCAAATAAGTAGCACAGCAGCATTTTATGGAAATATAAGAAATGCAGACCCGTCCCGTCTTTAGCCTCTAGGTGAAACGGCAACATTTGCTGCTCATCATAAACCGCACCGGCTAACTCCCAGGGATTTTTCTGGCTGCCCAGTAAATTCAATAGCACCTGATGCACGATGCGAGTATAATTCAAAGCATCGGCTTGCTTAAACTGTGCCAATGCCTGACAGTAGCCCGCCACATCAGTTTCTAAGTCTGCCAGTTGAGCGCCGCTTAAATAAGAATATTGGGCGATTTCTTTGGCAGAATACCCTAATTCTAGCTCGCCAGTTTCCAGCCCCCGGGTGTAACCTTCTTTTAACAGGGGGATAATTTCTTTGACGTGGTGCTTGCCATAGATGATATGGACGCCCACCGTGTAGAAAATTTTGGTTTTCAAGTAATTGGCATGGAACTGTTCCAGAATATTGAGGGCTAATTCGCCGAATTGATACCCAGTTTCAATATCCAAGATGATGCCAGTGAGTACCAATCCATACAAGCCGTAAGCAAAGGAGGATAAGGGCGCATTGCCGTAGGTGACGGACAAATGAACCATTTTCACAATGACTAGGGGGAGGAGCAGGGGGGCGCTGATGTAGGTGGGAGAGACTAAACTGGATAAAATCCGCAGTGCCGCCAGTTTTTCTGGATCGGTCATTTCCGGCAATTGCTGCAAGTCCGGGATATGTTTCTCGGCAGAAATGTTGAATGTCGATACAAAACTTTACATAAAAAATTACACTTATGTCTTTGATGCCTAAATTATTCAAAAAACGTCATCTCCTCAAACCAATGAACATAACTAATTTTTTGACACATACAACATTGTAAATAG
>DVDU01000017.1 GCA_015296065.1 Oscillatoriaceae cyanobacterium M33_DOE_052 | reverse complement strand
GCTATTTACAATGTTGTATGTGTCAAAAAATTAGTTATGTTCATTGGTTTGAGGAGATGACGTTTTTTGAATAATTTAGGCATCAAAGACATAAGTGTAATTTTTTATGTAAAGTTTTGTATCGACATTCAACATTTCTGCGCTGAAAGATATTGTTTTTGAACTCGGTTCCTGCCATTGTGCCTTCGTTGTGGCGGAACCAGATATGGCCGGTAGCGGTGTTGTTGTAGATGCGGGTTTGGATGGAGGTATCGTTTAACCGTTCTAGGCGGGGCAGCAGTTTGATACTGCCATCGCTGTTGTTCCATATAACGTTGTGGTGAACATCCCAATTGTAAGACCGGTCTAGATAAATTCCGGTCATGCCGTAGTGCCGCAGCGACCAATCAGATGGAGCGAGCATATCGTGAACGGCGTTGTAAGCAATTTCGCTACGTTTGCCGTCGGTTTTGAACACGAAGATGCCAGCTCCATCAGAAGTTTGCAGACCCCCATTATACACTTCATTGTACAGGGCTTTACCGCTTTCCATCTGATACAAATCGATGACTTTGGCCATGCCGTTGTTAAAGGCGGTGTTGCCAATAATTTGGGTGTTGGTGCCACTACCACGGATGGCAGCATCGTTTAAGGCGGCGTAGGCGGTGTTTTGGACGATGTTGTTTTCTACGATGTTGCCGGTGCCACTGCTGACTTTGATGCCACCAGCGGCGCTGTAGGCTACGTAGCTGTTGCGAACGATGTTGTTATTCCCCTCAATCATAATGCTGGGAGTGCCACCGGACATCAGGGTATAGGGGATATTTTGGGTGTGAGAACCGTAGAGGACTTCTAGTCCGTCGATGACGAGGTTGTTGGTTTTGTTGTTGGTGTGAATGCGCGAACCGAAGACGGTGAGGTTCTCTAGGGTGACGTGGGAGCGTCCAAATAGGTTGAAGGCTCGATCGCGCTGTTTGGCTTCCACCACATAATTGCTGGGGTCATCACCATTGGGAGACCAGAAATACAGTTCTTGGGTATTAGCATCATAGTACCACTCTCGCGGTGCATCTAGAGCTTTGAGGGTGCCCCAGATATAGTAGGCATCCTGCTTGTCGGGAGTGTAGCCGTAATCTTCTCCCGGTCCGCGCCAGGTGAAATCAAAATCAATTTTACCTGGTGCGGAACTGATAATCGTGCCGTTTTGGGGATACCAGTTATTCCCAGGAGTGAAATTGATTTTTGCCCCATTCCAGAAACCGGCTGCTTGGGTTAAATCGCCGTCTAAGTAGGTGCCAATCCGTTGAGAGTTTGCCGGAGCATTGTAATTGTCGATGCTGCCACTATCAGACCGAGCATTATCCGTGTAGGTAATGGCAGTGGGGTCGCCGGGAATGTTTGGCCAGCGGGCTTCTACCATCATTTTCCCATTGACGAAGATTTGGTTATTGCCTTCACCCAAATCCCAGTTCATTTTGGCTTTATACACCTGATTATTGTGCTTTGTCCAGCCGGTAATGACTTCGGCACCGCTGATTACGGCATCTTCATTGGTATAAGCGGTGAAGGTAATTGGTTTGTCTGCTGCGCCATCGCTCTTGGGGCGGATGTCTCCCTCGCGATAGGTGCCTTCCCGAATGTAAATTGTATCTCCGGCTTGGGCTAGGTCAGCAGCTTTTTGAATGGTGCGGAATGGTTTATTGAAAGTACCTGGGTTGTTGTCACTGCCGGTTTCGGAAACGTAGTAAGCGGGACCGGTGATGGCTTGAGATGACAATTCCAGATTGTAACTGGTGTCAGTGTTGCCCTTGACTAATAGATAGTATTGACCGGCGTTGAGCGGGGTGGTAATGATATCGGCATTCGTACCGGTATTGGCGGAGAATTTCAGCACGGTTTTGCCGGTACTGTCGATAAGCTGTAAGTCGGCATTGGCAGTTAAATCGTCCAGCACGACGCGGAAGTTACTGCGGCTGCCAAGGGTGAATTTGTAGTAATCTAAGGGGTCGGTGGCGCCAACGAAATCTCCCACGGGTCGGGTGCCTTCTAGGGTGCCTAAATTCCAGGCTTCAACTGGGGTGTTGCCGGGGCGATCGTCCGGGTAATATACCGCAATATTCGCTTTGACACTGGCGGCAGCGTAGGCTACGCCGTCAGAGGCATTCCAGCTAAAACTGGTGTTGCCGTTAAAGAAGGTGTTGGGAGTGAATGTGAGCTGGTTTAAGTTGGCAACATTGATTTCCTGATTCAGTCCTACTGCGGCGCCGTTGAGTTTGAGGGTGCCATAGGCTGGGAGCCCAGTGATTTTGATTTTGGCGAGTTGGTCAGCGTCGATGTCGCTGAAATTATCGGTGAATTTCGCGGCGGTAAATTGGATATCAGTATTTTGTTTGGTAGTGACACTGAATTGGGCAATGGTGGGGGCATCATTGACTTTATTTATGGTGATGTTCCCCACGGCATCGGTGGCGGCGTAGGTTTTGCCGTCGGTGGCATTCCAGGTAAAGCTGGTGGTGCCGTTGAAGTTGGCATCGGGGGTAAAGGTAAGTTGACTGATATTGGTGATATTGATTTCTTGGTTGATGCTAACGGGGGTGCCGTTGAGTTGGAGGATGCCGTTGGTTGGCAGTTCAGTGATTTTGATTTTGGCGATCGTGTCCCCGTCGATATCGCTGAAGCCAGAGGTAAAGTTGGCGGTGCTAAAGGTGATGTTGCTGTCTTCGTTGCCGGTAAGACTGAGGTTGGTAACGGTGGGTGCGTCGTTGATGTTATTTACGGTGATGTTCCCCACAGCATTGGTGGCGGCGTAGGTTTTGCCGTCGGTGGCATTCCAGGTAAAGCTGGTGTTGCCGTTGAAGTTGGCAGCGGGGGTAAAGGTGAGTTGACTGATATTGGTGATATTGATTTCTTGGTTGATGCTAACGGGGGTGCCGTTGAGTTTGAGGATGCCGTTGGTTGGCAGCCCAGTGATTTTGATTTTGGCGATCGTGTCACCGTCGATGTCGCTGAAGCCAGGGGTAAAGTTGGCAGCGCTAAAGGTGATGTTGCTGTCTTCGTTGCCGGTAATGCTGATGTTGGTAACGGTGGGTGCGCTGTTGACTTTGGTGATGCTAAGGGTAAATATGTCGCTGATGTTGCCGCCTTGGCCGTCGGTAGCTGTTACTTTGATGTCGATGTTACCGGCGTCTTGGTTGGTGGGGGTGCCGCTGAAGGTGCGGGTACTGGGGTTGAAGCTCAACCAAGTGGGGAGTGCGCTGCCATTAGCGAGGGTGGCGCTATAGGTGAGGTTGTCGCCGTCGGGATCCGCGAAGGTGTTGGCGGGAACGGTGTAGCTAAAAGCGTTTTTGGCGCTGGCGTTTTGGTTGGCGATCGCACTGCCGATCGTCGGTGTTTCGTTGATGTCGGTGACGATGATAGTGAAGTTTTTATCGAAGGTGTTACCTGCTGAGTCGGTAACACGCACGGCGATGGTGTGGGTGGTGTCGGTTTCATAGTTGAGCAGGTTACTGGCGGCAACTTTTAGCCGATCGCCTTCCAGCACAAACCGTCCCTCTGCATCATCCACCAGAGAGTAAGTGTGGGTGTCACCAGCATCAACGTCATTCGCCGACAAAGTGCCAATAACCATACCATTAGCGCTATTTTCCGCCACTGCCACATTTGACAGGAAAATATCTGTCGGCGTTTGGTTGACTGGTGTAGGAGTAGTATCGCCACCAGAAATAGTGTCGGTAGTATCGCCACCAGAGATAGTGTCGGTAGTATCGCCACCAGAGATAGTGTCGGTAGTGTCGCCGCCAGAAATAGTGTCGGTGGTGTCACCGCCAGAGATAGTGTCGGTAGTGTCGCCGCCAGAGATAGTATCTGTAGTGTCGCCACCAGAAATAGTATCTGTGGTGTCACCGCCAGAAATAGTGTCGGTAGTGTCACCGCCAGAAATAGTATCTGTGGTATCGCCGCCAGCAGAAATGTTGAATGTCGATACAAAACTTTACATAAAAAGTTACACTTATGTCTTTGATGCCTAAATTATTCAAAAAACGTCATCTCCTCAAACCAATGAACATAACTAATTTTTTGACACATACAACATTGTAAATAG
>DVDU01000160.1 GCA_015296065.1 Oscillatoriaceae cyanobacterium M33_DOE_052 | reverse complement strand
CTATTTACAATGTTGTATGTGTCAAAAAATTAGTTATGTTCATTGGTTTGAGGAGATGACGTTTTTTGAATAATTTAGGCATCAAAGACATAAGTGTAATTTTTTATGTAAAGTTTTGTATCGACATTCAACATTTCTGCTACAGATGTAGGGGCAACCACAGGGGTTTGCCCCACATCTCTGGGGGGGACTTGCTGACTACAAGATAATAATCCTGCTGCCAATAATGCCAGTAATGTTACTGGCATTAACCTGATTTTCCCCTGAAAATGCTTTCGTTTCTGCGGTTTCATGGTTTGATGCCTCCGAACAGGGCGATTTCAAAGATTTTCAAATAGCAATCGGAATTAATAAAACCGATATCCTGCAACCAGTTTATTTGCAATTCTACCGGAGCGAGGATATTGGCGGCTTTGTCGGGGCGGTAATAATAGTCTTGGGCTATTTGCTGGCGAGATTTATCTGTGCCTTTTTGCCGTTCTAATTGGGTCAAATTGTCGATAAACAGCTCATCCCAAACTTGGCTAATCCAGGGGGAAGGGGAGGATACGTGTTCTATGTTCAGAAATATGCCACCGGGTTTCAATAGTTGGAAAATTTGCTGATAGATGGTTTTTTTGATGTGGTCGGGTTGGTGGTGAATGGCGAAGCCAGAAACTATGGCATCAAAGGGGGCGCTGGTGGCGCAGGCTTGGGGCCAGCTAGGGTCGCCCAAGTCGGCGTTAACAAAAGATAATTGGGGATAGTTGTCGAGTTGGTCTTGGGCGGCTTGTAGCATGGGGACGGAGAAGTCTAAAAATATGCCTTCAGCTTGGGGATATTTGGTGAGAATAGCCCGCCCCAAAATGCCATCGCCGCATCCCAAATCGAGAAAGTTGGTTAATTGGGGGCGGGCAATGGTGATGAGTCGCAGCATTACGTCTATTTGGGCGGCGGCTAGGGGGATAGCACCTCTGACGCCTTCTAAAAAGGTTTTGGCTACGGTTTCGCTTTGCCAAACTTGAGAACTGGTCATGTGGATTTTTGATGGAGTTGGAGATTAAATCAGGGTGAAAATGGTCACTTCTGGGGGACAAAATAGACGCCCCGGGGGGTAGGTGCCTAAACCGCGATTGACGTAAAGGAGGTTATTTCCTACTTGGTGTAATCCTTGGCTCCATTCCCAATGCTTAACTACTTTATAGCATTCATTGACGAATGGGATCCAGGGGCGGATGGGTTTAGGAATGCAGCGACGGATAGATTTGAGGTGTTTGGCTAGCGGTCCAATTGTGGGGATGACGATTTGGCCGCCGTGGGTGTGACCGGATAGTTGTAAATCTATTCCCTACAGGTTTATCTTTTTAATCATACAGGGACCGCATTAAAAAACCACCCCAGTAGGGATGGGGTGGTAAAAATCCACGTAACCTATGTTTTTAGCTTACCGCTGTTGGAAGGCTTTAAGCAGTTCTGAGAAGAGTAGGTCGGCTACTTTGCGTGTGGTAGCGTTGCGTGCATCTACGGCGCTGGCGATTTTCTTTAGTCGTCCGTCTGGCAGTACCTCATAAGCTCGTTTCATCCAGTACCAATCAAGTAGTAGCAGGGCTAGGCCGCCATCCCAACGTTGCGCAATGGGTTGGTTAAACTTTCCGTCGTGGCCGCGCTTCATTTCTAGCTCACGTTTTACCCAGTACCAAAGTACACCCCGGGCGTCGGCGCTGCCTTTGAGGTTGCTGCCTCCTCGCACCGAGCTGCCGCTGCGGCGATCGACCCGTCCCAATCCCAGTGATTGGCGAAACCGTCGTTTTGACCGGTGCTGTTTTGAGCGGTTGCCGTTACTGTTCTTCCGCTTGTAGTTGATGATGCTGCCTCCGTCCTCATCCAGGAATTTGGAGAAAGGGTAAATCCGAGAGAGAATCCAGGCGCGCTCTTTCAGGTCGAATCCAAAATCGTCAAATACCTGGTGGTAGATTTTGAAGCAAGGCTGCATGAGTAAGGTTGCCACTTCAGCTCGGGCTAGCATTTCTAACCGGTGGCAGATACAAATCATTCGGGCTAGTTCACGGGTGGTGGCTGAAATTTCCCGAGCTTCGCCTCGTTCTACTGCGCGCTGGTACGCTGCCTTGATTCGTCCCAGTGCGATTTTGCTTTCTGGTTCCCAATCCCCGTGATTGCCATCACTCCATCCTGCTAGCCACTGGTAGAGTCCGGGGGGGTGGTTGGGGTTGTATATGTCTTTCGCCCGTATGCTGCTGCTTTTGGCTTTTTCTAGCCACTCTCCGGCGGCTAATCGTTGTTTGATGGTGTTGATACTTTGATTCGCTTTTTTCTGGGCGGTTTTCATCTCATCTAGCTTACTTTTTAGTGTCTTGATGATTTCCGGTCGGTCTTCCACCCAGTAGCGGCGGTCATATCGCCGTCCTTCCCATTTATCCCAGTAGAGGTCTTGCAGTAAGATTGCGTCAAAAGCATCATCTTTGTTGTCTGTGCCTGCTAGTCCCTTTCTGGTTTGCTTAATCAGGGTCTGGTCTGCCAATAGATAGGGTATCCCGTATTCTGTGAATTTCTCACACAGGTACTTGGAGTAACTCCCTGTTGGTTCTAGCACTACTGCCACTGGCTGTAGTTGCGCTATGTGGCGTACAACTTCCATCCCTGTTGGCCATTGGCTGTGGTGTTTCTCGAATTCTGCTGATTCATAAAAAGCCCGAATTGAGCCCGGTACTTGTCCGTGAAAGCAGAACAAATCCACCCAGCTACTTGATACGTCAATACCAATTACCAGGTCCTGTGCTATAATATTGTCCATGATGGTTCCTTTCTAACTACCCTGCTCACCCCTTCCAAGGGAACAGCCCATGAACCTTTAAGGGGCCGATTTCGTGCCCACTTCCCTACTTAGGCCGCTGTTTCTGGAGGGGAACTACATGGGAGGTTGGAATTCCCATGTAGCCTCACCGATAGCTCTAGACCTACTCCTCATAACCCATGAATAGATGGGGCCGTTTAAATTGCCCATTTCGATATGGGGGCCACAAGAGGAGAGACTCTATGGCTGCGGTGGGTGGTGATGCCCTTCCCGCGATGCCCTCCCTTCCACAAGGAGGGCATTTCGGCGCTTAGGGCTAAGCGCGCTCGTCAGGCGGGGTTACATGGGTAAGTCGTCACCGCTGCTGGGGTATTCCTCCTCATCTATGTTTTCGTTGTCCTCGTCCTCATTGGAGTCTTCGTCCGCGTCCTCATGCAAGCGGTCTAATGCCAACAAGCTTTGGTTGGCGCTGGTTACATAGTTGGATACTTCCCTTAGTATTGGTGCATGGCTTGCGATTTCCTTAATGGCGATGATTGCCTGTCGGCTTGCTCGGAGCTGCTCCGATATCTCGTTCAGTTCAATTGCTTTTACGCGATATTCGGGTGCCATTTTGCGGCATTCCGACTGTACGTAAGCTGCTAACTCTTTGATGTAATCGTCTAGGTTGTCGTCAAGGTGCTTTGTTTCTGGGGTTTCAAGTTCAAACTCTAGGTCTAGGCGTACTGATTCGTAGTTGCCACAATTGTGGGTGTAGCCTACTCGTACTCGCCGGATATTGGTTTTGTCCATTTTCATTGTTCTGTTCCTAGGGTAATTCTGCTAATTTCTGGGCTAGTTGCTGGGCTTGCTCGCCGATAAAAGTTTCGGTGGCTCCGTTAATCCAGGTGATTGTGACTTCACTGCGCCAAAATCGGGCGCTGCGGGCGTTGGCCAAGTTTAGCCAGCGGGGTGGTAATCGATCGCGCTCGCTGGCCGATAGAGGAAGTGAGTACATGGTTGGTCGGGCGATTACTATGCTTGTGTCTGCTTCGTGTATCTTGCCAGTCTCTATTTCGTACATTGTCACGGCTATTCTTTGTAGTATTTCTTGGGCTTGTTTGCCAGAAAAGGTTTCGGCATCTCCGTTTGTCCAGGTGATTGTTATTTTTTTTGTACCCTGAATATTTTGAATACCCTGAATGCTGCGGGCGTTTGCCAAATTTAGCCAGCGTGGGGGGTGTTTTTCGTGTGTGCTTGCTGCTAGGTGCAAATAGCACATCGTTGGTCGGGCAATTATTGTTGTGTGCATGTTTTCTCCTCAAAAAAAAAGACAATAATCTCCTATCTCATCTGGGTGATGAGTTTTTGTTGTGGCCTAATAGTCCTAGATTTTGATTGGTGGGGGTCTTCCTGCAACTGCTATAATTGCGACAGGTTTTACACCCTGGTTGTCCCTTGGCGTGGCTTCTTCGCTGGGGGATTTTTTCGTGTTTAGATTCCCCGTCTTTTTGAGTTGGGTATTGCTAAAGTTTGCCCCGCTGGTTGTTGTTTTCGTGGTGGTCGCTGCTTGGTTGTTGGTGGCGGTTGATCTGTTCGTAGTGACTGCCCATTGGTTGCCACTGCTCTGTTTTTCTATTCTTTCGTCGATTTCTATCATGGGTAGGAATGGGAGGGGGGATTGGACCCCTCCCGCTAGGTGTATGTGAGCGCTTGTTAGTCAATCGGTACTAGATATCTGTTAGTTGCTAGTCGATAGGCTGCCTCCTTTGTCGAGCTTTATTCACTCAGTATATTCAAATAGAATATATCTGTCAAGTGGTTATCCATTTTTTTTTGTCCTTTTTCTTGCTTTCCATGTTGCAGGTGAGAAATCTGCATTAAGCTCTATTGCTGGTGGTTCAGTGAGATCGATTCCTGCTTCTTTCATTTTTTGCGTGAGAGCTTGCCAGCCGGAAAGTGGCACCAGTAGGTCTTTTGAGCCCTTTTCGCATCGACTAACAGACGGTTGTGAGACTCCCAGCAAAAAGGCCAACTCTTCTTGAGTTAAGCCTAATTGGTCCCTTATCCATTTTAGGTTCGTATATTTCTCCTTGGTCTTGATTTTGACTTGGTTTTCTTCCATAATATATTCATACAGAATATTCTGTTTAGCGAGTGGGGGGATTGCACCCCCCTATTTCTCTCAATCTACTGACTGGGCGATACCTCTTATATCTGTTTGGAGGAAAACTATGGCATTACCTGAGATTGGGTCCCGTGTTTTGGCTTACCTTCCAAATCTTCGCCGCAAGTTGGCCATTACCGTTACTGTTCACCGTGGGACTAAGTTTTGGGGGGTTGATGATGGTGGCTCTCGGTGGGCTGGTCTATCCCAGTGGGAACTGCTGGCCGATGAGGATGTTACCGGTGAGGGTGCGGAAAATTCCGCAGGTGAGGATGTTACCGGTGAGGGTGCGGAAAATTCCGCAGGTGAGGATGTCACCGGTGAGGGTGCGGAAAATTCCGCAGGTGAGGATGTCACCGGTGAGGGTGCGGAAAATTCCGCAGGTGAGGATGTCACCGGTGAGGGTGCGGAAAATTCCGCAGGTGAGGACTTGTCTCCTTCCTCTGATGTTGTTCAGGTGGCGATCGCTCGTATTACTGAGCATCCCGATTTCCAACCTCGATACTGCCTCGATGATTTCGCGATCGACCGCTACGTTGCGATGCTCTCTCACTCCGAACCTCCACCGGTGGAGTTGTGGTGGGTAGAAAATCAGCTTTTTCTGGTGCATGGCCACCACCGTCTAAGCGCTGCTCGCCGTGCTGGCCGTCGCCATATTCCGGCGATTATCCGATCGGGTTCTCGCCATGATGCTATTAAAGCTGCTCTCTTGGCCAACCTGCAAAATGGACTGCCGCTTAATCGACAGTCACTTGAGCGTGCGTGTAAACGCTATATAGAACTTGTCCCGGACGAAACTAACCGGGCTTTGGCTCGGATGTTTGGATTGGACGAAAAAACCGTCAGGAATTACCGCAAGGATCTACACTGTGAGGCTCTTGTCTCTGCCTGGGTTCCTGGTGAAACCCGGCTTCTTTACTCTTCTGAGGGCAATGTTGAGCGGCGCTTCTGTCTCGCCACTTTTAAATCTCGTTGCTTTGGTGGGGACGATCGCTGGTCGGTCAATGTCCACTTTGACTCTCAGCAGTTTTATCGTAATGGGTCTTATCCCATCACGTCCTTTTCGGTGGTAGATGACCCTCTGCCTGAGCTGCCCGATCCTGCTACCTTCTCCGTCGGCGATCGGGTGTGGTCTCTTAATTATGGGTATGGGTTTATCTTCCATGATTTGCCGTCACCGCGTGACCAGGAGTTTTGCCGGTCTGTTGGCTTGTCTTGCCAAGATGACTTGCGGATCTGCTTTTCCCCTGAGTGGTCGGGGCGGCTTGCTTCTGTTTGGTCGGCATCCTTAGAGTTCGTAGCTTCTGGCAAGGGGTTGGATTTGGAGCAGGTGTTGCTCTCCCTGCGGATGGCGATCGCGCAAATATCGGATGATATGCCTGCTGCTGATGCCGATCGGCTTCATACTTACCTGAATGCTCGCATTGAGTGGGTCAGGCGGTTGATTACTGGTACCGACGATTCCCCCAGCGCGGATGATGATGCAGATGATGCTGACTATCTGGCTGATGCTGACGATGATGATGCAGATGATGCTGACTATCTGGCTGATGCTGATGATGATGATGCAGATGATGCCGATGAGGTTGCGCTATTCTTAGATTTTCTCGATATGGCTGCATTTCGGCGGCGGTGTCGGGGTTATGGGATAGGACGAGGCGGGGGATTTCTGGGGGGATGGCGGTGAGGAGGGGTTGGGGGTGGAATTCTGGGGAGTAAAAGTCTGCCATCCCGACGAGAGCTAAACCGGAACCGAGGGGATAGGCGATTTGATTCCATAAAATGTTAATGCCGATCGGGGTGAAAGCATCGGCAATTTGGGGGCGACTGAGGAGGTCGTGATTGCCGAAAATGGCGTAAATTCCGGCTCGACTTTGCAGATCTTTGAGTTTGGCGGCTAGTTGGTGAATGCGGGTGGGGTATTTGGTGATGTAGTCGCCGGTGAGGAGTACGAGGTCGGGTTCGGCTTCATTGCTGGCGCCGATCGCCCGATCGAGCAGCTTCTCTGAGAGTCCCCACCCTTCATAATGAAAATCCGATAGTTGCACCAGTTTGGTGCCTTGCAGCCTTGGTGGGAGGTTGCGGATGGCGATCGTCACCGTTTCCACTTGGAGGGAGCCTGTTAGTACCGGATACATTACCGTTTCTTTCCGTGGTGCGGGTTGATTGGGTATTACTACTTTTAGTTTGCCTTCATCTCCGGCACCTTCAAGCTCTCAAAAGGCTTACTCTTATTGGCAAGGATGCAGAAAGAGGGCTAAAGCCCAACTACAAACCCGATCAGAAAAATTACTCATTCATCACCGATTGGTGATGGAAGATTTTGCCCATCATCAGTTTTGGCGGCAATTGCCCGTAGGGGCTCGTTAACTCCGTCTCCGGGTGGGGTGTAGCGGTCCCCGCCTCTGCTTCACTCTGAGGAGGCATGGCGCAGATGGCAGTTTGCTCGACACCAGGCATCATATCCGTGACTTGGGTGATGATATTGTCGATTTTGCCCAGCAGTTCCTGGGCCACATCCACAGAAGGGGCAACGATAAACAGGGTTTTTTCTCCCCCTGGTCCGGGAGCGATACCAAAAATGCTCTCACTAAAAATTTCCCGGGTGTGGCTGTCAAAACGAGAGCAGAAGCGATTCATCAGCGCTTCATAAAAGGATTTAGCCAGGGAGCGATCGTCAAACATCGGTTGGGACAACATGGGTTTTTACCTCACGAGGAACTTTTCTCTGCTCCTCATCACAATCTCCATCTTCATAGAATGCCCTATTTTGGCTCCAGTTTCCGTGATAAAAATCAAGAATTTTATGTGATAATATGCCCTCCGGGATGCGATCGCGATCGCGTCACCAAAAGCCACCCCATTTCTGAACCGAAGCGGCTTGTACCATGAGGAAGATTCCGGGCTGTTATCCGGTTTCCGGGGACACACCACCCCAGTAATTTCTCGGATTATTGACAAATATTTCAAGACCTCCTGACATTCCCCACCACCTACCAATCACGCCGCCAAGCAAAAAACCTCGCCAAAATTCCCTGCAAGCGCTGATTTTTTGCGTATTTATGCTTAGTTAGCAATAGCGCCGCTTTGCTATTCACCTCTGCTAAAGTCGGATAAACGTGCATAAACCCAGTTAAAGCCGAAACTTTCATCTTATTTGCCATCGCCATCACCACTTCGTGAATTAGCTCCCCTGCTGATGGCCCGATAAAATGGGCGCCCAAAATCTCCCCATTGCGGCGAGTAATAATCTTCGCAAAACCATGAGTTGCGGCTTCCGTCTGCGCCCGATCGACCCCAGCCAAATCCTGTTTCAACACATACACATCATCCCCATAGCGTTGTTTCGCCTCCGCTTCACTCAACCCCACCCGCGCCACCTCTGGGTCAGTAAAAATCGTCCAAGGAATCACCCGATAATCCGCTTTAGAAACCGGCAAAAACAAAGCATTTTTCAACACTACCGTTGCTTCATATCCCGCCACATGAGTAAACTGGTAGCCACCAATCACATCCCCACAAGCATAAATCCGAGAATTAGTAGTTTGCAGCTTCTCATTCACCTGAATTCCTTTCTCATTATATACCACCCCCGCCGCTTCTAAATTCAGCGATTCCACATTCGGTATTCGCCCCGCCGCCAGCAAAATTTCATCCACGATCGCGATTTGCTGTTCGCCCATCCAGAGAACTTTTTTCCCATGCACCACTTCCACCCTGTCCGGTCTGGTATGATAGAGAATGCGCACACCTTCCGAGGCCAACTGCGCTTGTAAAATCATCGCCATTTCCGGGTCTTCTTTCGGGAGAATGTAGGGACGACCAGAAATCAGCGTCACATCAGAACCTAGTCTCTGAAAGGCTTGCCCCAATTCGCAACCAATCGGACCTGCACCAATTATCGCCAAAGATGACGGGCATTTTTGCAGAGAAAAAACCTCCTCATTCGTCAGATATCCCACATCTTTTAATCCAGCAATGGGAGGAATTGCACTCCGAGAACCAGTGGCGATCGCGAACGTCCGAGCCTGCAAATTTTCGCCATTCACAGCAAAAGTTTGTCCGTCAATAAATCTCCCCTCGCCAAAAATCACCTCTACCTCCAAACCCCGAAACCTTTCTGGCGAGTCGTGCGGTTCTATCTCCCCTTGCACCCTTTGCACATGAGCCATTACTTTAGCAAAATCAATCTCTGGTGGTGACGTATAAATGCCAAACTTGCCCGCATTCTTCACCGTATAAGCCACCCGTGCAGCATGAATCAGAGATTTACTCGGAACACAACCAAACCACAAACAATCTCCCCCCAAGCGCGCCTTTTCCACCAGCGCCACTTTCGCTTTTAACTGCGCCGCCGCCGCCGCAATCACCAAGCCACCCGAACCACCACCGATAACAACAATATCATATTTGTCCTTAATCATTTGTCCTTTGTCCTTTGTCATTTGTCCTTGGTCATTTGTTATTTGTCCTTGGTCATTTGTTATTTGTCCTTGGTCATTTGTCCCAAGGCAATGCGAATATCCTCTACCTGCAAGTCAGGGTAGTAATCCTGAATAATCACCTCAAAGGAAAGTCCTTCGTTGAGCAATTCCAGAACACTCTGCACAGTGATGCGCGTCCCGGCGATGCAAGGCTTACCAAAGTGGATGTGAGGAGCCACCGAAATTCTGTCCATATCACTACCAAAATCCAGAATATGTTTCCTCTATTCTAGGGTGTCATTGGTCATTTGTCCTTTGTCCCTGGTCCTTTGTCATTTGTCCTTTGTCCCTGGTCCTTTGTCCCTTGTCAAACCGGGAGCCATAAATCGGGTTTCTAAACCTTAACAGAGATTTTCCGCCAGAAACCGGTTTCTTCTCCAAATGACCAAGGACAAATGACTATTCATCATTATTCTCCGATGTAATTTCCATTTCTAAAGCATTTTTGGCAATTTTCGTCACATAAAGCGTGACCGCCAAAGCCGCCACCCCACCGATAATCTTAATTGCCCAAGTCAAAGCCTCCGGTGCAGTAGCTTGTCCTGGGGTGCCGATCGTCGCCAAATCTCCTGCCAGAGAACCGATATACACATACATAATTGTACCAGGAATCATGCCCACAGAACCCAAAAAATAATCTTTGAGAGAAACTTGGGTTAAGCCAAAAGCATAATTTAACAAATTGAAAGGAAACACGGGTGAAAGCCGCGTCAGCAGGACAATTTTTAATCCTTCTCTAGCCACAGCCTTATCTATGGCTTGAAATTTCTCATTTCCGGCAATTTGCTTTTCCACCCAGCCTCGCGCTAAATAGCGCCCCACTAAAAAAGCGCCCGTAGCTCCCAAAGTTGCCGCCACAAAGACGCAAACTGAACCCAAAACGACTTGAAAAATAACTCCCGCCCCGAGGGTGAGCAGGGAACCGGGAATAAATAACACTGTGGCGAAAATGTAAATGACCATGAAGGCGATAACGCCAGTATTGCCTAGGCTGTCAATCCATTGCAGGGCATCGCGCAAATATTCCTGGATATGGAAAAATTTGGCCAGGAAAATTAAATCGACAATGACAATGGTTGCTAAAATAATTTTCCCAATAATTGATAGGATATTTTTTGGGGGTAATTTCATAATTTGTCTTGATAATTTTGCCCGGAGTTCGTAGTAGGGCTTTAGCGCAAACAGCCTCTGGGCTGAAGCCCTACTACGAACCGAAGATTGAGGGCTAAAGCCCAACTACGAACCTCAGAAAGAGGGCTGAAGCCCAACTACGAACCTTGTTCATCAAGATTTAATTTTTAAGAAGGCGGCGGCTCGGAGGACTTCGGCGACGGTCCAGGCTTGGGCAATGCAGCCTCTGGGAGTAAATGGGGGGTCGCCGTCGAATATTTCGCTGAGGGTGCCTAAACCGTGGTTGTGCAGATGGTGGGAGATGGGTTCGAGGAAGCTCTGGGCACCTTCGAGGTCGCCGTAGGCTCGCCAGTAGGCAATGACAAAGGGGCCGAAGAGCCAACCCCAAACGGTGCCTTGATGATAGGCGCCATCCCGTTGCAGTAAGTTGCCTTTGTATTGACCTTGGTATTGGGGATGGTTGGGGCTGAGACTGCGCAAACCGTGGGTGGTAAAGAGTTGGCGGGCGCAAGCATCTACGACCGATCGCTGCTGTGGTGGCGGTAGGGGACTATGGGGCAAAGACACGGCAAAAATTTGATTAGGGCGTAAACTGGGGTCGTCACCATTGGGACCATCGATCACGTCGTAGCAATAGTTAGCCTCAGCATTCCAGAAACGCTGAAAACCGGCGGCTGCCCGTGCTGCCATTTTGGCATATTCCTGTCCCGACTCCCCCATCATCTCCGCCAACTCTGCCATCGTAGCCAAGGCGGAATACCACAGAGCATTCACTTCTACTGGCTTGCCGATGCGGGGTGTCACCACCCAATCACCGACTTTAGCATCCATCCAAGTTAACTGTACTCCCGCCTCGCCCGCATAGAGCAAACCGTCTTTTGGGTCCATGTGGATGCGGTGGCGTGTGCCCTGACAATGCCAATTCACAATATCTACCAAAACTGGCCACAGTTCGGCGATTAAACCCTGGTCTCCCGTAGCCTCAAAATAAGCGCGAATGGCCTGGAAATACCACAAAGTGGCATCCACAGTATTGTAGAAAAGGCTCTCTCCTGCCTCACCAAAGGTATTTGGCAGCATCCCACCATCCACATAGCGGGCAAAAGTTTGCAAAATTGTGCGGGCCACATCCACCCTCCCAGTGCAAAGGGTTAAACCCGGAAGGGCAATCATCGTATCGCGGCCCCAGTCACTAAACCAAGGATATCCGGCAATAATCGTTTTGCCCTCGCGTCCGTCTGGTAAAGGTCGGGACACGATAAATTGGTCGGCGGCTAATACCAGTTGTTTGACCCAAGGCGGTGCTTTTTTGGCTAATTGATAGACTTTGCTCCCCTGATGTTTAGGGGATTTTTGGCTACAGAGTTGCAGCAAATTTTGCTCGTAGGCTTGGCGAGCTGTTAACGCCGAATGTCCATCCCCTCGGGCTAATGAGTCTGTGGTGGCGACGATGGTGAGGGAATCTCCGGGGTTAAGAATGCGGCGGAAAGTCACGGCGTGGAGATGGTCTTCTTGGTAGTCTTGCCCCCGCCATTTTTCTACTGCTAGCTCAAAGCCATAATGCCACTTGTGGGTTAGTTCTACGTCGGCGGCAGGGGCGAATAGGTAAAAGGGTACTGCTTGGGGAAATGCTTTGATGGCAACCCCGGTGGGGACAGGGGAAATTTCCATCTGGCGGTGATTTGCGGCGGCTAGGTGGTGACATTCCCGGTAATTTACGAGAGCCTTGAGACTGAGGGTGAGGGGTTGACTGGCGCGCGGCAAATGGTAGAAAATATAGGTGGTATTGGCTCCGGGCTGCATCCAGATGCGTTTTTCTAATCGGGCATCAGCGATCGCAAAGTGCCACACGGGGATAGTGCCGTCTAAATGGAAACTTTCTAAATAGCTGTTACCAGGGGGTTCAACGACGCCGGTTCCCCACCGGTTGGCAAACAGGGGATATGGTTTATCGTCATAGGTTACGGTTTCATCCAGCTTGGCGAGGAGTAATGTCCTGTCCAAGGGAGGTTTCAGAGCCGCCATCAATAAACCGTGATAGCGGCGGGTGAGTATTCCTGCCACAGTACCGGAGGCATAACCGCCGCAGCCGTTCGTGACTAGCCACTCCCGCGCTTCAGCCGTGGCCACATCGCCGCAGATTTCCCGTCCGAATTGAATTGGCATAAGGTGTGTTTGGGGTTTTCTCCCCATTGCCCTTGGTTCCGGCGACCAAATATGATTTTGGCGCCACAGGAGCAATGGTGATGGAGATGATTTTCAAAGCGGGCAGCGGGAATCGAACCCGCATCGATAGCTTGGAAGGCTATGGTTTTACCACTAAACTATGCCCGCTAGTGCTGTGTTTTGGTCACAATAGCGTATTGTAGCACAGTTGGGGAAAATTTCAAGGGGTTTGGAAAAAAAATTTTTGTCCTTGGTCATTTGTCCTTTGTCATTTGTCATTTGTCATTTGACAAAGGACCAAGGACAAGGGACAAGGGACAAGGGACAAGGGACAAGGGACTACTGGACATCTTCCCAGGCTTGGGCGATCGCTTGGCTCAGCCACCACCGCAGTTGCTGGTCTAAGAGGCGATCGTCTGCCAGGACCTCGGAGGTGAGGTCCGAGAGGGATTTGCCCTCTGACCGGGCGATGTGGACGACTCCGGCGATCGCCGCCGCCACTAATTCTGCATCTACAGGCTGTTTCTTAAGGGCAAATATTTCTTGATGGCTCGTGGGGATGGGATAATTCATGGCTAGCTCACTCCTAGGGTGGGCGTTAGGAAATATGATAGCTTTATTAACTTTTGTTGAGCTATTTAAATTTCAGTATTCGGAACTATAACGCAATTTGCACTTTTGTCAACCCCATTTTGGAAAAAATTTTCTGAACCAATGGCAGCTCACCTCCAAGAAATCCTTTACATAGAAGTACCCACGCCAGACGTGGTAGCGGTTCGCCGCTGGCTGCAAGAGGAATTCTCCCCCTCTGTCGGGGACAAGCAGACGACCCCGGACGGGATCCGTCTGGCCATTCAGGGACAAAACTCGGTGGCTGGGGAAATCTGCATATTTGTTTGGTCCGTGCAGCGTACCACCTACCTGAAAGCCTTCCGCTGGGCAGAAACACTTATTCCCGGAGAAAGGCAGATTAAGGACCAATTGACGGCAAATATCAGGCAGCAGTTTCCCCACCAATATCCGGTCCCGCCAGCCGCCAAAGGGGAGCGATCGATATTTGAACTGCTAGGGACCCAATACCCCCAGACGGTGAAATATTTTCAGAAAATCCCCAATGGGGAATATGACCTAAACCGGGCCTATTGGTGGGAGCAGCGGTGGCGATCGTCTGTAATACACCCCCAGCAACCCCAGCAAGTAGTATTTCAAACCAACAACGCCACTGGTGACAACCCAGAATATGACCTAATCTATATCGGCGGCGCCTTGGGGGTAATTCACGCCGCAGTGATGGCGAAACTGGGTTATCGAGTATTGCTCATAGAAAGGATGCCGTTTGGGCGGATGAACCGGGAATGGAATATCTCCCGCGATGAATTTCAAAGCCTAATTAACCTCGGTTTATTCACCCCAGCAGAATTTGAAAGCGTCATTGCTGCCGAATATGAAGATGGGTTTCACAAATTTTTTGACGCCAACAACCCCCCCCAATGTCGCGCCGCCATCCTCCACACTCCCACAGTTCTCAATGTGGCCATAGACGCAGAAAAATTCCTGGGTTTATGTGGGGCAAAACTGCGCGCTGCTGGGGGAGAAATTTGGGACGAAACCGAATTTCAGCGCGCCGATGTGGAACCACAACAGGTAATAGTCAATTGCCGATATTTGCCCACAGGAACGGCAAAAACCTGCACAGGCAGGTTATTGGTGGATGCAATGGGTACAGCATCCCCGATCGCATGGCAGCTCAACGGCAAGCGAGCTTTTGACAGTGTTTGCCCCACAGTGGGGGCGGTGATTTCTGGTGGTTTCCCGGCTGGCGTGTGGGATAGTCGTTATGGCGATGTCCTCAACAGTCATGGCGATATATCCCGAGGCAGGCAGTTAATTTGGGAGTTATTCCCCGGGGAAGGAACCGATTTAACGATTTATCTGTTTCACTATCACCAAATCCACCCAGATAACCCCGGTTCTCTGTTAGAGATGTACGAGGACTTTTTTACCATCCTCCCAGAATATCGGCGGTGTGATATGGAGGATTTGGTATGGAAAAAGGCGACTTTTGGTTATATTCCCGGTCACTTCAGCGTGGGGAGTGACGATCGGACGATCGCATTCGATCGGCTGGTGGCCATTGGCGATGCCGCCTCCCTGCAATCTCCCCTCGTCTTTACCGGTTTTGGTTCCCTCGTGCGCAACCTCAACCGCCTAACCCAGCTTTTGGATGTAGCCCTCAAACATGACCTCCTCTCAGCTCGCCACCTGAACCGCATCCGGGCCTACCAAAGCAATGTGGCCGTTACCTGGCTATTTTCCAAAGGCATGATGATCCCCACGGGGCAGTTTGTGCCCCCAGCCCGGATTAATTCCATGCTCAACACCTTTTTCGGCATCTTAGCCAGCGAACCCCCAGCCGTAGCCGAAGCCTTCATCAAAGACCGCGTGGACTGGTTCACTTTTAACCGCCTTGCCCTCAAAGCCGCTCGGTTAAACCCCGCTTTATTGCTGTGGATTTGGCAACTGGCTGGTGTCAAAGACCTAACCCGGTGGTTAGGCAGTTATTTAGACTTTACCCTTAGCGCTCTCTTCGGTTGGTTATTGGCTTGGTTGCCCAATTTTACCCGCGCTTGCCAACCTTGGTTAGAAAATCGCTATCCGGGGTTGTGGTTTTGGCTATTAGCTCAAATTTCCGTCCCCCAAGCCGGAGCGATGAATTCCCACCGCTACCCACAGCCTATGCGCAAGGGCACCACAGAGGCAAGGTCTGAAGTGGTGAATTAATTATTCCCTCACCCCCGTCCCCTCGACCAGGTAGGGAGAGGGGAGTGTGGGGAGTGTGGGGAGTGTGGGGAGTGTGGGGAGTGTGGGGAGTAATCTTCCCCATCTTCCCACCCCTCCCCCCTCCTCCCCATCTTCCCTCTCTTCCCCCTCTGACTCCCCTTTCTCCCTACCTGGGAGAAAGGGGTTGGGGGATAGAGGGCCAGTTCTCTGGCTTGTCTCATTGTTATTTGAATTGACTATAATTATTCCCTCACCCCAAACCCCGAATTAGTCATTTGTCATTTGTCCTTTGTCCTTTGTTGGTTTTAACAGCCAGTGGGGTGGGCATTGCTAGAAACCAACAACTCTGGGGTGAGATACTCGGTTGGAGCAATGCCCACCCGACAACTCAAGTGGCAAAATTGGGCAACTGAACGGCGGCGAGACTACGCCGCTTTTTCACATTGGCATCTTTGGGATAAACCAACGGTGAGGGGGAGACGGGGGACTGGGGGACCAGGGGACTGGGAGACTGGGGGACCAGGGGACTGGGGGACTGGGGGACCAGGGAACGGAGGGGCAGGGGGGCAGCGGTTCGGCTTCGCTCACCGACCGGGGGACTGGGGGGCAGGGGGGAAAATTGCTCCCTCTCTCCCTTGCTCCCTTGCTCCCTTGCTCCCCTGCTCCCCGTCTCCGAGTCTCCCCGTCTCCGAGTCTCCCCGTCTCCGAGTCTCCCCGTCTCCGGGTCTCCGGGTCTCCGAGTCTCCCCGTCTCCGAGTCTCCCCGTCTCCGAGTCTCCCCGTCTCCCCGTCTCCGCCACTGGGGCGGACCAGGGCTGAATGGAGGGGGCTTTGGGGAAGATACTGCTATTTGGCTCGGTATTGGAAGCGGTGGCGATCGGGGTGGCGGTGTCTGGGGTGGGGAGTGGTTCCAGGCACTTTTCTAGGGCGGCTTTGAATTGAAGGGTGTGGTGTTGTTGGCGGTGAAGGCGCGATCGCAGTTCTTGGGCGTTGATTTCGGCTTTTTGTCGGAGCTGGGATTCTTGCATGTAACGGTGTTGGGTGAGGGCGCATTCCCGCTCGATTTGGGCGATTTGCCGAGAAAGGGACTCCACCTCGGTGGTGAGACTGTCGATCGTGCTTTGCTGTTGTGTGGTTTGGGCTTCGAGAGCTTCGATGTGGCGATTTTGGACTTCGATTTGTTCGTTGGCGGCTTTTAGCTCTATGGTTCGCTGGGCTAAAAGTTGCCGCTGGGCGTCCGATCGGGCTTGGTCTTGCCCGAGGCGATCGCGGTATTCTCCGATGGCAATTTCCAGTTTGGCGATGCGATCGACTAAATCACTGGAGTTCCACGCTTCTGGGGTCGTCGTCGCCAAGCCTCCGGGAGTCGTCCATCCTTCAAAAGGCAGAGCCAGAGCGGTTTCTTGGCTGTTGTCGCTTTGTTGCTCCAAGGCGGCGATGCTGATGTGGTTGGGTAAATTCACCGTTTCCCAACCTTCATCATCCCCAAGGTGGGGCGATGATGGGTCGATCGGCTCTGGAACCGGAGACGTAGCATCGGCGGACGCTGATGCAGATGGGTTGGTGGGTCGATCGGCTTCACTCATCGGCGTTATCCACTTATCTTGTCATTGGTCATTAGTCATTGGTCATTAGTCATTAGTCATTGGTCATTTTTCATTTGAATAAAGCGGTAGGGTGGTCACTGCCCAGCCTACTCACGCTTGTAACTGTCAAATGACCAAAGACCAAGGACAAATGACTAATGACCAATAACGATGGTTCATTATACCTAACCCAGTCCTGGTTTGCCCATTTCCGTCCCCCAGCCAGTGGGATCTGGGTTAAGGTTTGTAGTTGGGCTTTAGCCCAAATTCCTTTGGGCTAAAGCCCAACTAAGAACGAGGAAGTTTGGCTAAATTGGCCAAGCGCTGCCAACTTCGCCTGATAAATGGTACGATCCCTTATAGGTAAAACGGGTGCAATCACCTTGTTTTCTACAGGAGGCGCCAAATTTACTTTTGGGTAAATGAATCTCATGGAGTTGAATTTTCGCTTTGCCGTGGTGAGCGATCCCCATGTGGCGCTCCCTCACACCATCTGGGATGCTCCCAACCGCTTTCACCTGGTGGAAGTCAGCATCAGTGCTTTAGAGCTGGTGTTGGCGCAATTGGCTGAAATGGAATTAGATTTTTTACTCCTACCGGGAGACCTAACACAACATGGAGAACCGGATAACCACATTTGGCTAGCTAACCGGTTAGCACAATTGCCATTTCCTGCTTACGTGATCCCCGGTAATCATGATGTCCCATTAGCGGTGGGGGATGGTAAGTCGATCGGTTGGGCAGATTTTCCGAAATATTATCGCCACTTTGGCTATCAAAATCCCCACCAGCTTTATTACACCTGCCATGTACTCCCCGGAGTCCGCCTAATAGGGCTCAATTCTAACCATTTTGACGAAGAAGGCAAGCAAATAGGGCGTTTGGATGATACACAGCTCGCCTGGTTACAAGAAGTTCTGGCGGCGAAAGCTGCTGATGAGCTGGTACTGGTGATAGTCCACCACAATGTGATTGAGCATCTCCCAGACCAAGCACAACACCCGATGGGGCGGCGGTATATGCTAGAAAATGCTCCCCAGTTGCGGCAAATTCTGCGAAATGCTGGGGTGGAGTTAGTTTTTTCCGGCCACTTACATGTCCAGGATATTGCCCATCAAGATGGCATTTATGATATCACCACCGGTTCATTAGTCAGCTATCCCCACCCCTATCGGATTTTTCAGTTTCGCACCGATGCGGAGAGAGAGTGTTGGTTAGAAGTAGCTTCACCTCGCGTCTTACGCTTACCAGATTTCCCTGACCTACCAGAAATGTCCCGCGAGTGGATGGGTGACAGAAGCGAACAGTTTATGATCCGTCTCCTGAGCTGCTCTCCTTTATGCCTCCCACCCGCCGAAGCGAAAAAGTTAGCCCCAAATCTGCGCTATTTTTGGGCTGATATTGCGGGGGGCGATGCCATTTTTGACTTTCCCGAATTCCCTCCCGCTGTGCGTCGCTATTTCCACCGCTTTAATGCCAGTTATGGCAATGGCAAGCAGAATTTTATCGATAATTGTACTACTCTCCCGGTGGGAGTTAAAAACCGGGGTTTTGTTGCATCTAACAAGATTCAAAAATGTTAGTTTATCGGCAACTTATGGGCAAGGCGACATCAAAATTTATTGTTGATCCAACCGATAGATTAATGATGCCGTGTCCTTACTGGTGGCAGGTTTTCTGGAGGGGGAGGCGGACGGTAAAAGTGCTGCCTTTGCCAAGTTGACTTTGCACAGTAATAGTGCTATGGTGTGCTTGGGCGAGACGGCGGGCAATGGCTAAACCTAATCCAGCCCCACCGGAGGCACGAGACCGATCGCTCTGCACGCGATAAAATCGGTCGAAAATTCTGCCCAATTCTTCTGTAGCAATGCCGATGCCATTATCCATTACTTGAATTACTGCCCAAGGGTGGCGGTTTTCTAAAATAATCGTGACTTTACCCCCAGGGGGTGTGTAGTGAATCGCATTACTGGCGAGGTTAAATAAGATCCGATATAGCTGTGAGTAGTCTCCCATCACTTCTAGAGGTTCTGGACTGCGGATATCGGCGGTTAAATTGACCTCAGCTTCTAAAGCTAAAGCGGCGATTTCTTCTTCTAAGTCGGCGATGATATCTTGGAGGCAGCAGGGGATATATTTGATGCGGTTTCCCTCGTCTCTCTTACTGGGAGAGTTGGGGGTGAGGGGCAATTCTTGCCTGTCCATGCGGGCAAGGAGCAGCAAATCTTGGACTAATTCTGAGAGGCGATGATTTTGGCGTTCTATGCTTTCTAAGGCAGTGGCAGCAGTAGTGGCAAAGTCATCGCTATTTTTGCTAATAATTGTAGTTTCAACGGTGGCGCGGATGGCGGCTAGGGGGGTGCGCAATTCGTGAGCGGCATCGGCGGTAAATTGTTGCACTTGGCGGTAGGATAAATATATGGGCTGTATGGCTAAACCGGCGAGGAACCAACTGGCGACGCCGACGGCGAGTAACGCCAGGGGTAGTCCGAGGATGATTACGAGTTTAACGGCGAATAAATAGCTATAGGCGTCTTGGATCGATCGCCCCACTTGCAAATATCCCCAGTTTTGCTGATTTTGGGTATGCAGCATGATGGAAATGAGCAGGTAGGGAGTGCCTCTACCGTCCGTAAATTTTGTGATTGCTGCGAATTTATGCCCTGGGGCGATCGTGGCAATTGCGGGAGATTTGCCTTGGGGGAGGCTGCCTGCTGTGGCAATAATTTTTCCCGATAAATCGGATAATTTGACATAGTAAATGCCTTGGTGAATAGCACCAATAACGTGGCGTTGCTGGGTGGTATGAATGCTACATTGGATGTCACCGCTAGACCGAGCAACGCACAAATCTGGTAGGAACCGATCCACGTCTGGTTCTAGGCGTCCGGGAATTTTGAGGACGGGTTCTAAGCTGTCGTGAAGGGTTCCGGCTACGGAGTTGATTTCGCGGTCTTGGGTCATCCAGTGGGCGTGGGCGATCGCTTCATACAATCCCAACCCGCACAAGCCGAGAATTAATCCCATCACCCCAGCATACCACAAAGCTAGTCTCAGGCGCGTTTTTTGAAATAAGCTATTTTCCTGCATTAGCCATCCTGTTTCAGTCGATAACCCAAGCCGTAAACGGTTTCGATCGTGCGATTACAGCCATTTTCAGCTAACTTCCGCCGTAATAACCGCATCTGTGCGGCGACGACGTTACTGGCGGGTTCGCCGCCGAATTCCCAGAGGCGATCGAGAATTTGGTCACGAGTAATAATTTGGTTAGGATGGCGCATAAAATATTCCATCAGTTGGAATTCTTTGTTAGTCAAAGGAATTCCCACATCTTCCCCAGCATCATCATAATAAAGAGTCCGCTCTCCCCAATCTAACCTGAGATTTCCGCAGCGTAGTTGCAATGGTTGGAGCGTGGGCGATCGACGCTGGAGAGCCCGCAACCTAGCCAATAATTCCCGCATCCCAAACGGCTTCACCAAATAATCATCAGCCCCCGCATCCAACCCCATCACCTTATCCTCCTCCCCATCCTTCGCCGTCAGCATCAAAACCGGCAAAGTTGACCGCCTTTTTCTCAGTTTTTTACACAATTCTATCCCCGATAAACCGGGTAACAGCCAATCTAAAATCACCACCCCATATTCTACAACCGGGCTCGTAGCATCCAAATAGATTTCCAAATATCCCCACCCGTCATCACCATCTTGCGCCCAATCTACCACATAAGCCGCTTGGGTGAGAGTTTTTTTAATTGCCATACCCAAATCTGGCTCATCTTCTACCAACAGCACTTTCATGTAAAATACTATTCCTGATTTTGCCGCCTACTATTATAGCCCATAGCTATCAGGACACGGCCATGCCGTGTCCCTACGGGTTACTCCACAACGTTCACCCAAAAATCTGCTGTGATGATTTTCCCATCCCGATTAAACTGACCCCACATTTTGTATTTACCGGGTTGGGGAAAATGGGTCATAAAATGTACCTCTCCAGCGGGAGTATTGCCCATAGTATGGGCGTGAGCGTGAATATAATCCGCAGCGGTCAAATCTGGCGATGCTTTCACAATCACCAAATGTCCCAATTCTCCCAAATAAGGCTGTAAATTAACCCCTTGACTGGTGGCTGTATCCCGCAAATTAAATTGTAGCATCACGTTGGCGCCAGATTTAATCGGAGCAGCTCCCAAATCTAAATTGACCTCGGTGTTGCCGAAAACTTTTTTAGACGGGGCGGCTGACTGATCAGATGCTAGCCTAGCTACAGGGCCGGAGACCGATGTTTTCAAAACCGATATTTCCTCCCGGTTTCCCGCTGGCTTGTAGTCCGCAAACATGGTATAATTACCTGGCTTAGGAAAAGTAGCCGTAACTTCAAACCGGCCATTACCTTTATATTCAGGATGCAGGTGGTCGAATACCTCTAAATCATCGCTAACCGCAATCAGGTGCATTAGTTTTTCCTGAAAAGTCTCGAAGTTGGCTTGTGGTTTTCCGGCTGCATCTTGAATATCTATAGCCAACGTCACCGGTTTATTAATGCCAATGGTTTGAGCTACTGTTAGTTGAGCTTTAAATGATGTGCTGGCAGAGTTGTGGGGGTTGTGGTCTGTATCGGCAGGAGCATGGTCTTGCTGATGTGATGGCATATCCTGATGATTGCCATGATTCCCCTCACTTTGGGCAATTTCGCCTTGATTGGCTCGGTTATTGGCGGTGTCAGATTTGGCCAAGGTGGTGCAACCTTGACCAAAAAATAAACTGGAAACAACTAGGATAACTGCTACGGCTAATTGGCGCATATGGTTTCTGTGACTGGTCGGCTTGCTCATGGTTTTAGCTTAGTTTAATATGGTGATAGACAACAGCTTGGCATCCTCAAATGAAATCAGGATGAAATTAGGTATTTTTCACCTTGGGGCTCCCCCTGGGGGTTGTGGTTTTGGCTTTAGCCCAGAAGATTTTTGGGCACGGACCCATTACAAACCAATCGGGGGGCCAGTTAGTCATGCTACCGGAGGTTTAAACGAGATGGACATCGCACGTAAACTAGAACTCCTGCAAGAGATTTATTCCGAGCCAGCGGAATTGGATAGAATGCTGGGTAAACTTCTAGAATTGGCTCTGAGTCAGCACAGACTGCGTTTGCAGCGGTACGACCAAGAACTGGGAGAGTTTGAGCGGCGTTATGGGATGGATTCGGCGGCTTTTTACCAGCAATTTGAAGCCGGAAAACTTGGCGACGCTATTGATTTTTTTGAATGGTCTGGTTTGTACGAGCTGCGTCAACATATCCGGGAAAAAATTCGCCAATTGAGGTTCGTATTAGGGCTTTAGCCCTCCAGATTTTGGGCTGAAGCCCAACTACAAACAGGTAGTTTTAGGGTTGTAGTTTTGGCTTTAGCCCTCCAGATTTTGGGCTAAAGCCCTACTACAAACTAATCGGATTAGGAGCTAGTCAGTTTTGGTTTAAAATGACGCAGACGCAGGGCATTTGTCACTACAGAAACGGAACTAAATGCCATCGCACCTCCGGCGATAATTGGGTTGAGCAGCCAGCCAAATAAGGGGTAGAGAATGCCTGCGGCGATCGGAATGCTGGCAATGTTGTAAATGAAGGCAAAAAACAGGTTTTGGCGGATGTTGTTGAGGGTGGCTTGGCTGAGCTGGATGGCGGTGACGACACCAAACAAGTCACCGGAAATGAGGGTGATATCGCTGGCGGCGATCGCCACATCTGTCCCAGTCCCGATCGCCATTCCCACATCAGCCACAGCCAAAGCGGGAGCATCATTAATGCCATCCCCCACCATCGCCACGATTTTACCTTCCCCTTGCAGGGATTTAATCGTATCCGCTTTTTCTTGGGGACGCACTTCGGCGAAGAGGCGATCGATACCCACTTCCTTCGCGATCGCCGCCGCCGTTTGGCGATTATCTCCCGTCAACATCACCACCTCTAATCCCATTTTTTGCATTGCCCGTACCGCCGCCACCGCCTGGGGTTTAATCGCATCAGCAATCCCCAGCAAACCCTCAATCTCTCCATCTACCGCTATCCAAGCCGTAGTTTTCCGCGCCAATTCCCAAGATTCATTTTGTCCCGCCAATATCCCCGGCTCAATTCCCAACTCCTCCATCCATCTTTTCGTCCCAATTTGCACAAATCTGTCCCCTACATAACCCTGCACTCCCATCCCCGGAACCGCAGCAAAATCCACCACTTCAGGCAAAGGTAAATTCACCCCCTGAGATTTAGCATACTGTACCACTGCCTCCGCCAATGGATGCTCGGAATTAGCCTCTAATGCTGCTGCCAACCGCAACAGTTTAATTTCATTCTGATGGGCCGTTCCCGCCACCGTGGCATAATCCGTCACCGTCGGTTTACCCTGGGTAATTGTCCCGGTTTTATCCAGCACGATCGTATTAATTTTGCAAGCCAACTCTAAACTATCAGCCCCTTTAATCAAAATTCCATGTTCTGCCCCCAATCCCGTCCCCACCATAATCGATGTGGGAGTTGCCAAACCCAGAGCGCAAGGACAGGCGATAATCAAAACTGCTACCGTATTCACCAAAGCTAGGGTGAGATTCCCGGTGAAATGCCACCAAATCACAAAAGTGATAATAGCAATGACCATGACTACAGGGACAAACCATCCCGTCACCAAATCCGCTAATTTCTGAATCGGCGCTTTACTCCCCTGGGCATCTTGGACTAATTTTACAATTTGGGCCAATACCGTATCTTGTCCCACTCGCGCCGCCCGCATTTTAAAACTGCCAGTTTTATTAATTGTCGCCCCAATCACCTCATCAGACACTTGTTTAGTGACGGGCAATGGTTCCCCTGTTACCATTGACTCATCTACCGCTGAAACCCCATCAATCACTTCTCCATCTACGGGGATTTTTTCACCAGGACGGACTAAAATCACATCCCCCACCTGCACCGCTTCAATGGGAATATCTACTTCTTGCCCATTTTTAATCACTCGCGCTGTTTTCGCCTGCAATCCCATTAATTTCTTAATGGCTTCTGAAGTCTGCCCGCGAGCCCTGCTTTCCAGAAGACGACCCAGCAAAATTAGGGTAATAATTACTGCTGCCGCTTCATAATAGACATCAGTGGCTAAGCCTTGGGCTTGGAATAATTGGGGAAATACCGTAGCCACTAAGGAATACAAATAAGCGGCGCCGGTTCCCAAAGCTACGAGGGTATTCATATCAGCCGAGCGATGCTGCAAGGATTTCCAAGCACCGACAAAAAATGATTGACCGCACCAAAATAGTATGGGCGTGGTTAGGAGAAGTTGCAACCAGGGCGAATGCAGCCATGCGGGAAACATATGCAGATTCATCCCCAGCATCATGGGCAGAGAACCCACAACTAGAATAACACTAATGACGCCACTAACTACCAGTTTATTGAGGATTTTTTTTTGCTCATTATTTCGGTTTTTTTCCTCGGCATCGAGACTGGCGCCGAGTTCGATGATTGGTTCGGCGCCATAACCGGCATCGGCTACAGCTTGCTGGATAGTTTCTACAGATACTTGTTTGGGGTTGTATTTGACTGTGGCGCGGGCAATGGCAAAATTAACGCTACATTCAGTTACCCCGGCTAGGTTTTGAATGGCTTTTTCTATTTTGGTGGCACAGGCAGCGCAACCCATACCGTTTAATTGCAGGTTGATGCTTTTCATTGTTTAAATTTCCTGATTTTGGGTGATGGCTAAAATTGGAAAAAATTGAGGTAAAAAACTTTGCGGACATCCTGGCGTGTTTTGTCTAAAATTGTGGTGTGTCGGAGCAATTTTTGAGGGCGCGAATCTGAAAATTAATTGCCCCGAACTAAAAACAATCACCCATCATTTCAAACTAGACACGCTAGTAAGTTTAATTACCTGTTTTCTGGCTTGTGATTCTGATGTTCTGTGTTGTTGGGTTGCTGATTCTGATGTTCTGTGTTGTTGGGACTGCCTCCCATCATTGATTGACACTTTTGCATCATTTCCTGCATTTGAGTCATCATCTGGTGCATATCCCCCATACCAGGACTATGTGGTGCAGATTCTGCGTTAGGGGTGGTTGAGGGATTGTGGGGGGATGGAGATGGGGATTGCTGAGTTTGCGCGAAAGAAGGTAGGGCCGCTAAGGCTAAGACGGCAATACCAACTCCGGTAGCAGTGGCGATCGTCATATGGTGTTGGCTTTTCATTTCTTTTCCTCTCTTGTTTGAGGTATGTTCAAATTCATGCTAAACTCTCCAGTCTAGTGGAGAGTCAAGGGAATTTTACAAAACTTAACAAATTGCTAGCGGACAGGGGGACCACCGGAAAGAAGGGGGTGGCGGCGCAGAATTTGACAAAAATGGGCAAATGTGTTTAAGTGCGAGCGGGAATGTGGAGAATTGTAAAGAGTATGGATGCTACAGTGCGCGGTTTTACGGAAATCGTAAGGGCGAAGCAAAAGCGCATAAGGCATCTGAGTAAGCCTAGGGGGGAAGCACCCGCGCCAAGGCATCTGGGCCAGATAAACAACCTCTTGGTGCGGGTGCTTCCCCCCTCCGAGAGCGCGGGTGCTTCGCCCTCGCATTGGGTCCTGGTTTCTGGACGCAGTAAAAAATAAGGAGTTATACCATGAAAGCAACCAATATAATCATCTCATTACTAGCGGTTTCGGCACTAGCGGGCTGTACAAATCCAGGGGCAAGCGGTGGCTCTGGCGGTGGGGGAAACACTGTCAAGATTGTTTCGAGCCTACCGATGACGGGCAGCGCCCTCGGTCAGGCGCAAACTGTGGTGAACGGCATTAAGCAAGCCTTGGATGAAGTAAATTCTACGGTGTGCGATGGCCAACTGAAAATTCAATATGAGCCTTATGATGACGCCACAGCGGCTGCGGGGAAATGGGATCCGGCTCAGGTAACTTCTAACTCTAATAAAATGGCGGCAGATAAATCTGTGGTGGCGGTTATCGGTCACTATAATTCGGGAGCAGCTAAACTCTCGATTCCCATCCTCAATCAAGCTGATTTGGTGATGGTGAGCCCCGCTAACACCTATCCGGGTTTGACGAAACCGGGCAAGGGAGAAGGCAAAGAGCCGGATGTTTACTACCCTAATGGCAAGCGCAACTATGCGCGGGTGGTTCCTACAGATGACTTGCAAGGAAATGCGGCGGCGAACTGGACAAAATCGATGGGGCTGAAAAGGGTTTATGTTCTGGATGACCAAGAACTTTATGGCAAAGGAATTGCCGATATTTTTGAAGCAACTGCCAAAAAAATTGGCTTAGAAGTCCTGGGGAGAGAAGGCATCGATGCGAAAGCCAGTGAATATAAAGCCTTGATGACGAAAATCAAAGCCCTGAACCCGGATTTAATCTATTTTGGCGGCACAACTCAAACTAACGCCGGACAGCTAATCAAAGATATGCGAAATGTGGGGATGGCACCAGATAAGGTGAAGTTTATGGGGCCGGATGGGATGTTTGAAAAAGCCTTGATTGATGCGGCGGGGAAAGATGCGGAAGGGGTTTATATCACTTTTGGGGGGGTTCCTGGCAACCAGCTAACTGGTGTGGGCAAAACCTGGTATGAAAGCTACAAGGCAAAATATAACGCGGAACCGGAAGCCTATGCCGCTTATGGTTACGAGGCGGCGAAGGTGGCGATCGATGCCATTGGCAAAGTCTGCAAAAATGACCGAGCTGCCATCCGAGACGCGGTACTAGCAACCAAAGACTATCAAGGCATCCTGGGCAATTGGAGCTTTGATGCCAATGGGGATACTACCCTTACCACGATGTCAGGAAATGTGGTGAAAAATGGTAACTTCGAGTTTGTGACGCTGCTCAAAGCAGAATAATTGCCCGGAGTTGGGGGAGGGCGGATGACCAATACAGGGGGAAATCCTCGGGTACAGAGCCTCACCCCTTACCCCTCTCCCGTGAGAGAGACAGGGGTAAGGGGACAAATGACCAATGACCAATGATTATGAACCAAGATTGGGCTAAAGCCCAACTACGAACCGGGAGAAAGAGGAACTTATGAAACAATGGCAGCAGCCGATTTTATATCTAGTGGCCATCTACCTGGTCCTGTTGCTCGGACCGATCGCCGGATTGGATTTACCCCGAATTGCTGGGGATATCGCTTCTAATCCCCAAGTCCTGATTCAGCAAATCTTGGTAGGGCTGGTTAATGGCGGGATTATTGCCATTATTGCCCTGGGTTATACCCTGGTTTACGGCATCATTGAATTAATCAACTTTGCCCACGGCGATTTATATATGCTGGGGGGGTTTGCCGCCCTCACGGTTATCAGTTCCTTTGGCATTCAAGATGGTTCCTCCCTTGTCGCGGCGCTGCCAGCTATCTTACTAGCTTTGGTGATTTCCTGCGGTTTATGTGCGGGGCTAAATATGCTAACAGAAAGGTTTGCCTATCGCCCTTTGCGGAATGCGCCTCGGTTGGCACCTTTGATTTCGGCGATCGGGGTTTCGTTTATTTTCCAAAATCTGGGACTATTTTGGGGTGGACTCAAAGCCTTTATTCCGGCGATGGGTGCTAATTCCGCCGCCCCCAAGAGCTTTCCTGATTTACTGCCCCGGATTAATATCATCAAAGCGCTGGGAATTGACAGCAATATTTCCTTTACCACCAAAGACCTGATTGTGTTGATTTTTGCGGTGGCTTTGATGGTGAGCCTGCATCTGTTCGTGACCTACACCCGCTTGGGAAAGGCGATGCGAGCCACTGCCCAAAATCGCGATGCTGCCAGAATGATGGGGATAGATGTAGATTGGATTATCGCCCTGACTTTTTTGCTGGGTGGGTCACTGGCGGGGGCAGCGGGCCTGATGGTGGGATTGTATAACAATACGATTGTGTTTACAATGGGTTTCACCGCTGGCCTTCAGGCTTTCACGGCGGCGGTATTGGGAGGCATTGGCAATATCTTCGGCGCTATGATGGGGGGAGTTTTAATTGGCTTGCTTTCCGCTTTGAGCGACCAATACCTATCGAGCCGGTGGACGAATGCCTGGGTGTTCGCGGTTTTGGTGATAATTTTAATCTTCCGACCGGGTGGTTTATTGGGCGAGAATGTTCAGGAAAAGGTTTGAAAATGCCGAATCAGGTCATCAAGAAAATTAAATCGAGTGGGATGTTGGGGCCGATCGCGGCTCTGACTGTAGCCCTATTTGGGGGTTGGAGCGGAGCGGTGATGGGTTGGCTCCTGGGGACGGCGGCGGGTTTCCGCAGCACCCAAGGCAAGATAATTGCTAGCCCAAAAATGGGGGCGCAAATTGGGGCTTACGCCGGATTAAATTTGGGGGTTTGGTTTTTGGTGGCAAGCCTCATGGAAGGCTTAGTGATTCGCCCTCTGTCGGGGCAATCACCCACCAATTTGCTGATGCCTTTGCTGTCTGGGGTCGTTGCTTTGGGAGCCGCCACCCTGGCGGCGAGCCTGATGGCAGGTTTGCAGGGAATACCACCAGGAAAAAAACGACGGGCAAACCAGATAAATCTCTGCTTTGTGGCGCTCTTATTTCCCTTTGCAGATGCAGTGGCGCAGACGAACTGGATTGCCACGATTATCCAAATTCTGATATTTGTGATGTTGGCGCTGGGATTGAATATTACCGTAGGTTTTGCCGGGTTGCTGGATTTAGGCTATGCGGCATTTTTTGCCATCGGCGCTTATACTACGGGTTTGTTGTCTTCGCCGCAACTAGATTTAGAGTGGAATTTCTGGCTGGTGTTGCCGATCGCGGCGGCGGTTGCGGCTCTAGCGGGCTTAATTCTAGGCACCCCCACGTTGCGGTTGCGGGGAGATTACCTGGCAATTGTCACCCTCGGTTTTGGGCAAATCGTCCCCGTACTATTTCGCAATTTAATTGCCGTGCGCATTGATGAGCCCATATCCAAAATGATGGCGGCGGTGTTCAACCGCCCGGAGCTGGCTATTTGTTTGGTGGGGTGCGATCGTCCGCTGAACTTAACCGGTGGCGAAGCGGGGATTAACCCGATCGGTCGTCCGTCCCTACCGATTTTGGGTGAGTTTCAATCCAGCAACTATCTACCCTGGTACTATTTAATTTTGGTTCTGGTGGTGCTGGCATACTTCGCGATCGGACGCCTGCGCAATTCCCGCTTAGGGCGCTCTTGGGCTGCCATCCGCGAAGACCAACTCGCCGCCAGTGCGATGGGTATCAACCTAGTCAACACCAAACTCCTGGCCTTTGCAATGGGGGCAACCTTCTCCGGTTTTGCTGGGGCTTTTTACGCCGCCTATATCAGCGCCATTTTTCCCAGCGTGTTTGATTTCTCCATTTCTGTAATTATCCTCTGCATGGTGATTTTAGGTGGCTTAGGCAACATGACTGGGGTGATTTTGGGGGCCACAATTATCATGGCCGCCGATCGTCTGTATTTGCCGCAACTAGCGCAAATCCTCAAAGGGTTCTTAAACACCGCTGTCTTGCCTAACATCGCGAATCCTCAATTTCGAGACTTTTTGGCTGTGAGTCTCGACCCGCTCCAAATGCGGTTATTTCTCTTTGGCTTGACTTTAGTGATTATGATGATTGTCCGACCCGAGGGATTAGTGCCTGATGCCACCCACAAAGCCGAAATGCACTCCTCGGATGCAGAGGCGAAAAAAGCTATAGCGTCAGCGGAGGGTTAATCATGCCACTATTAGAAGCAAGGCAACTAACAATGCAATTTGGTGGCTTGACAGCCGTCAATCGAGTTGATTTTACCCTAGAAACCGGCTCGATCGCCAGTATCATCGGCCCCAATGGTGCTGGTAAAACCACCTTTTTTAATATGCTCACCGGCATTTACATCCCCACATTCGGTCAGTTGCTCTTTAACGGCCAAAATATTACTGGCTCCCGTCCCGACCAGCTCACCACCTTGGGCATTGCCCGCACGTTTCAAAATATCCGCTTGTTTAGTAACATGACGGTGCTGGAAAATGTGTTAGTGGGCAGACATAGCCGCCTCAAAACTGGTTTATTGGGGGCGTTACTGCGCTCTCGAGGCGCCGTTCAAGAAGAACGCCTAGCCAGAGAAAAAGCCTTAAGCCTGTTAGAATATGTGGGTTTAGGCGCGTCCCAAGCTGGGGAACTGGCCAAAAACCTGTCTTATGGTGATCAGCGTCGCTTAGAGATTGCCCGAGCTTTAGCTAGCGACCCCAAAATCTTGCTGTTGGATGAGCCGACGGCGGGGATGAACCCCAACGAAACCGCCGACCTGACTCGTTTTATTTACCGCATCCGCGATGAGCTGCATTTGAGCATTTTGCTCATAGAACATGATATGAAAGTGGTGATGGGCATCAGCGATCGCGTCAGCGTCATGGAGTACGGCATGAAAATTGCCGAAGGCACTCCCACCGAGGTGCAAGCTGACCCCAGGGTGATTGAAGCATATCTGGGTAAAGAAGAAGAAGCTCACAGCAAGTAGGGAGGGCAATCATAACCAATCACTATGCTACAAGTAAAAGAACTCCAGACATATTATGGCAATATTCAGGCTCTCAAAGGAGTTTCCCTGCACGTGGAACAGGGGGAAATTGTCACATTAATCGGCAGTAATGGGGCGGGGAAAACTACTACTCTGCGCACGATTCAAGGCTTGCTCCGCCCCCGGAGCGGCACGATTTTATTTGAAGGAAAACCTCTAGAAACGCTTTCTACCCAGGCGATCGTCCAGTTGGGGATTGCCCAAAGTCCCGAAGGACGGATGATTTTTCCCAAAATGACCGTGTTGGAAAATTTGGATATGGGTGCTTTTTGCCGCACCGATACCCTCGGTATCAAGTCCGATCGCGAGCTGGTCTTGCATCTTTTCCCCCGACTGCGCGAGCGCATCAGTCAAAAAGGAGGCACTCTCAGCGGCGGCGAACAGCAAATGCTCGCGATCGCCCGCGCCATGATGGCTCGTCCCCGCCTCCTCCTCTTAGATGAACCCAGCATGGGTTTAGCCCCCATCCTTGTTTCCCAGATTTTCTCCATCATTCGCGATATCAACCAACAAGGAACCACCATCCTCCTAGTAGAGCAAAACGCCCGCATGGCTTTAAAAGTCGCTCATCGCGGCTATGTCCTGCAAACCGGTCAGGTAGTAGTTGAAGGCACTGCCTCAGATTTGCTCTCTAACGAAACCGTGCGTCAAGCCTATTTAGGGGAAAATTGATTCATTTGTCCTTTGTCATTTGCCCACCAGAAACCGGGTTTCTGGGTTATAGTTAATTCCAATAACAATGAGACACTATAGCCACAAAAGCCCTCTATCCCCCAACCCCTTTCTCCCAAGTTGGGAGAAAGGGGAGTAAGACATCGGATGCAGCCCAGGGGATATGACTCTCCCCTCTCCCAACTTGGGAGAGGGGCCGGGGGTGAGGGCGTGGGGTTTAACCAAAAAACCATTCTCATTCTTAATTGAAATGACTATACAAGTGACAAGTGACCAATGACCAATCACCAATCACCAATGACCAATTAAAAATCACATGGAATCATTAAATCTTCTAGCACAAGCAGCGGCATTTTGGCAAGGAAAATCACCAGATAAACCCACACCGGAACAAGTGGTAACGGCGCTCTTGGAATGCGAAAAAGCCGCAAAAAAAGACAAACAAATCTATAATTTTAATCAGTTCCAAGGGAATTGGCGGTTATGTTTCATCACCGGCACCAAAAAAACTCGCCAAAAAGCCGGGAAGGTGTTGGGAGCAGGCCGGTATTTACCCGGATGGGTGCAAATTCAACTCTCTTACTCCCAAAGTGGAGATGAAACTAATCCTACCCCTGGTTATGTGGCGGGACAAATCGGTAATCGGGTGCAATTGGGAGGATTAGATTTATCTCTCACTGGTCCAGCCAAATTACTGGATAAAAATAATATTTTGGCTTTTGATTTTACCAAAATGACCGTGAAACTGGCTGGCTTGCAACTGTATAATGGTTTTATCAGGGGTGGCGGCGATGACTACGGGAAATTTTATCAAGAAACTGTGAAGAAACAGGCATTTTTTGCTTATTTTATCGTCACCCCAGAGTTTATCGCCGCACGGGGTCGGGGCGGCGGTTTGGCACTTTGGGGGAGAATTAATTAGGGTTTGATGAGGTTGGGTTCGCGCATACGGTAGCGGGTGACGATGGCCGATCGCGCCTGAGTTTGATAAATAATGTAACCCAGGGGTCCCACAGTGACCACCAACCCCAACAAAGCGCCGCCATCGCCACCCACAGCACTAGCACCAAAAGCATCCCAAAATACATCCGCATTTTGAGATGCTGTTAGTCACAGGTATTAATTCCCAAGACTTTTTTGAATGCGTTGGAGGAGAACCTCACCTAAATCAGACTCCTTACCGAGCAAACTTTTGACCTTATCTAGGGAAGCATTCCGCCATGCTTCTTTCGTTGGGTACTGCTCAGCAAGGGATTGCCAAACTTGTTCTTCTAGAATTTGGGACCAGCCAGAGACTTCCTTAAGGCGCTTGGGTGAAATGTAGTATTCCCGACCTGTTTTCTCCAAAAGCAACTTGATGCGTTGATCATTAAGCAATTGATTCTCCAGATAATCGGCTAGCTCTTTCCCGGTTTTTTCGTCATAGTTGACGTAGATGCGTCCGAGAAGGTCTGCGGGGAGTTGTTGCTGGCTGTTTCGGCGCATTAGGACAATGGGACGTTCCCGCAGGTCGAAGCGTGCGGCACCAAGTTCAAACATGACGTTGGGGTTGGCATCGGTGACTTCGGCGATGAAGGAGTGGGCCTGATCCATATGGGAGCGCACGTTATCGATTACCGTATCTTGGAACTGTCTGTCGTTAGCGACAAACAGTTGACAGCCAAAGCGATTTTCGATCACATCCCGCACGGTTTCGATGAAGGACTGATAGGTCTCTCCCAGGGGAGTCATTAGGAAGAAAATCAGGTGTTTGGGTTCTGGTCCTTTTTGATCACGCTTCCGTAGGGTTTCCCGCTCTTTCTCTAATGTTTCAGCCTGACGTTGGAGATCCTGCTGCTCAACAATGTAGTCAAGGCTGCGGCTCATTAGCTTTTGGAATTGCTCATAGAATATCCGAGCATTTTGGGGAGTCATTAACTCCTGGTTGTATAGGATGGCACTGTTATAGATGTTCAGCATCAGATTGATCACATCTGGATCATTAAAGTTCTGTTGAGCTAGTCGCTGCACCATTGGATTATTGGCATTAATAACAAGGCGCATGGAAGCATTACGCGCCATTCCTAACATTTCCTGAGCCATTTCCCGCAAATCCGTAGAACTGTTGGGATCGTTCAATATCTCACGAGCTTTCATTTCCCCAGTGCTAGCTTCCGAAGACCGAATTAGGGCTGTCAGATCTTGAGGTTCAAAGTAACGCACCTCTGTTCTCACACGCCCCGTGCCACCAGGGCCACCAGGAGTGATGACTTGGGACATAGATTCTGCCAAACGTTTCAGATGCTGATCGGATTCATCCTTGGCTTCCTTGAAAACATTCGGATCGTCTACACGATCAACCGCAACCAATTTAATTCGGTCCCCTGCCCGCTCAGCATAGGCTTTGATCAGTTCTTCTTCAAAGGTATAGCTCGCATCCACTACCAGTGTGTTGGCAGCATCGGCCATTTGGAAATATTGGTTGGCAGCATTGTGACTACTAATATAAGGTAAGATTTGGGGTTCATTATCCCGCTTCGGTAAGAGTTCCAGGATTTTGGGTATGGTGCGCCATTCAGGGTTAAAGTCATCAAGATCAGTGGTTGGTGTTCCTTTGTTGGTTCGCCATTCTAAGAGATCCGCAAATTTATCAAAAAATTCATCATAGTAGTGGCAAGCGGCTTTGATACTCCTGTTATGGAAACGCAATATCTCTGAAAATCGTTGTGGGTTTTTTTGTGCCAGCTTTTCCATGTGATGAACGATGAGATCACCTAAACGAGCTTGCAGATGCTTGAGGTGTTCATCCCGAATAAAGTTGTCGCGGGCGGCAGTGAGGGTAAGTAAGCCATCTTCAGCGCAAATCACGCCATTAACAAACTCTGCCCATTCCGGCAACAAGTCAGGTTCCTTTTCACAGATGAACATGCGATTGACGAACAGCCGAACTGCGCGGGGGATGGAGCGCTGGACTGTGCGCGTGCGGGTGATGTAGAGCGCACCATTGATCTGTTGCTCAGGTAGATTAACCGGAATGACCTCTAGTACATAGTCCCGCATGGTTTTATCCAGGTAAATGCGGGTGTCAAATTCAATTTCTTCGGGGCTAGCCCCTGACCGTTCCCAGGGCATGCGCATAGCGTTGATGGGTTGACTACTGCCGTTGAGGTGGATGGGGATGCGAAGGAAGTCGGCGTAGCGGCGGATTACTTTTTCTACTTCTTCCTTGAGGATCACGCCTTTTTCCTCTTCGCCCTTCAGGAAGACGGTGACGATGGTGCCCGGTTGATCTATCTGGCAGGGATCAAGGGTGTAGTCTTTGTTCCCAGAATTTTGCCAGATCCAGCCCTGGGACTCTCCAAAGCGGCGGGTTTTCACCTCCACCCGACTGGCTACCACAAAGGCAGATAAAAAGCCAATGCCAAACAGCCCGATTAGCCCCTCGGTTTGCTGCTCCTGGCGAGCAATGCGGGTGGCTCCTTTGCCCACAGTCGAGAGGTATTCGATCAGGTCTTGTTCGCTCATACCAATGCCCGTGTCTTGGATGATGAATTTAAGGTCATCGGGGCGGGTTTCAATCGTGATTTTGCCGCTGTATGTGTCCCCTTCCTGGGCGCGGCGGCGGATGATGGCATCGTGGGCATTTTGGATCAGTTCACGGATAAAAACATGCTTCTCGCTGTAAAGATTCCGGGCGAGAAGTTGGATCAACCCGTCAAAATCAAACTTCATTTCGAGCATGGGACACCTCCGAACAATGATTGGGTAGTATTCACGAGTTCATCCAGGCGCGTTTGCCGTTGGGCAACTTCTACCTGTCGCCAGTGGCACTGGAAACAGCCATCCAGGTGGGCAGCTTGTTTGTGGGCAAGTTTCAGCCCTCGGCGGGCTAACTGGAGCCGTTGCTGAAAATCAGCTTCGTGAAAGTTGGGGGGCAGGCGGGTGGGTATCTGTTGAGGTTGTTGATACCATAAATCATCGACAGGTGGGACATCTAAGCAATAACGGACACAAGCGAGGCGATAGTCTGCCACCAGCAAAGCACGGCCACAGACATCAAAGACATTCGGTTTGCCCTGGAAGCGTTGGCGCAGACGAAATCGGGCGGGGTGGCGGGGATGAGCCGGATCACCTAAATCGCGCTGTAGTAGCAGAGTACGCACCCGCACCTCAAAGGGGCCTCCAGCTCCACTCTGGATCATTTCGCTCTTTTCTTCCGCTTGGGTGGCGTGGCTTTCTGCTTGGTCATAGTCACCGCTGTATAAAGCCAGGTGTGCCTGCTGTTCGTACCATCTGACGCGGTTTTGAGGCCAATCGGTTTGTGTTTCCCCTAGCCAATCGCACCAGCGCTGGGCAGCAGCCCGTTTACCTAAGTAAAGATTGCACCAAGCAGCATAGTATGCCTTCTCGTACTTTAGGTAGCCCTGATCATCGAATGCGTCCCAGGCCAATTCGTACTGCTCTAGCGCGGCAGCCCACTGCCCCTGTTCCCTGAGCAAATAGCCCGTGAGTTGGTACAAATCAGCAATGGGCAGGTGGGGATATTCCTGCTGAAATTGAGTCAAGGCTTCCAGGCGCTGCTGTAGCTTGTCTAGGTGGGGAAAGAAATGGAAAGTGGTATCCAAAGCCCATTTCTTTGCTCGCCAGCAATCCAGAATCTCTAAATCATCTTCTTCGGAACTAAGAATTGTCATCAATAAGCTGTAGGCTCTCAGGGGATGTGCCGCTCCAGCCCAACTGATAGCAGCCCACACCCCTGCCTCTGCTGCCTCGGCGGGCATTTGGTCTGCCTTGGCAATCTGCCGCGCCTGCTCAAAGGTTACTGCCGCATCGTATTCGCGGTTTTTCCTGTACAGTTCAGAGGCTTCATTGTAGATATCCTGAAACCGACTCATGGCATCCCCTCCCGCACCCGCTTCAGCACCACCCCCGCCAAATCCGCCTGATCTCCCAACACGGCTGCCACCCTCGTTTCATGGGCTAGCCTCCAAGCTTCCTGGGTTGGGTAGCACTCTTGCAAACGTTGCCAGGTGTTCTCCTGTAGGCGCAACCGCACCAGCCCCTGAAGCTGGGTTACTGAACAAAAATGCTCCCGCCCCGGTGCGGTCAACACCTGCTGCAAAGGGGCAATTCTGCTCAGCTGGGTCTCCAGGGTTGTGACCCAATCAGTTGTTTCTCCCCCATAACGCACCACCCCCCGTCCCTGGAGCGAAGGCGGCAACCGTTCCGGGTTCCGGCTCAGCAACACCATCGGCACCTGGCTTAGGGCAAACTGAGCCGCCCCCAGCATAAACATCACCTCCGGGTTAGCCTCGCTCACCTCCGCCACAAACACCGCTGCCTGCTCCAGATGTGCCCGTAGGTTCCCCAGGGTACTGTCGTGATACTGCCGATCCTGGATGGTCAAGACCTGACAGCCCCACTGTTCCTCAAAAACTTGGCGCAAGGCAACCCACAACTCTGCCCTCTCCTCTGATGGGGGCAACATAGCAAAGACAATGGGATGCTTGCAGTCTGTTCGTTGTAATGCCTGTAACCGCTGTTCCCAAAGTTGAGCTGTTTCCCGGTTCAGATCAACCAGTTCCGGCCATTTCTCAAACAAGCGATCCAACCGTGTTGCCAAACCTGAATCCACCATCACCCCTTCTTTGTAGCGCTCCGTCACCACCCCAACGACCCGCCTAGAGGCATAGTGGTAAACCGACCCCCCACTATGCCCTCTACCCTTAACTGCATCCGATAACTCCACGCGATCATCATCGCGCCAACGGGAAATGTAGCCCTTGTAACTGCCTGCTTCCCGATTTACGGGCAAGTGACTGGCAGGGTAGCCAATGGCAATGACTTCATTATCCTTGTCTAACTGCTCACGGGTGATTCTTGCCAAAGGAAGATAATGGCTGGGTTGGTGACTGGTCTTCAGAATCGCCAGATCATATTCTGTGGGAGATTTGTCTGTCTGCAACTGAGCGGTCACACTGCCGTCAAAGGGAGTGACCAGTTTAATGTGTTCAGTCTGTTGGCCCAAGCAGTGGTATGCTGTCAGGACATGCCCATCAGCAGAAATGAAAAAACCCGTCCCCGTAAACAGACCATTGACATAGAGCTTGATTGTAGCGTTACGGATGTATTGTTCCAGGCCCTTGAAATGCGGTTCTGGCACAGACTCATGTACCTCCTTCAGGTGTCTTCAATGATTCAAGCAATTTCCGCTGCCATTGGGGTATTGCAGCATTTGATTCACACTCCAGGCGGCTTTGGCTTACGCTTCCAGGTATAAGTACATTTAAAGGCCCCCTCTGGCATTATCTTCGCCACAGCCCCGGCATTCACTCCCTTTTCAGCTTTAATTCCCAAGTTGAACTCCACTGAGAAGGCATCAAGTTCATAAGGTTCATTGGCGGAAGGCTCTGGCAGGGAGGCTAACAACAGCTTTGCCAAGCCTGTTAGCGGTAACTTGAGTAAATCTGCCGCCCCTGCTTGAATTTGTCCCCCCGTTTGACGAATAGTATCGACAAATCCAGTTTTTTCGGTAGCATCGTCCCCTGACGATAAAAGATGCTGATCTGGGGACTCAACTAGAATGATCCCCCATTCGCCTAAATCCAGAATTACTTCTGCCATTGATACCTTATATAGTTGATTTGAGATTAATTTTACTTACTCAATTATGTAGCAGTGCAAGGGGATATTGTCAATGGCTGGCTTGCAACTGTATAATAGTTTTATCAGGGGTGGCGGCGATGACTACGGGAAATTTTATCAAGAAACTGTGAAGAAACAGGCGTTTTTTGCTTATTTTATCGTTACGCCAGAATTTATCGCAGCGCGGGGTCGGGGCGGCGGTTTGGCACTTTGGGGGAGAATTAATTAGGGTTTGATGAGGTTGGGTTCACGCATTCGGTAGCGGGTGACGATGGCCGATCGCGCCTGAGTTTGATAAATAATGTAACCCAGGGGCACCACACTGCCCACCAACCCCAACAAGGACCAGATGGTTAATGAATGCCAACCCACCTGCGCGAGAATTCCCACCAAGAGTCCCGCCACTGTTGTCGCCAGAGAAATTCCTATAGCTTCCCGCTCCCCAAATCCTTTGGCGGACACCAACGATACCACCAATCCCGCCAAGGCTGCCAAACCCACCGCCACCGCATACCAAACCACAAACCCCAGACCTAAAGGCACCCAGTCCAGGTGTGATGCGACTGGTCCAACCCCCACCATGACCCCCGCCACCACTCCCGCCAGTTGCTTTGCCTTTTGTTGAGCCCGGTTGAGGGTCAAATTCCAGCTCCCAGTTTCTGTCAAAGCCGCCGCCAATCCTCCTAATATCCCCCCTAGGGTGGCTATCACCATCCCCTGCTCCCACCATTGGCTGATGTCACCACTGAGGAGTAAGAATAGCTCGATCGTCAAGACGCCAGCGATCGCTCCAGTTTTGGCGCCAATTTTGGCGGCGGGGGGTTCAAGGTTGATCGCCCGATGCGCCGCCATCCCCACCCAAATCAAGATCACCACCAACGCCCCAAAATACATCCGCCCCAATTGCGCCAACATCTCCCCCACAAAATTGGCGCCCCAAGTCCACATCGTATTCACACCCAATACCGCCAACAGCAACAACCAACCATAAGGCAAATCCGTCCTCGCCGTAGAAAGGGGGGGTGTCTTCACTTTCAGCTTAATCTGGTGCGATTCCAATCCCCCATTTACCTCTAACAAAAGCTGTCTGGTATAACTTTTCCCTGCCAGCAACTGCCCCGTATCCACGGCAATTTGACATTCAGTTTTATTGCCCCGAAATCTCTGGGGCGTCACCGCAATCCAAGCGTGTCCCGGTGGCTTTACCTTCGGGTCGTGAGGATGCGCCGCTACTTTCCACTTCCCCGCCAGAGTCATGCCGCGATTGGTATTTTGCACGGTAATGGTGGCCGTGGCGATTTCTCCTAAATTAGCAGCTTCTAACTGCACCATTTTGCTACTGAACCGCACTTTGGGCACCGATACCACCGATAAAGGTTTCAACGCCGCCAAAGCCGCATCAGCATCAGCAAACCGGTTTTGTGGTTTCGGTTCCACCATTTTTTCCAGCCAGCGGCTAAACTCCCGGCTGACTTTCGGTAACAAAGATTGAAAGTGAATCCGATAATTTTGGTCAATTAAGTTGCCAATATCTTGGGATTTCGTCCCCGTCAGCAAGCAGATAAGGGTTGCCCCCACACCATAAAGGTCTGATGCAGCGGTCAGCTCCCGGTTAAAAATCTGCTCTGGCGGCATAAATCCCATAGTGCCTTTCACCATACTGCTGATGGCTACTGGGTCTTGGCCGATGCGGGCAAAGCCGAAATCTACTAAATAAACATCTATTTGTTTATTGTCGATTTCGCCGCCTAATAGTTGATGTTGGGCGACTAAAATATTTTCTGGTTTGATATCCCGATGAATCACCAAAGGCAGCCGGTTTTGCAGATAAGATATAATTTCTAAAATATCAATAGCAATTTGCTTGATTTGCTCTGGCTTCCAGATGCTGCCACTGAGGCTGAGGGGGGGAGCTTCTTTATATTCTTGGACGAGGCAGAAACCCGCGTCAGTTTGGAACGAGTCGAGATAGCGGGGAATGCCGGGATGATTGAGTCCTTGCAAAACTTGAATTTCGCGTTGATATTCGTCGTAGATTTCCCAGGTGCCATTGCTGGCACTGGCGAATTGAAATTCTTTGATGACTACTAGCTCTTCTTGGGCTATGTCCTGTGCTTCAGGATGATTAGTGGCTAGATAGGTGACTCTACCCCCAGCACGGTTGTGGCCCAGTTCTCGGATAATTTGATAGCCCTGAGTGGCGATTGTGTTTGTTTTGTTAGTCACTTTGTCACCTGTCCTAAAGTCAATTGTCATTTGTTCAAGGTTGGTAGTTGGGCTTTAGCCCAAATTCCGAAGGGCTAAAGCCCAACTACCAACCTCAGAAAAGCCCAAATAAAAACCTAATTTAATGATTTGATTAAACGGATTTCAGCGCGCCGATATTGGGCGAGGCGGTATTGATAAATGACTGGGAGGCTGAGTTTTAAAGCGAGAACCGGTAAACCGGTAACGGCGGCGATAATGAGAAATGATGATAAAGAGGGCAGTTTTAATCCAATTCCCAGGTTAATACCACTGGCGGCGGTGAGTAAGGAAATAATCATGGCGATCGCACTGCCAAAGTCCTTTTTGATGCTGTGGGTGGCGAGAAGCCAAGTCATGCCCACGGCAATGCTGGTGGTGATGGTGATGGCGGTTTGGCCAGCACCGGTGAAGGTGGCGCCTGCGGCGATACCGAGGGTGAAACCGGCGATCGCCGCCGCCACCACGGTGATACCACAAGCCGCCGCTAGTTTGATTATAGAGGTGTTACGCCGTTGGGAGTCATAAACCCGAGACAAAACCCCATAGCCGATCGTACTCGCCGACAGCACAAACCACACCAACAATGATAACTGCTGCGCCTGTACCAGACTGCCCATCAGAGTGCCACCAGAGGCAGTGGCGAACAACAACCCCAACCAACTCCCTGGTATTTGCCGCCGTTGTAAAGGCACTGGGGCAGTTTCCAGCACCAGTAACATTGGGGCACTCTCTGGCACCGCATTACTTTTTAAACATAACTCCCGTTGGTACAATTGACCCGCCCGCAGCCACTCCGTTTCCACCACAATTTCGCACTTAACCGCGTTCCCCTCAAACTGTCTTGGTGATACGGAAATCCAGCTATCTTCTCCCAGTTCCCAAGTCCCTTGCAACACCGTATCTGGCACAAAATTCGTCACATTGACGCTGGCAATTAACTTTTCCCCAATCTGTGTCGCTTTCAACTCCAACCGCTCTGGAGTAATCCTTACCTCCGGGGTTCGGTTCACATAAATCGGCTCTAAAGCTGCCATTGCCGCCGCTGCATCAGGATAACGCTCTGCTATCCCCGGTTGTACCATCGTTTCCAGCCACCAAATCCAGCGGATACTCACTTTGGGCAGCAAATTTCTGAATTCTATCCGATAATTTTCATCCAACAAATCCGCGATATTCGTGGATTTAGTCCCCGTGAGCAAACAAATCAAAGTCGCCCCCAAACCGTACAAATCCGAGGCCAAAGTTAACTGGCGGTTGAATAGCTGCTCTGGGGGCATAAAACCCATCGTGCCTTTCACCATACTGCTATGAGCTATTTCGCCATCACCAGCGCGGGCAAAACCGAAGTCAACTAAATAAACATTCAGCTTATCATCCACCAAAATATTTTCCGGCTTAATATCTCGATGAATAATCGGCGGCGTTTGACTTTGCAGATAAACCAGGATTTGTAACACTTCCACAGCTATTTGCTTGACCTCTGCCGCTGCAAAACTGCGTTTGACAGCCAAAGACGGCGCCTTTTTGTACTCCTGCACCATACAAAAGCCATCTTTCGTCTCAAACGAGTTTAAATACCGAGGAATACCGGGATGATTCAGGGCACGCAAAACCTCAATTTCCCGCTCATGGGCTTTGTATCCCGACCAGTCGGAGCTGGCAACGGCGAATTGAAATTGCTTAATTACTACCGCTTGCTGGGTAGATGTGGCTGTGGCCAAGTAGGTAATGCGTCCCCCAGCGCGATTGCGCCCCAGTTCTCCTTCTACTTGATAGCCGTAAGCGGCAAAATCTGGTAAATTGCTCATATTGGCTAGGCAGGATAAATTGATATGTGCTAAAATAATTCCTTGGCTATGGTGTGAAAAGAAAATTGGGTGATTTTATCAGCCTAATTATCGAGAGTCTTAAATTTATTACTGACTGATTGGATCGGTGATTCCTCTTTGGTCGTAACTTGAGGGCAATTGTTGCGTCCCTGGTTGAGACTCCACTGGCAGCCCATCCCCAAACATCGGCCATAGCATCAGTCATGGTGTCTCCCTTCGTCGATAGCGATCGCCATATTTCCCCACCGGGAAATAATCAGAGCCTCCAGGGCTCCCACACCACCATCATAACTCCTCACTGGGAGGCTCGGTTTACATATAGCTAGCTATAAAGTAAGATTGGCGCCATACTGGTGTGAGTCTTGGGGATTGGTAAGGGATAAAAAATCGAAAATTGGGGTGCTGGTGTAGCCGGAAAAATTTTTACCAACAATTAACCATGAACGAGTCATTAGAGCAACCCAGAAAATTAGTTAGATCCGAGAACAAGGGGTTTTGGTTTTTATTCCTCTTGCTTAGCTCGATGTGCCCCACTTTGGTAAGAGCGCAAGTTATCCCAGATGCCCTGCTCCCAAATAATAGTACCGTCACCTCTGAAGCTAATCTGATTCGCATTGAAGGGGGCACCCAATCCGGGGGCAACTTATTTCACAGTTTCACCGATTTTTCTATCCCTAGCGGCACGGAAGCGCTTTTCAATAATGCTGGAACAATCGAGCATATTATTACTAGAGTTACGGGGGGGAAAGTCTCTAATATTGATGGCACGATTAGCGCTAATGGTACGGCTAACCTATTTTTGCTCAATCCCGCTGGCATGGTTTTTGGGCCGGGAGCCCAGTTAAATATCGGTGGGTCATTTATCGCCAGTAGTGCCAGCCGTATTCAATTTGCTGATGGCAGTTTCTACAGCGCCACGGATATGAATACAGAGCCGTTACTTACCATCAGCGTTCCTTTGGGCTTGCAATTCGGGGAAAATCCCGGTGCAATTGTCAACCGTTCTCAATCGCTCACCCGAAATCCTCAGAGCGATTTGCCTTTACCTACTAATACAGGTTTAGAAGTGGCGCCCGGTCGGACTTTAGCTTTAGTGGGTGGCGATATTTTGCTAGAAGGTGGTAACTTGACTGCATTGCAAGGGGAGATTAAACTGGCTAGCATTGGCAGTGGGGGCATAGTGACTTTTTCTCCTACACTGACGGGACTGGATTTTAATTACGCTAGTGTTGCCACCTTCGGCAATATCGATATTTTAGGCAACTCGACTCTAAATGTGAGTGGCTTGGGCGGTGGCTCGATTCGATTACGCGGTAGAGAGATAGAGATAGGCGATGATGCCAGCATATTCGCGATCACCTTTGGCGATACCAACGGACGCGGGATGGAAATCGAGGCCGATCGCTTTCGATTGCAAAATAGCGCCTTGATTTCTACGACAACTTTAGGTGCGGGAAATGCCGGAAGTCTGACCATCCGTGCCCCGGAATCTGTAGAAATCTCTGGCTTGGGAGCGGCGGCGTTGCGGCAAATTTTGCTTTCAGCTTCAGCGGGTACGCTCAGGACTAACCAGATTCAATTCGGGATTCTTCTCTCGACTCAGGGAGCCGGTAGAGCGGGAACAATGACGATCGAAACGGGAAACCTGACCATGAAAGAGGGGGCGTTTCTCAGCACCTCCACCAATGCCAGAGGGGCAGGGGGCAACATGATTCTGCGAGCATCCGCGATCGATATCGATAGTTCCGCCACCATCTCTAGTGCGGGGCCGTTTAGCACAGCCAATGCTGGCCAAATCGTTCTCGAAACCGGGACTTTGCGGCTGGTGAATGGAGGGGCGATCTTAGCCACAACCTTGGGGTCGGGGTTGGGTGGCAATATCACCATTAACGCCGACACCGTGGCAGCGAGCGGCAGTTCAGTTGGGCGAATCACTGGTTTTTCTAGCAGCAGTCTTTTGGGTACGGGGCGGGCAGGCAATATAGAAATCGATGCCCGCCGCATTGTGATTTCTGAGGGGGCGTTTATCACTAGCGGTTCTGGGGGGACGATCGAATCCCTCGTGGTTGGGGGGGGTGCTGGAGGGAATATTATTCTCAGGGCGAGCGAGTCGATCGAAGTGCGGGGTATTTCTCCAGAAACTGAGGTTGCCTCTGTGGTGGCTACGCGCAGCGTTAGCGACTCTCCGGCGGGAAATATCAGAATTGAAACTCGGGAGTTAATCGTCAGCGAAGGGGCATCCCTGAATGTGGCTGGGGGCTTGCAGAACAATGGGGCGGGAGATGCGGGCACCTTGGAAATCGTCGCCAACTCGATTCGGTTAGAAGCGGGGGGCAGCCTCTCCGCCTCTACCGCCTCGGGTCAGGGGGGGAATATCTCCATTCAAACCAGAGATTTGCGCTTGCGAGGGCAAAGCACGATCGCCACCAATGCAGATAACAGCGATGGGGGCAATATCGCGATCGCCGCTGACAATCTCGTAGCCCTAGAAAATAGCGACATCACCGCCAACGCCCAAGCTGGCTTTGGCGGACGAGTCAACATCTCTGCCACAGGGATTTTCGGCACTCAATTTCGCGAACAACTCACCCCCGAAAGCGATATTACTGCCACCTCTAATCTCGGTCCCAGCTTTAGCGGCGTCGTAGAAATCAACACTCCCGATGTGCAACCAGCGGGAGGATTGCTGGAATTGTCCTCACAACTACAAGACCAAAGCCAATTAGTCACCCAGAGCTGTCAAGCCGACTCAGGGAATGAATTTTATATCGTCGGACGCGGCGGGTTGCCCACCAGCCCCTACGAACCACTGGTGGCACCTTTGGGGGAAACAAATTGGGTAGAACCGGCGGCGGTTATACCAATTTCCCGCCATTCTACCCCCCAGAATTCTGTCCTCAATCACCAACCATCACCAAAAACCCGTCAGGAAATTATCGAAGCCACGGCATGGGCAGTGAGCCCAACCGGAGAAGTGTTTCTGGTGGTTGCTGCACCCAATAGTCACTCTCGTAGCGGCTTGCAGATGCCTACTGATTGTAGCGCTCTCCAAAGTCAATCTTCAAATCCCGGATCCGCCCTCAGATCCAGATTTAGGGTCAGGGCTGACTAATACTTAACTGATTTACAGCTTGTTCTCAAAAAATGTGGTAAATCTTCAAAGTCCCTCTCCCTTTTTGGTCGAGGGATTTAGGGTGAGGGCAATGTGTTAAGTAGGGGCGATACTGATTGACAAAATCGGGATGCTCCCGACTTAATCCACTGATGCTCTGCCCCTACAAAAGTGGGATATAGTCATTTCAAATAAAAATGAACCACTCGATATTGCCCTCACCCCCGTCCCCTCTCCCAGGTAGGGAGAGGGGAGACCAGAACACGGGGAAATCCCAGTATTACTCCCCTTTCTCCCTTTTTGGGAGAAAGGGGTTG
>DVDU01000046.1 GCA_015296065.1 Oscillatoriaceae cyanobacterium M33_DOE_052 | reverse complement strand
TCCCCATCTTCCCCCTCCTCCCACCCCTCCCCCTCTTCCCCCTCTTCCCACCCCTCCCCCTCCTCCCCTCCCCCCCATTCCCCCCAACCCCCCCAGTCTCCCAACCCTAGAGGCAGAGATCCGATCGCTGCAAAAGCGGCTACAGGCAATGGAGCCGGTCAATATGCTGGCGATCGAGGAATACGAGCAAACAGCGACCCGCTTGCAAGAGCTGCAGACTAAATTGGCCACTCTCGAAGAAGAGCGCACGGAAGTCCTCTTGCGCATAGAAAACTTTACCACCCTGCGGCAGCGTGCTTTTCAGGAAGCCTTCGACGCGGTGAACCAGAACTTTATGGCTATTTTTGCTGAGTTCTCCGATGGTGATGGCTATTTGCTTTTAGACGACCCAGAAGACCCTTTTAATAGTGGTCTCAACCTGGTGGCTCACCCCAAGGGAAAACCGGTGAAGCGGTTGGCTTCTATGTCTGGGGGGGAAAAGTCGATGACGGCTCTGAGTTTTATCTTTGCGCTACAGCGCTACCGTCCTTCTCCGTTCTATGCTTTCGATGAAGTGGATATGTTCCTCGACGGGGCGAATGTGGAAAGATTGGCTAAAATGATAAAACAACAAGCTGACCGGGCTCAGTTTATCGTTGTCAGTCACAAAACCCCTATGCTCAAGTGTGCAGAGCGCATCATCGGCGTTACTCAAGCCCGGGGCGCCTATACTCAAGTGGTAGGTCTGAAGTTGCCCCCTAGTGGCGCCTCTGTGTGATTGGGTTTATAGATTATCTTAAGCAAGATTAGATATTAATCAGGATTTAGAGCAAGAATGACATCTGAACAAATCCGCCAACGCTCCGACATCATTAATATGCAGGTGATCGCTCGTGACACCGGTAAGCGCCTCGGGGTGGTTAAGGAGCTATTGGTTGACGTGGATGGACGCTCAGTGGTGGCGCTCGGTTTGCGCGATAGCATGCTCTCTCTGGGGGGGATGCCTAAGTTTATGCTCCTGCGCAGTATCCGCCAAATCGGGGATGTGATTTTGGTGGATGATGAGAATGCGATCGAGGATATGGACGTGGACCCCTACAGCAGCCTCATCAATAGCGAAGTGATTACGGAAAATGGGGAACTGCTGGGGAAAGTGCGGGGTTTCAAGTTTAACGCGGAAACTGGGGAACTGGTGTCGGCGATCGTCGCTTCCCTGGGTTTCCCCCTCATTCCCGATGTGGCCATTAGCACCTACGAGCTACCGATTGAAGAATTAGTCAGCAGCGGACCCGATCGTCTGATTGTGTTTGAAGGGGCTCAGGACCGCTTGGTGCAGCTCACGGTGGGGGTGATGGAGCGTCTGGGAATTGGCGAGCCCCCTTGGGAGCGGGACCAGGAGGAAACTTTCTTGGCGCCAAGTATCTCGGTGGAAAAGCAGTTACCTACTGGCAGAGTTGCCCCGGAACCGGAACCCAGACGGGTGGCGGCTCCGGCGGTGCAAGAGGGTTGGGATGAGGATGAGTGGGAAGAGCCGCAAGCGGAACCGGTGAGCGAACCAGAGCCGGTGGCTTACTATGATGAGGAGGAGGATAACTGGAGCGAGGTTTCTCGCCGCGACCAGTACGAGCGCTACGATGATGATTATGCCCCGGAAAAGTACCCCGATCGGGAATACGAGGAGGAGTACGAGTATGAGGATGTGGAAAATGATGCCTGGGCTCCTGGTAGCGACCAACCTTATCAACCCCCTCGCGTCAATATCCCTGAAAAAACCAAGGCTCGCGAATATGAAGAAGAACCAGGCGGGTACTAATTCGGTCTTCTTTCACTCTTGATTTTCCCGGCATGGGTGAGGTCCTCCCCCCACCCATTCCCCCTCCTCCCAATTACCATTATTTCTTGTTATATTACATTTATTTTGCATAAAATTAACCCGGTTCAAGCAACCGGGTTTCTGCGGGATAGAAACCGGGTTTCTGCGATAATCTTGGTATCATAACCGAGATATGTTTAAGAAACCGGGTTTCTGGAGCCCGAGACTTGGTTAAGCCTGAAAGCGCGAAGGCTCTTGAAACCCTGTTTCTGGATGGAAAAAATTAGATTTAAATGCAATTTAAATGTTTTTTGATAATAAAGCCCCCACTTGCCGCTACAACCGGATGGGGGTACAGTAGGTGAAAATGTTGCTGTTTGTGCGATCGATGCCGATGCTTGAAGCTAACTTTTTGGCCCTGGCCCTCTATGCGGTTTTGGGTGGGGCGTACCTGGTGGTAGTGCCTCTGGGGGTATTCCTGTATATGCAAAAACGGTGGTACGTGGTCAGCTCTTTTGAGCGCGGTTTCATGTACTTTTTGGTGTTTTTCTTTTTCCCCGGTCTGCTCCTGTTGAGCCCATTTCTCAATTTTCGCCCCCAGCGGCGATCGATTTAAAGGTAGCCGCCCCAAAAGGCGGGCTAGGCGGGGCATCTGGCCCCGCGCCACTGTTTGCGGAAATTAGGGAGTGATCAACGGACGATATGCGAAGGATTGACGCGATCGCCATCAGCCTGGGGATGTTTTTGGCTGGTGGTATAGCTTATTTTGCTTTCACCACCGCGGGTCTAGATACCGCCACCGCCGGAATTTGGAGCCAAGCGATTTTGGTGGGGGGTTTGGTGGGGTGGTTGCTGAGTTATTTATTCCGAGCAGTCAGTGGTAAGATGACTTATCACCAGCAGTTACAAGATTACGAAAACGCCGTACTGCAAAAGCGTTTGGACTCTCTCACCCCGGAAGAACTGGCGCAACTGGAGGCGGAAATTGCTCAGGAACAACAGTCGCTCTCTGTGGGGGAAAGCCCAACCACAGGTCAAGAAAAGTAATATTTTGCCATCTCATCAAAACTAATGTTATCGGTTTCCCAATGCTTTGAGCAACTGCGCGCCCGCCATGAGTGCGCCCTAATTCCATTTATTACCGCCGGGGACCCAGACCTGGAGACTACCGCCGCTGCCTTGCAAGTCCTGGACAGCAATGGCGCTGATTTAATTGAGCTGGGAGTCCCCTACTCCGACCCCCTGGCCGATGGGCCGGTGATTCAAGCGGCGGCTACCCGGGCTTTGCAACGGGGCACCCGTCTGGATCATGTGCTGGAAATGGTGGCGGGGGTTAGTCCTTCGTTGCGCTGCCCTCTGGTGCTGTTTACTTATTACAACCCGATTTTATATCGGGGTTTAGAGCGGTTTTTTGGTCAAATTGCTGCCGCTGGAGTCAAGGGTTTGGTGGTGCCAGATTTGCCTTTAGAAGAAGCCGGGGAAGTGCTGCAGGTGGCGGCGGCTCACGGTGTGGAGGTGGTGCTGTTGGTGGCGCCAACTAGCTCTCACGACCGCATCGAGGCGATCGCTCGCCAGTCCCAAGGATTTATCTACCTCGTCAGCGTTACCGGCGTCACGGGTATGCGCACGCAGGTGCAGATGCGGGTTAAGGATTTACTCGATCAGCTTAGGAGTACCACGGACAAACCGATCGGTGTCGGTTTCGGCATTTCCTCCCCGGAACAGGCCCGCCAAGTCAAGGACTGGGGGGCAGATGCAGCCATTGTCGGCAGTGCTTTTGTGAACCGCTTAGCTGGGGATACTCCGGCGGCGGGACTGGAGGCGATCGGCACTTTCTGCGCCCAGCTTAAATCTGCTCTCGTCTCTGACTAGAACTTGATTTTGGCTCCGGATAGTTTCTCCCTGGCGTTGGGTTATAGTTCCACAACAAATCTCACGGAATATCGCGCCAATTTCTCTAAAGTAGAAATATAACCAGGCTTTTGGCTGGGGAGAAAACCAATGATTGCGATGATTTATCAGATGCCAATTTATCTGTGGCTGTTGGCTTTTGGAGTCGGTGCCGGATTTTTAGGTAGTCAGTATCAGAACGCCCACCCAGGAATGGGGGAAATGGGGAGACGAGGGGAGACGGGGGGAGTATTACCCCAGTCCAGAAGTCCAGAAGTCCAGAAGTCTGGCAACGCCACCAATTTTATCGCTGCCGCTGTGGCTCAAGCCATCCCGGCAGTGGTGCGGATTGACCGTCCAGCGGTTTTTCCTTTGTCTTCAGTGGCGCCACAGTTGCCTGGGGGACTTTTCTCACCGGTTTCTGAGGCGGAAGAACTCCCCGAAGGCTCAGGAGAGCCGGGGAGTGGATCGGGTTTTTTGATTGGTGCTGATGGTCGCATCCTCACTAATGCTCATGTGGTGGGGATGGCGTCAGTGGTACAGGTGCAGCTCGATGATGGGCGGGTGTTTCCCGGTACGGTGGTGGGGCGGGATGCCCTGACGGATTTGGCGGCTGTGAAAATTGACGCTACGGGACTGCCTACCGTGCGCCTGGGCAACTCGGCTCATTTGGTGCCGGGACAGTGGGCGATCGCTATTGGCAATCCCCTGGGTTTGGACCGCACCGTCACCGCTGGGATTATTAGTGCCACGGGGCGATCGAGCGGCGAAGTGGGAGGAGAAGACTTACGGGTGCGCTTCATTCAAACTGATGCGGCCATTAATCCCGGCAATTCCGGCGGTCCGCTATTGAATCAGTTCGGAGAGGCGATCGGCGTGAATACCGCCATCCGCCCCGAGGCTAGCGGTTTAGGTTTCGCCATCCCGATGGAAACGGCAATGCGCATTGCCCACCAGCTATTTGAGCGGGGGTGGGCAGAGCATCCGTTTTTAGGTATTGAAATGGTCAACCTCACCCCAGAAACCCTGCCTGAGATTAAGGCGCAGGTGCGCGAAGACTGGACGCCACCAGCACAGTGGGGGGTGTTGATTTTGGCGGTACTGCGAGACTCCCCGGCTCACCAAGCAGGTTTGCGTCCGGGGGATTTGATTGCCAGCATTGATGGTTTTACAGTCAATACTGCCGCTGAAGTCCAAGAAATCATCGACGCCACTGCCATTGGTGCCCTCCTGAAAGTGGAAATTCTCCGCCAGGGGAAGCGGCAAAGCATTGGCGTGCGTCCCGGTCCTTTCCCTGACGCGCTTGCCGACTAATCCGACCTGTCACGGTTGGGGAGAGGGAGACTCGGAGACGGGGAGACTCGGAGACGGGGAGACGGGGAACAGGGGAGCAGGGGGAAAACACTTGAGAGTTAATCTTCTGACCCTAGAGAACTGGTAGCACCCAAAGTTTCTTCTAGGTGCATCCTTTGTTCCATCTTGTGCAGAAAATAGCCCGTCATCATGGCAGAAGCCAGCAGACCTGCCAAATTCTCCCGGTTGGTCGTCACTTGCACATCAAAATTATCTGTGGGCAGCACGCCCACCAACCCCTGGACGTTGTGGGAGATAATTTCTTTGATTTCAGGGGAAACCGACTTGGCAACATGAGCCAGAACCTCGGGCGGTTGGTGCTTTAGGTAGTTCAGGAGTGGGTTGGCTGCTGCATCCTCAACCTGTGGATGACCGGCAAAGTCGGGTTGATAAACCATGAAAGCTCTCCAGTTCGGACTGTTTCCATTCTACTGTGACAGACCACTCGGTAACAGAGCCTTTCTTCCCTAGCTCGGATTTTTTCCCAGTTCTTAGTAGGGCTTCAGCCCTCTTGATGAGGTTCTGAGTAGGGCTTCAGCCCTCTTAATGAGGTTCGTAGTAGGGCTTTAGCCCGCTTCCTGGTTCGTAGTAGGGCTTTAGCCCTCTTACAGCTTGTTCAACAGTGATGTAGTACAGCCCCTCACCCTAAATCCCTCGACCAAAAAGGGAGAGGGACTTTGAGAGCGGCTCAGATTATTTCTGAACAGGCTGTAATTCGGTTCGTAGTAGGGCTTCAGCCCTCTTAATTCGGTTCGTAGTAGGGCTTTAGCCCGCTTCCTGGTCCCCTCTGACCCGCGCAGCGGAAAAATGGGCTTGACTTTTATAAAAAAATGGTTCATAATGTCTCTGCTCAATTAAATTGCGGCTTCTGACTTTCCCTTGGGAAAGCCCTAGCCCACAACACACCGAACTTTTTCGGGGGCGTGGCGGAATGGTAGACGCTACGGACTTAGAAAACTGAGCCTTAAGGGAGAAATCCTTTAAGTGGATGCTCTCAAATTCAGGGAAACCTACATCTGGCCACAGATATGGCAATCCTGAGCCAAGCCGAAATCTGTTGTTTCTACGGCAATTCGGAAGGTGCAGAGACTCGACGGGAGCTACCCTAACGTTTAGACGAGGGTAAAGGGAGAGTCCGATTCTCAAAGCGGTAGCAGCGGCGAAAGTCGCGAGAGAATGAAAATCCGTTGGCTGGAGACAGCCGTGTGGGTTCAAGTCCCACCGCCCCCATCTCTACCACTGGTGATAGCTTCTGGCTATACCGGTGGTTTTTTCCTGTTGACATATTGCTGAATAGTTATTAAACTAAGTAGTAGGGGGTGGTGAGAGCCGCCGGAACCTACTGCCACCAAGTCAGACAAAAGGATGACGTATTATGCAGCTATCAAAGCAGAATCTCCAAGAACGCCAAGAGCAGGTATATGATGCGATCGTGATTGGCGGAGGCGCGGGGGGACTTTCCGCTGGTATCTATTTACAACGCTATCTCCTCTCTAGTTTAATCATTGATAAAGGGAAAGCGCGCTCTTTTTGGATGCAGGAATTGCACAATTATCTAGGTTTACCCCCAGATACACCAGGGAAAGTGTTGTTGCACCAAGGAAAAGAGCATTACCTCTCTGTGAATGGGGATTTACTTAACGGTTATGTAGAACAAGTAGTGGATGAGGGGGACACTTTTGCCGTGCGGGTGAAAGTGGGACGGCAAAATAGTGTTTATCCCGTATTTCGCAGTAAATATTTGATTGCGGCTAGTGGGATTATTGACCACTTGGTGCCCCTGGATGAAATGCGCAACGTTTTTGAATATGCTGGATACAATCTGCACGTGTGCATGGTGTGCGATGGCTATGAAATGGCGAATAAACAATGCGGTTTCTTTGCCGGTTCTGAGGCGAGCATTGAAGATATGGTATTTAGTTTGAGCTGGTTTACGCCTTATATTACGGTGTTTACGCATGGATTATTTGCCGTGAGCGATGAAATGCGCCAGAAGTTGAGCGCTTATGGTTATCGCTTGGTGGAAACTCCCATCCAACAGTTTCTAGGGGAACACCACCAGATGACTGGGGTGGAGTTGGTGGATGGCACTGTGGTGCAGTTGGAAACCGGTTTGATTGGTATGGGTTCCCAATACCACAATACTTATCTGAAAGGGATAGAGTTGGAGATGAAGGGGGAAAATTTGGTGACGGATAAGATGTGTCGCACTTCTCATCCCCGAATTTTTGCCATTGGTGATTTGAAGGTGGGTTTAAATCAAGTGGCGATCGCGGTGGGTGATGGCGCCTTAGCCGCTACTCAGATATGGCGCGATATCCGCCGCGCCGCCGGTCCCCGCCCCTGGGAGGAAAATATTTCCCTTCCGGTTTAGTCTGAGACGTTTGCCCTCACCCCCAACCCCGGGGGACCTCTGGAGTGTGGGGAGTGTGGGGAGTGTGGGAAGTGTGGGGAGTGTGGGGAGT